>DASQAU010000226.1:0-26186 GCA_035635595.1 Candidatus Eiseniibacteriota bacterium
GATTGCCGTCATGGGCTGCGTGGTGAACGGCCCGGCCGAAGCCCGTCATGCCGACATCGGCGTCACGGGCGGGCGCGGCAAGGGCGTGATTTTCAAGAAAGGTAAGCTTTACCGGACCGTGCCACAGGAAGAGCTGTTGCCCGTGCTGCTGGCCGAGATCGACGCGATCGCGGCACACGAGGGGCCCCCGCGAAATCACGGCGAAGCCTCCGACTTCGTGGGGCTTTCTCCGCTCCCGCGCTAGCCGTCTCAGGCGAGGCGGCCGCACGCGATTTCTCGATCACCAACCGGGAGCTATTGCTATGAAGCAGGAAATTGAAGAGCAGCAGGATTTCGTGAAAGACATCACGAAGATGTCGGACGACTTCGACCGCTGGTACACCGATGTCGTCCGCAAGGCGGAGATGGCGGACTGGTCCGGAGTCAAGGGGATGATGGTCGTTCGCCCCTACGGCTGGGCGATGTGGGAGGCGATCACACGCGCCTTCGACGACATGATCAAGGACAGCGGCCACGAAAACTGGGCGTTTCCGCTGCTCATACCCAAAGAGCTGCTGGTCAAGGAGGCCGAGCACATCGAGGGCTTCGGTCCCGAGGTCGCGTGGGTCACCAGGGCGGGGGCTGGGATGGAGGAGCTCGAGGAGCCCCTGGCCGTCCGGCCGACTTCCGAGACGATCGTCGGTCATCTGATCCGCCGCTACATCCAGAGCCATCGCGACCTGCCAAAGCTCACCAACCAGTGGAACAGCGTCGTGCGATGGGAGATGCGATCACGACTGTTCCTGCGTTCGCGCGAGTTCTGGTGGCAGGAAGGACACACGTTCCACGCATCCGCGCAGGAGGCGATGGACGAGGTCGAGCTCATCCTCGGCTACTACCGCTCGATCGCCGAGGACTGGCTGGCGGTCCCTGTCCTCGCCGGCAAGAAATCGCCCGCGGAAACCTTCGCCGGAGCCGTCCATACGTTGACCCTCGAGGGGCTGATGCGTGACGGGCTCGCCCTGCAGATGGGCACCTCCCATTACTTCGGACAGAACTTCGCGAGGGCCTACGACATCTCCTTCTCGAACAAGGACAACGAGAAGGAGCTCTGCTACTCGACTTCGTGGGGCATCAGCACGCGCCTCGTCGGCGCGCTCGTCATGGCGCATGGCGATGACTCAGGCCTGGTGGTGCCACCTCGCGTCGCGCCCACCCAGGTCGTCGTCGTTCCCATCTACCGCGACGCCGAGAGTCGAGACAAGGTCGAAGGCTTCATCAGCGGGTGGACGCGCGAGCTCAAAGCCGCTGGCATCAGATACAAGGTCGACTGGCGAGACGAGAGGCCAGGCGACAAGTACGCGCACTGGGAGCTGAAGGGCGTGCCCTTGCGCTTGAACGTCGGCCCCCGCGACGCAGACGCCGGCCAGGTTGAGATGGTCGACCGGCTTTCGCGCCAGAAAGTCAGCGTGCCTGTGACCGGCATCGCCCGGCGGTTGAACGATGAGCTGGACGCGTTTCAGCAAAAGCTGTTCGAGCGAGCCGTGGCATTCCAGACCGACAACACGTTCGAGCTGTCGACGCTCGACGAGGTCGCGGCGCACTTCAAGGAGCGGGGCGGCTTCGTCTGGGTCCAGTGGTCGGGCGATGCGGAGTGCGAGGAGCGTGTGAAGGCCGAAGCAGGGGGAGCGACCATCCGGACCATCGACTCAACTGCGAAGCCCTCAGGCAAATGCTTTGTCTGCGGCAAACCGGCCAAATTCCGAGTGGCTCTGGCTAAGGCGTACTGAGAAGGATCCCCCTCTCCACATCGGGGAGAGGGGCTTAAGTAGGATCAGCCGATGTGGGGTTTTCGAATGCTCCGATGGTGGGTGCGTCCTTGTACATCGATTTCTGGCTCGCCACCTTCAGGGTGCCGTTGTTGACCGCGTCGAGCACGGCCTCTGCCACGTCAGGATGGAAATGCGTGCCTGCGCCGGCGCGCACCTGGTCGACCGCAATCTGGAGTCCCATTCCCTTCCGGTACGGCCGGTCCGACGTCATGGCATCGATCGCGTCGGCCGCGCTGACGATCCAGGCGAACATCGGGAGCTCGTCGCCCTTTTTGCGGTCCGGATAGCCCTTACCGTCGTAGCGCTCGTGGTGTGAGCGGACGATGACCAGCTCGTCGGTGAGCATCTTCAGGCCGCTCAGGATGTTGAACCCGGCGAGGGGATGCTCCTTCATGATCACGAACTCCTCGTCGGTCAGCTTTCCAGTCTTCTGCAGGATTGCATCTGGCACGCCGATCTTTCCGATGTCGTGCAGCTTCCCGCCACGCTCCAGCCGCAGCCACGCTCCCTGGTCCTGCGGCGCGTACTTCATCTGCCGAGCGATCATCAGCGAGTACTGCGTGACGCGGTCGGAGTGGCCCCGGGTGTAGGGGTCGCGGGCGTCGACCGCGTTGGCCAGAGCCTCGAGGGACGCGATGATGACCTCTTCGCGATCCTTGAAGAGCCGCGCGTTGTCAATCGCGACCGCCGCTTGCGCGGCGAGCTCCGTCACCAGGTTGCGGTGGTCGTCGGTGAAGACATGGCCGACCTGGTAGTTGGCCAGGAACAGCACGCCCTGCGGCTTTCCGCGGAGCGTGATCGGCACGCACAGAACCGCGCGTGGATTCAGGGGGCTGTCTGTCTCGGTCTCATGCTCCATCGCCTGCACGACTGCGGTTCCGGTGCTCATCACGTCGCGGCAGATCGCTTCGCCAAGTCCGAGCGCAAGTCGCTCCGCGGTCGTCGAGTCGGTGCCGAATCCTCCCTTGAGGACGAGCCTGCCCGAGTCGTCTAGCGCGAGGCAGCCGATCTGCGCGGACGAGGCCTTCGCCGCCCCCGCCAGCACCTGCTGCAGCACCTGGTTCAGGTCGAGGGTCGAGGTCGCGGCCTGCAGCGCCTCTTGAAGGTTCTTCAGCTCCCAGATGCTGCGCTGGTTGTTGTCGTACAGCTCCGCATTCCTGACCGCGACGACGCCCTGGTTGCCGAGCGTAGCGAGGACGCGATGGTCGTTCGTGGTCCACTCGCGTTTCTTGACGTCGAACGCCGACAGCGTCCCCCACAGGTGGCCGCCCTCGAGCATCGGCACGCAGATGGCCGCCTGAAGCCCGAAGGCGACCAGGTCGGGCGGGTTGCGCAGGTCGAAGCTGGCGCTGATGTCGGGAATTGCGGTCGGGCGACCGCTGAGCATGACCGAGCCGACGATCCCCTGGCCGTTCTGGAACTCCATGGCATCCACAGCTGACGGGAATCCGAGCGACATGATCACCTTCTGATGGCCTTCCGCCGTCGTGCGGGTCAGCAGGCCGGCTGTGCTCATCGTCACGCGCACTGCCGTCTCCAACGTTTTCTGTTCCAGGACCTTCGAACCCTGCGTCACGGTGGTGAGCGCCTGCGAGACCTCGCCCAGCGCATCAAGCGTCGTGTCGAGCTGCGACGCCTGTCCGGTGACGGCCTGCAGGATGCGCGAGTTCTCCAGGACGATGCCCGCCATCGAGCCCAGCTCGTCGAGAGCGGGCAGGTCGCGCTGGGTGAAGCCCACGGTGCCCTTTCGGCCAAGGCAAAGCGCCCCGATCACTCCACCGTTGCCGTGGATCGGTGTGAGCGCCTCGTTCACGGCTCCACCCTGCGTCTCAGGCTCGAGCCCGCTGTAGATGTGCTCGTCCGCTGTGATGAGGCTCCTCAGGACCGGCTCTCCATTGCGAACCTTCGCGAGCAGTCCTTCGATCTGCGCCGATCCGTTGGCTGCGCCGAGCCCTGAATACGTTCCGTCGGCCTGGAAGAGAACGGCGGCGCCGCCGTCAAAGGTCACCACCTGCTTCCCTTTCTCCAGGACGAGCTTCAGCGTCTCGTCCATCGTCTTGCCTGACGTTTCCTTGATCAGCTCGTTCATGAGCGAGTACCGGGCGGATTCCTTCCGCGAGAGTGCGACGGCATGAGCGCTTGCGAGCTGCGCGCTGGCGCGCAGCGTCAGCGTCGTCGCGAGCCTTCGGTCGTCGTCATTGAACGCGCCGGATTTCTTGCCGAGAAGGAAAAAACCTCCGACCTGCTCGCCGATGTGCATCGGCACCGCTAGAACCCCAGCGACGTGCATGTCGTCGGGCAGGTAGTGAACGAGCTCGCTCAGGCCCGCATGGTCGCTGCTCGAGTACTCGGTGCCAGACTCGATTGCGCTGAGGAGCGGACCGGCGCCTTTCGAGTTGCGATTGACAGGCTGCGGATGCAGGCGATCGAGGCCTATCCCCGGCGGCTGCGGGACGAACTGCTTGCGGTCCGCGGATGAGGCGTAAAAGCACGCGAAGTCGGCGCCGGACTGCTGCGCGATGTTTGCCGTGAAGACACCGACGTCACCAACGCGCCGGGCATCATCGGCATCGGACGTGGCCGCAATGAAGGCGCGGTGCTTGTGCTCGAGCTGCGCGCGGAGGTCGGCCAGGTCGGCGGCATGGCGTTCGATCGCGCCGGTGAAGCTGCGATAGGCGACGCTGCCTACGAAGCCCCCAAGGCCGAGGAGCAGCACGCCCGCCAATTGCAAGTAGAGGTTCTGGTCGCGCAGGTTGAACCCGGCTGATACGAGCGTGAGCAGCACCGCCGCGCCGCCAAGGGGGACCGAGCCTTGCCACTGGACGTTGAGAGCACCCGCCGCGAAGGCGAGCAGCCCGGCGATGACCGCGAAGAAGGCGGCCGCTCCCGAGCGCCCCGTCACGTTCAGCGAGGCGCCAACCAGCACGAGTGCGGCCGTGGCGGCCGAAAACCCGATCCGCAGCGCGACAGTGGCCTTTTCCGAGTTCACCTGGCAATAGGGAAGTCTAGGTTCGTGTGCCCCAAGATCGATACAGATATGAACGGGGCGTTGCGAGACGCCGCTTAGCCTCGGACTTGGCGGGGAATATGCCCTTCTACACTTCTCAGCGAGCACCAGATGACGGTTTCAGAGCTGCTTCGAATTGCCGACCACCTAGATCCGAAGGATCAGCAGATGGTCAGAAAGGCATACGAGCGCGCCGCCAACGCCCACACGGGCCAGCGCCGCCTGTCCGGCGAGGAGTACGTCAATCACCCGCTCGAGGTCGCCGCCATCCTCGCCGACCTCGAGCTCGACGCTGAGACGATCGCGGCCGCGCTGCTGCACGACACAGTGGAAGACACAGCCCTCACCGCGGACGAGGTGGAGCGCGAGTTCGGCCCAGAGGTCGCGCGGCTGGTGGACGGGGTCACCAAGCTGGGTCGGATCGCTCTGCGTTCCGACCAGCAGCAGCAGGCCGAGAACATCCGCAAGATGATGGTCGCGATGGCGGAGGACCTCAGAGTCGTCCTCATCAAGCTCGCCGACCGCCTGCACAACATGCGCACCCTCGATCCTCTTCCGGAGGTGAAGCGCCGGAAGATCTCTCGTGAGACGCTGGACATCTACGCGCCGTTGGCTCACCGCCTGGGCATCGGACAGGTGAAGTGGGAGCTGGAAGACCTTGCCTTTCGCAACCTCGAGCCCGAGGCATACGAGGATGTCGTCAAGCGGATCGCCCGCAAGCGCCACGATCGGGAGTCACTGGTGTCGGACCTACGCGAGATCCTCGCCCGCGAGCTCGAAAAGGTGGGTATCCAGGCCGAGATTACGGGCCGGCCGAAGCACATCTACTCCGTCTGGCAGAAGATGACGAAGGAGAACAAGGACTTCTCCGAGATCTACGACCTTTCCGCGATCCGGGTTCATGTCGAGACTGTGCGTGACTGCTACGGCGTCCTCGGCGTCGTCCACTCGCTGTGGAAGCCGGTCCCCGGGCGCTTCAAAGACTACGTGGCAATGCCCAAGTCAAACGGCTACCAGTCGCTCCACACCACGGTCATCACGCACACGGGCGAGCCCATCGAGATTCAGATCCGGACGCATGAGATGCACCGGGTGGCCGAGTTCGGCGTCGCCGCGCACTGGACCTACAAGGAAGGAGGCAAGGACGCGAGCTTCGATCAGAAGCTGTCCTGGTTGCGCAGCCTCCTCGAATGGCAGAACGAGGTTGGTGACGCGGAGTCGTTCCTCGACTCGGTCAAGGTCGACCTGTTCCAGGATGAGGTCTACGTGTTCACGCCCAAGGGCGACGTGCTGAACCTGCCGTCCGATTCGACGCCCGTCGACTTCGCCTATCGCATTCACACCGAGGTCGGGCACAGGTGCATCGGCGCCAAGGTCAACGGCCGCATGGTGCCGCTCGACTACGAGCTCCAGAACGGCGAGATCGTCGAGATCCTGACGTCCAAGGGACCTCACGGCCCAAGCCGCGACTGGCTCAACTTCGTCAAGAGCGCATCGGCGAAGGAGCGCATTCGCAAATGGTTCAAGAGCCAGCGCCGCGAGGAGAACGTGGCCAAGGGCCGCGACCTGCTGGACAAGGAGCTTCACCGCATGCACCGCCTCAACCTCGCGGACCTCGACGAGGGGAAGCTCGTCCAGATCGCGACGCTGCACAAGTTCGGCGCTGTCGACGATTTCCTCGCGGCGATCGGGTACGGCGACCTGTCGCCGCACGCCGTCGTGATGCGGATGGCGCTCAGCCTGGACACGCCGGGCGGCGAGCTGCGAGCGATCCCGCTGATCCCCAACGTCCAGCCGACCCCGCGCGTGCTGGTGCGCGGGGAGAAAGGCATCATGACCAAGATCGCGCCCTGCTGCCAGCCGGTGCCTGGCGACGCGATTGTCGGTTACACGACTCGTGGCAAAGGTGTGACGGTGCATCGGGTTGACTGCATCAACGCGGTCAACGCGCAGGACCAGGCGCGGGTCGTGCCGGTCGACTGGGACTCCGAGGCGACGCACCTCTATCCGGTCGCGATCAAGATCGAAGCCTGGGACAGGCAGGGTCTGCTGCGAGACATCGCCACGGTGGTGGCGGAGAACCGGGTCAACATGTCATCGCTCGAGGTGCACGTGTACGACGACAAGACCGCAGTGGTCTCGACCACTGTGGAGATCGACTCGCTCGCGCAGCTGTCGCGCCTGATGGAAAAGCTCGAGGGCGTGAAGGACGTCCACACCGTCGCGCGCGAAGCGTCATAAAGTGCCGCCGTCTCGCTCGATTGAGCTGGACGTGCCGCCTCAGGTGGTTTGGGAGCTGTTGGTGGCCCCGAGCAAACGGGACTGGTACTACCGGCTCACACCAGTGGGCGAATTCGCAGCCGGCGGACGGATCCAATGGAACGACAGCACCGGGAAGCTGATGGAGGAATCGGAGGTCGTGGAGGCCAGCGCGCCACAGCGCCTCGTCCTTCGTACTCGCTTCCTTTTCGCACCGGGCTTCGCCGCCGCCGAGCCTCACCTGCTGACATGGGACGTTGAGCCCACGCCGGTGGGTTGCCGGGTTCGGATGGGATGGCAGGCGAGTGAGCTGATCGGCGGCCTGTTCGACTCCGAGGCCGACAGCATCCTGCTGGGCCTACGCCTGGCTGCCGACCCCGCTGCCCAGGCTGAGCTGGCGCGGCTTCCCCAGATCGGCGAGGTCGAGATCCACGACGTCACGCCGGAGCGGTTGGCGGACTACCAGGATTTTTTCGACCACCATGCATTTCGCGACTTTCCTGCCTGGCAGTCCTGCTACTGCATGGAGACGCACAGCACCCACACCGACGAGGAGTGGGCGGGGCGCACGGCGGGGGACAACCGGCGCGACATGAGCGAGATGATCAACCGAGGCCAGGTCACAGCACTGCTGGCCTATGCAGATGGCAGCCCCGTCGGTTGGTGCAACTACGGCCCGACCACGAAGCTGAGCAACATCGTGCGTCGCTTCAACATCGACGTGTCCGACAACGACCGCGTCGGATCCGTGGCCTGCTTCGTGATCGCGGCGCCGTATCGCGGGCATGGCGTCGCGTCCCGTTTGCTGGATGAAGCGATCGATCGGTTACGGGCGCGCGGGATGCGCGCGGTGGAGGCGTATCCCCACCGCGGCGCCGACTCGGCTCAGTCCAATTACCGCGGGCCGCTCAGCATGTTCCTGCGCGCGGGCTTCGAGCCCTACAGGGAGACCGAGCGGAACATCGTGTTGCGCAAGACCCTGTGACCGTTCGGATAGAGGCCACTGCCGACCGCCAGTTCGGCACCAACTCCTACCTCGTCCAGGACGAGGACACCAATGACGCGGTCATCATCGATGCCAACCTCGAGCCTCAGCTGATGATCGACCTCGCGAGCAAGAGGCAGGCAAACGTGACGGCGATCCTGTTGACGCACACCGACGTCGATCACATCGCGGGTTTGCCAGCGCTGCTCGAAGCGTTCGGGCCGATCCCGGTCGCGGTGCATGAGGCGGAAAGGTACGTGGTTGCAGACGGGAGGCCGCTGCGTCGCGAATTCGGGGCGTCGACCGATCCTCTGGACAACGTCGTGAGCATCGCCGAGGGCGAGAGGTTTCGGGCCGGCTCGCTCGCTTTTGAGGTGCTGCACACTCCGGGCCACAGTCCGGGCGGCGTCACGCTGAAGATCGGAGACAGCCTCTTCACCGGCGACGCGTTGTTCGCCGGCTCGATAGGCCGGTCAGACTTCGCGAACTCCGACAGCCGTGCATTGCTGGACGCAATCAACACGAAGCTGCTGTCTCAATCGGATGAGCTCGTCGTGTACAGCGGCCACGGCCCGGCAACCACGATCGGCCGCGAGAGGAAGACGAACCCCTTTCTGACCTAGGGTCAGTGCCCGATCGAAAGCGCGACGATCAGGGCCGGTCCCAGCAGGATCAGCCAGAGGGTCGGGAAGACGCAGCCCACGGTGGGGATCAGGATCTTCAGCGACGCCCTGGCGGCCTCGGTCCTTATCTTCAAGCGGCGCTTCACGCGCATCTGAGCCGAGTGCGCGGCGATGGTCCGGGCGATCGGCACGCCGGTGCGTTCCGCGTGAAGGATGCCCCGCACCAGCGACGTGAAGTCTTCGACGCCGGTCGCCTGCGCCATCTCCTCGAGAGCCTCGGCTCGAGGGCGGCCGAGCTCGATCTCGCGCAGCGCGCGTGCGACCAGCAGGGTGAGCGGCCCCTCCTGGTGGCGGACCAGCTGCTCCAGGGCGCGGTCGAGGCCGAGGCCGGCCTCCATACTGATCGCCACCACGTCGAGCGCGTTGGGCAGCACCGCCTCGAGCTCTGCTCGACGCTGGCGGACAAGCTGATCGAGCCACAGCACCGGCAGGTAGAAGCCGGCGGCCACACCGATCAGCACCGCGATGCCGATGCCAAATGTCGTCCCGATCAGGACGCCAACTGCGAGACCGATAGCCCCGAGGCCGGCGGCCGCCGCGATGCGGAGCGCCTGGAGGCCGGCGGGGTCGAGGCCAAATGGACCGCCGACGAAATCGAGCTGCTTGCGGAAGTTGGCCGCCTGGGTGGTGGGGGTCAGGCGAGTCAGCTGGCGTGTGAGCCAGCGCCGCCCGGGCGCGAGCAGGCGCTCGCCTAACGGTTTTTCCAGCTCGAGCGCGACCGCGCTCTGGCCGAGGCCGATCTCCTGGCGCGCCAGCCGCTGCCTCGCCAGCATCGTCGCATCGCCCGCGCGCGCCGCGACGATCCCGATCGCGAGCAGCCATACGCCTGCCGCAGCGAGGACACCAAGGACGATTGGCAGCGCGCTCATGTGATCGCCGTGAGGCGGCGGATGATGACGTTTCCGATCGCCAGCATGACCGCGGCCACGCCGAGCATGAACCAGCCGAGCGGACTCGTGAACATCGGCCGGAAGTACTCCGGGACCAGGAAATAAAGGAGTAGCGCAGCCGCGATCGGGAGCAGCGTGATGATCAGCGACGAGGCGCGGGACTGAGCGGTCGAGGCGAGCACCTCCGCGCGCACCTCGGCGCGCTGCTTCATGGTGTCCGCGAGCGTAATCAGGATCGCCGGGAGGTCACCACCGACTGAGTGCTGGATGGTGATGACCATGACCATCAGCCGCAGGTCGCTGCTGCCCACTCGCTTGACCATGTTGCCCAGCGCGCTTTCGATCGAGGCGCCGAGCTCGATCTCCCTCCTGGCGAGGGCGAACTCGTCGGACACCGGAGGTCCGGCGTTCTCGACCACTGAGCGCAGCGATTGCGAGATCGACTGGCCGGCCTTCATCGAGTTCGCCATCAGCTCCATCGCGCGCGGCAGCCCAACCTCGAACTCGCCCAGGCGATGGCCGCGGCGGTTGCGTAGGTAGAGGGCGGGAAGCGCATACCCGATCACCGCGAGGACCAGGACGGGAACCGAGAACCCGAAACGAAGGAGGGCGATCACGGCGAACAGCAGCGCCGACCCTGCCTGTACCAGGCGGAACTCGTAGGGACGCAGCTGCAGGTCAGCGCTGGCGAGGTCGGACGCGAGCTGGTTGGTCGTCTGGTTGGCGGCGATCCACACCGGCGCACCAGTCGGCTCGAACCGCCTCCGCAGCTGCTCGCGTACGTCGGCCAGCGTCCGATAGGTGACGCGCGCCGAGGATCCGGCGCCCGCCGCGGCCCGTCCCGGACCGACGGTCCCGTAGACGACAAGGCCGACTCCGATGGCGGCTGCGGCTGCGACCAGGATGACGATCGTCGACATCGATCAGCCGGTGGTGAAGTGCCAGCGCTTGTCCACTTCTTTAGGTCCGACGCCACCGGCCGACGAAAGCTTGGGGCACGATGGATCCGGCTGGGTGGGCGTGGCGGCATAGTCGGTGAACGACTCGAGCGTGTACTTCAGGACGGCGTTGTTGAGCAGCCAGAAGAGGTACTCGGAGTCGCACCCGGTCATGAGCAGGGTGAGGCTGCTTGTGACCTGAGCTGTGGATTGAGTCGAGGCCGGACCAACCCTGATGACGTCGACATCGCGGAACACCGTCCGCACGACGGAAACAGGCGTCGCTCCGAAAATCGATGTGTTGATCGTGGCGAGCATGGTGATCCGGTCGCCGACCTGCACGTAGCCTCCGACTCCGACCTGTTCACCGGTCGGCACCGTGACCGCCACGTAGCCTGACGGGATCGGGAGGTAGGCGACGTCGCTGCTGCTCAACAGGTCCCCTGACGTCGTGATCAGGTTGGCGGTGACCGGCAAACCTGCCGGGATGTCGACGCGGGCTCCTTTACCCACGACCTCTTTGAGCTCGAGGAAAGCCTGGGGCGGTGCGGGGTTGATCGCGCTCAACTGCAGGTCCGAAGCCTGGATCTTGGTGCGGGCGCTGATGTTGTTCTTGGCGACTACGACCCTCGTTCCACTGGTGCTCGTCTGCAGCAGCGGGAGGCTGGCGAGGCCGGCTGCTGTCGCAAACGCCAGCACGGCCAGGATCGCGCCGATGACGATGTACAGGCGGCCCCGGCGAGGCCTGCCGATCTCAGCTGTGGCGATGGACATCTAAGTGGGCCTGCAGCTTGGCATGATGCGCCGGTTGGTGCAACTTATTCGACGAGACTCGCCTCCACGAGTGCGGTGCTGATCCCGTAGGTTCCGCCGATGGCGGTGCCGGCGCCGGCCGCGGCGGAGATGGAGAGGCTGCCGCAAGAGACGGTCCCTGCAATCGTGGAGGTTCCGTTCACGCTGTCGGTGCAGGTGCCGGGCCAGTAGACCGAGCCGAGCAGCCAGTGCGAGACGGCCGCGCCCTTGATCGCGAACTGCCCGGTGTTGCTGGCGGGCGCCCAGATCAGCGTGTTCCAGCAGGACCGGTTGCCAACCGCGCACCACGCGGAACCGGGGCAGGCCGCAGCGTCGCCCGACGGCGCCTGGTTGCAGGGGGCGGCGAACCATGTGTGGTTGGACGGTGAGTCGGCGGGCAGGTTTGGCGGGCAGACTGACACTGAGCACGGCGTCGACCCAAACCGGCACGTGCCTGTGCAGGCCGCGCCGCCTCCAGGGGTGCAGTCGCCGGACGAGAAACCGGCCTGGTTGACGAACTCGAGCGTCACGTCGCGCGCCAGGAGCGTTCCACCGTTGAGACAGATTCCGCCCCCGCCCGCGAACCCGGAGCCGTTGAAGTAGTAAAAGCCCGGGTCGAGCACGGCGCCGGAGCCTGAGGCTGCCGGCTTGAACGCCGCGATTACCATCGACCACTTGGTCGCCAGCGAACTGGTCACCGTCTCACTTGCGACTGCCGCCGGAAGATCGAGCCGGTACTCCGCTCGAAAACCGTTGTTGACGTCGCTGACGAGGCTGGTCCACCCGGCGCCCGGAAGGACGGTCTGGCCCACCGAGTGGTTGAATCCGTCGTCGGTGATGACGAGGTCATTGGCAACTGTGGTTGCGGCGCTCGTCGAGATGGTCGCGGTGAGCTGGTTGGAGCTGACCGTGAGAGTCCCGCTCTGGTCAAGTGGAGATACCGTCGCGACGTTCCGCCACTCGCTCAGCTGGCCGACCCCATCGATGCTGTTCGGGCTCAATCCGAAGTTGACGGTAGAAATCCCGCCTGGGTTGTTTGGGTAGTACCAGATCTGTGTGTGCGCGGTGCCGTCCAGGAACGCGTTGTTGGCCGAGACCCACCCAGCAGGCGCGGTGAACGGCTTGTTCGATGGGCTGGTGTCGGACTTGAGGTCGGCCACGAGCAGCGTGCCCGCCGTGCTGGCCGCCGGGAGCGTGACAGTGATCGTCGTCTGGGTGACGGCACTCTCGGGTCCGACCTGGACATTTGAGATGCCGCCGCTCAAAGCTGCCAGGTTCACGTAGCCGTAGCAGCTGGGCTTGAAGTGGTAGAACCCGCTTGCATCCTTGATCGGTGCCGGCGCGAGCCCGGTGCCGACGGTCACCCCGCCCACGACGATGTTTGGGAGCACCGCTCCGGCTGAGCAAGCGGCGCCGCCCGTGCCTTGAAGCGTCGCAATTGCGGCGGGGTCGGCGTTCGGCTCCGGGGGCAGCACGGTGGCCAGGGGAGGTACGGCTGGCCGTGCTACTCCCGCGGCACATGGATTCGGATTGATCGCCGCGTCGCCGGCCAGGAGATAGGACGTGCCGGCGGCGCCGCAGGCCGGCGCGGTGTGACCGCTGAGCTCGTAGCCGTCCGAGCAGATTGCGCTCGCTGAGCCGAGGTTCGATCCGGCGACGCACGTTCCGGGGGCGGTCCAGGTCTGGCCATCCGCGTACACGCTCACGTTGCCGAGGTCGGAGTAAGTCCCCGATGTGGCGTCGTACTGCGCATGGGCGTACACCGCACAGGTTCCGCTGCGGACGATCAGGTTCTGGGTGACGACACTGCCGCTGACGTTCACCTGGCCGCTGCTGCACGTGAGGGTGGTGGCGGAAACGGCGGCCACCGATCCCGGCCTGGCCTGGGCCACAGCCCGCCGGACCACCGTCGTGCTGGTCTTGCCGAGCTCGGCCCCGAGCGAGATCGGAAGGGTCAGGGTGAGGACCACCTCGACCTGCTGCTGGTGGGCTCGGTACGGGTAGTTGATCGTCGAGCTCAGCCCTCCGGCGAACGTATCGGTTCCGGTGTAGGGCGCGGCGCATGCGCCGCCGGAGATGCTGAGGGAGCCGGTCCGCGTCCGCTGCGTGGCGAGGAAGTTGTCGGCGGCGGTGATGATGGTGGTCGCCTTGCCTGCGTCACAGCCGACACCGATCTTCAAAGCCGAGTCGAGCGCTGCCTGGTCGGCGAGCTGTTGGAGCTGGTTCTTCTGCCACTCGGCCGAGCCCGCGAGCAGGACGAGTGCGGCCGAGCCGATGAGCGCGAGCAGCGAAACCGCGACGAGCACCATGACCTGTCCGGATTGCCTCTTGCGACTACCCATTCAGTACTCGATCCGGATCACGGTCTGCGAGTCGAACGTGATCACCGTCGGGATGCCGAGGAACCTGGCCATCACCGGCTGCCACCGGAGCTTCAGATCGACGACAGCTCGCTGATGGCCGGGAGTGCGCACCGCGGCGCCGTTTGCCGCCGCACAGGTCGGACAGCTCCACCGCGGGCTCGGGTTGCCCGGCGTCGAATCCAGCTCGTAGATGAACACGTAGACGGTGTTGGGGTTGATGCTGCCGGCGAGCGTGATCGTGCCCGGCTGCGTGGGGTCTGCGTTTGCCGCGTAGGTGCCGTAGGTGGGTGGGGAGGAGATGGCGGTCGAGTCCTGGTAGACGACAGTCGCGCCCAGCGAGTCGAGCAGGTGGGCACCGTTGAGGAGGTTGGTCAGCGAACAGGGCGTCGCGAGTGCGGTGCAGTCGGGCGGGAGTGTGTTGGAGCCGCTGTAGTACGCGAGCGCCGCCTGGCGGGCGGTGTCGCGAGAGGCGCCTTGAAGCAAGCCGTACATCAGAAGGCCGCGCCCCATGTCGACGGTGGCTCCGATCATCAGCAGCACCACGGGCGCCACGAGTGCGAACTCAACGAGAGCCTGGCCTCCCCACCTACCTTTGGGGTCCCCGCGCTCGTGGTGCGCGGGGGTGGTCGAAGCGCCGGAGGGGCGGCGGAGCCTGATCCTCACCAGGACGTGGTCGCGCGGCTCGACCCCGAGATCGTGATCCCGCCTCCGAGCAGATTCAGGTCGCTGAATCCGTAGTACACGTAAACGTCAACCTCGGACTCGTAGAGCGTGGTCACAGAGCCGGTGCAGTTGATGCTCGTCCCGCAGTACACGACGACCACCGCCTGGCCGGGAACAGGATTCGTGTAATCCACGCCCGCGACAAAAGGCGGCGCGTGGTTCACCTGAGTCGGGCAGCTGACGTTCGTGGTGACGGCGGCCAGATCGGCCGTGACGAGACTGCACATATTGGTCAGGCCGGGCCCGTTGGTCGTCGACGTCTTGCCGGCCACGTAGCGTGCACCGTCGCGCGCCGCGTCGGAGGCCGCCATGGCAAAGGCGTAGCCCCTGCCGAGCTCGAGGACTCCAGCCACCAGGAGGACGAGGATCGGCACCGAGATGGCGAACTCGACCAGTGCTTGACCGCGTTTACGGCCCTTGCTTTCAGCCATCCATCTTCAAGCTGGCCAGGATCAGCCGTGCCAGGTCCGTCGCCCCGCGAGAAACAAGGGAGTTGGGGTCGCGCACGAGGACCAGGCCTCCGGCCAGGGTGGCGTCCTCAGGCCGCGAATCGTCGAAGCCCACGCTCACCGACATTTTTCGACCGAGGATCGACTCCACCGCAGCTCGATCCAGCGGTGGGTGCGGCACGCGCTGGTTGAGGACGAGCTCGATGCGGTTGTCGCTCACGTTCAAGATGTCGCGAAATACGGCAAGCGCGCGCCGCGCGTCGGTCATCGCTGCGATCTCGGGCGGAACCACGATGACCACGCACTCGGCCCGTTCGAGCACCGCAAGCGCAGCCTCACCGAGCGAGGTCCCGAGATCGACCAGGATCACCTTCTGCCAGCTGACGACAACGTCGAGCACCCGTCCCGCGAGGTCGCCTGTCATGAGATCGACCTCCTCCGGCCGCAGCGTGCCAGGGAGGACGCCCATTCCGGACCGATGGTTGACGATGTTGCTTCGGAGCACGCCTTCAAAGTCAACGGGCGAAGCCTTCGAAGCGCTCGCGATCGAACCGGTGGCGATGAGATCTGCGAAGAGGGCGGCATGCCCGAAGGGCGCGGACAGGTCGATCAGCAGCACCTGGCGTTGGTACTTGCGCGCGATCGCCGCCGTCGTGTTGACCGCGAGGGTGCTGGCGCCAGACCCCCCCTTGGCCGAGAAGAACGCAACGACCGGGGCCGCCGTGCGCGACGAGCGCTGGATCTCCGCTGCGTCGACCGCCGAGAGCTCTTGCTCCCAGAGCCGATCGAGGGCGGCTGCCACCTGGTCGGCGTCGGCGCCCAAGCCCTCGAGGAGCCCGTCCCGGTCGAGGGTCAAGAGGACCGCGTCCGTGAGGCCGTAGATGTTGGTCACGTAGCGGTCCTTGGTTCGCGGCGCTGGCAGGATCACCATGTCGCCTGGTGCAGGCCGGCGGGACAGGAGCACCTTGCCCGCGCCGTCGGTGATCGACTCTTCGACCTGGCCGGAAGCCACGAACACCACCACGTCACCACCCTGGGCGTTGAGCCGCAGCGTGTCGCGGGCGGTCAGGCCGACGGCGCGCATGCGTCGAGCGACTGCCCGGAGCACCCCGTCGCCCAGCTCCGCGAATACCGGCGACATCTCGAGGATGCGCGCTCGGAGCTGGAAGGCGGACGGCGTCTGATCGGCGGCGGGCCCGCTGCTAGCACCCACCTGGTGTGGCTTTTCCTCCTGGGCCCGTTGGGTTTCTTGAACCTCACGGGCGGTCAAAACGCCGATAATGTACCAACGTCCCCCCGGATCGACCGCCCATCCCACTAATAGCTTTGAACACGAGGCCCACTGCCGAGATCGATCTGCAGCGCCTGACCAAGCGGTCGGGGGCTCCTTCCCGCGGTCCACGCTCTCGTCTCGCCGCGCGGCTTGAGCGGGTCCTTAACGCGGCGCTGAACGCCGAGCCGGGCGTCGCGCTTAACGCCACCTCGGCGGAAATCCTGAACGAACCAGCCCAGGTCGGGGCTGCTGTCGCGGCCGCGCTGGACCGAGCGGGGCCCGGCCTGACCGGCCAGCGGCGGATCACCGAGACCTTCCGCCGCTCGGGCGTGACCGACGAGCTGGTCAACGCTCTGGTCAGCTCTAACCCGGTGACGAGGGCGTCGGCCGCGCGCCTGTGCGGAGCGCTCCGGCTCCCCGAGGCGGTCATCTGGATCGAGGATCTGCTCCAGGACGACGAACCGGCGGTCCGCGACTCCGCCGTGCGCGCCCTGGCCGAGCTTGGGGGGCGGCGCGCCATCGAGGCTCTCATGGGTTCGGTTGGAAGGATCTCGCTGCACCGGCTCGCGATTTCGCTGGCCCGGGGCGCCACTGATATCGACATCGAGGCCCTCATGCGACAGCCCGGGAGCGAGAAGGCAGCCACGGTCACCGTGCTCGCCTGCGGGTTGAGGCGGGACGCGCTGCGGGTGGCGCCGCTCCTGGGCATCGCCCACGACAGGCGCTGGCCAGTGCAGGTTCGGATCGCCGCGTGCCGGTCGCTTGGGATGATCGGAGACCCGACCGCCGTCGGAGGCATGGACATCCTCGCTGAAAAGGACCCGGATCCCAGCGTCAAGAAAGCTGCCGCCCAGGCGTGGCGGCGCCTGCAGGGGTCCAAGAGGCTGCGACCGGCATGAAGCTGTCAGAGCGGTTTGACCGGAGGTACCAGCAGGCGCCGATCGCGGTTCCGGCCGCTGCACCGGCGGCAGGCGGAGATGGGGCGGTCACGGTCGCGCCTGTCGAGAGGCGGGTCGTGCCGCGCGAGGGGGCTGCGCCCAGCATGCCGCCCACCACCGAGCAGCTGCGGACCGCCGAGCAGACTGCCCTTCTGAGTCCGGCCCTTGCCGTCGCGAAGGGAGAGATTCATGCGCAGCTCCTGAGCCGGCACGCCGCCGCGATCGACATCAACAACCGGGCCGGCATCCGGCGCCTGCTCATGCAGCTGACCGAGGAGCACTTCCGTTCCAAGCCACCGGCTGCGCTGGTGACGGCCAACGACAAAGAGCGCCTGGTTGAGATCCTGTTCGACGAGGTCATCGGACTTGGCCCGCTCGAGTCACTGCTGCGCGACCCCGAGATCAGCGAGATCATGGTCAACCGGCCGGAGCAGATCTTCGTCGAACGCAGTGGAAAGATCGAGCTCACGAGCCTGGCCTTCGAGGATGAAGACAGCCTGCGCCGCGTGATCGATCGCATCGTCTCGACCATCGGCCGGCGAGTCGACGAGTCTGAGCCGATGTGCGACGCCCGGCTGAAAGACGGATCGCGAGTCAATGTGGTCATCCCGCCGGTCGCGATTTACGGTCCGTGTCTCACGATCCGAAAGTTCGGCCGTGAGGTGCTCACGCCAGAGCGCATCGTCACGAACGGCGGGGCGACCGAGGCGATCCTGGAATACCTCGACGCGGCGGTGAAGACCCGGCTCAACATCATCGTGTCGGGTGGCACCGGGTCGGGCAAGACCACTCTGCTCAACGTCCTCTCGGGATTCATCCCTCCGACGGAGCGCATCGTCACGTGCGAGGACGCCGCCGAGCTCCGGCTGCGCCAGGTCCACGTGATCAGCCTCGAGTCCAAGCCGCAAAACGTCGAGGGCCGGGGAGCGATCTCGATCCGCGACCTGGTCCGCAACTCGCTGCGCATGCGACCCGACCGAATCATCGTCGGCGAATGTCGAGGACCGGAAGCGCTCGACATGCTTCAAGCAATGAACACAGGTCACGACGGGTCCATGTCCACCCTTCACGCCAACAATCCGCGCGACGCCGTCAATCGGCTCGAGACGCTGGTGCTGCTTGCCGGCACCGAGCTTCCGTCGCGCGCGATCCGCAGCCAGATCACGTCCGCCGTCAACGTCATCGTCCAGACCGAGCGCCTTCGCGGAGGGTCGCGCAAGGTTGTCAGCGTGGCCGAAGTGCTTGGCATGGTCGAAGGCGAGATCGCCTTGCAGGAGATCTTTGCGTTCCGCCAGGTCGGCGTCACGCCCGACGGCCGGGCTGTCGGCTACCACACCGCGACCGGGACCAGGTCGAACTTCCTGGCGCATTTCGTCTCCAACGGGGTCCAGATGCCTGATTCGATGTTCGCGCCCAGAGAACAGCCTCCGGCTGACCAGCTGTGCTGACATGAGTGGGTTAGAAAAAGAGGCCAAGGCGATGGACGATGCTCCCCTTCCGAACGGCTCCCCGAAGCCCGACATGCTGGACGCCGAGCTGCTCGCCGATTTCGGCCACCAGGTGCGCAACCAGCTGAACGCGGTGGTGGGCGCGGCGGGCCTGCTGTCAACGAGCGCCACGTCCAGCGAAGAGCGCGAGCTCGCGTCGATCGTGGAGATCGGCGCCGAACAGATCGCACGCCTGGTGGACGACGTGCTTGACGCTGCGACCATCCAGAGCGGCGAGTTCGAGCTCGCCCTTCACCCGTTCGATGTGAGGGCGAGCGTCGAGAGCTGCATCGGGATCGTGGCCGACGCGGCCGGGGCGAAGGGACTCGACCTTTCGTTTCAGGCCGCGCCCAACGTGCCGAGCGTCATCGTCGGCGACTCTCGCCGGCTGGAGCAGATCGTCCTCTCGCTCCTCCACGGAGGGATTGAGCGCACGTTTCGCGGCGGTGTCGGAGTCGAGCTTGGTGTCGAGGACAGAGGCGGCCTCGTCGCTCTTCGTTTCACCATTCGCGACACAGGCCGAGGAATTCCGGCGCGGATCTTGCGCGGTGGACTCGACGGCGTGACGAATCCTCGCGATCGCCTCGAGCCCGGTGACAGGCTCGCCGTGTTGAGCCTGGCGACGACCAAGCAGCTCGTCGCCATGATGGAAGGCGAGCTTCGCGTCGAGCAGGCCGGCATCGAGGCCGGTCCGGACGCTGGGACGTCGTTCGAATTCACGATCCTGGCTGAGGTTCTGCCCGCCTCGGTGACCACGGCCCAGCTCACGCTCGAGGCGATGCGCGTGCTCGTCGTCACCGCCGACCCCACGGAGCGGCGCGTGCTCGCCCTTCAATCCGAGCAGTGGGGCGCGACGTCGACAACCGCGACGCCTCAAGAGGCGCTGGCAGTCGTCCAGGCCGGCCAGCCTTTCGACATCGCCGTCGTCGAACACCGGCCGCCCGAAATCGACGGCCTTGCACTTGCGACTTCACTGCGCGCGTTGAAGCGGCCGGACCAGCTGCCAATCGTCCTTATCGCGGTCGCGGCGCCGGGCCCCGAGGTGACAGAAGCGGCGGACAGTGGCGTGATCCAGGCCACGCTGACCAAGCCTGTCGCCGCTCGAACGCTGCACGACGTGATGGTCCAGGTGGGAGTCCACGAGGCCGCGGTGGCGAAGCCCGAGGCACAAGCGACGCCGGGAGCGCTGCACGTGCTGATCGCCGACGACAACGCCTTGAACCAGAACCTGCTGAAGCGCCTCGTCGTCAAGCTCGGGCACACCGCAGACGTGGTGTCGAACGGTCGCGAGGCAGTCGCTGCGGTGGCCCAGCAGCCATATGACGCGCTGCTGATGGACGTCCTCATGCCTGAGATGGACGGTCTGGCCGCGGCTGAAGCTATCTGCCGCCGCTGGCCCCGCGGGAGCCGGCCGCGGCTGATCGCGCTGACTGCCATGGCCGGACCTGGAGACCAGGAGCGCTGCCTGAAGGCGGGCTTCGACGACTACATGAGCAAACCTGTGCACCTCGACGAGCTGATCGAAGCATTCAAAGCGGCAGCCGGCTACCGCACGACCCGGGAAAGAGCGGGACTGTAGTGGTTCCCTCTCCCCATCGGGGAGAGGGCTAGGGAGAGGGGCTTGAGCCGGCTTAGCCTTTCAACCGAGAATCCAGCCGGTCCTCGCGCCCTTCGCGCCTCGAGGCGCGCGCCTCTAGATAGACGACCAGGATCACGATCACTCCGCCCAGGACCATCAATCCGCCGAGCGCCTCAGCCTCCACGCCGCTGGGCTGCGTGATGATCTGGATCATGGCCGCTCCGAAGACCAGGATGTAGCTGAGGCCCAGCAGCCGGACCCGCGGGGCGACTCCGACGTCCAGCCCGCCACGCCACGGCCGCTTGCCGATGATGAGCAGGTACGCGCCCATAATCAGCGCGAGCCCGGCCAGGGCCAGCGAGATGAGCTGGATGAGGGACGTAGTCACCGGCGACTGATAGTAACCGTAGGTTCTTACAATCGTCACTCTTATGCCTCGCTCAGAACCAATCAAAGCCGTCCGCGGAATGCGCGACATCCTGCCTCGAGAACGTGCGATCTGGCGGGTCGCCGAAAAGGCCGCTTCGGACGTGGCGCGCCGCTTCGGCTACGACGAGATCGTGACGCCGGTGATCGAGCACGCAGAGCTGATCGAGCGAGTGGGCGAGGACACCGACGCAGTGGCGAAGGAGCTCTATCGCTTTGACGACCGCGGGGGACGGCACCTCGCGCTGCGCCCTGAGGCAACCGCCGGCGTCGTGCGCGCCTACTTCGAGGGTGCCTTGAACCAGGGCCCTCAGCCTGCACGCCTTTACCTGATCGGGCCGATGTTTCGGTACGACCGCCCGCAAAAAGGCCGCTATCGCCAGTTCGTCCAGTTCAACATCGAAGCGATTGGCGTCGGCAGTGCCGCGCTCGACGCCGAGGTCATCGAGCTGGCTCACGACTGGCTGCTTGAAGTTGGCCTCGGCCAGCTGCGCCTCGAGCTCAACTCCATCGGCGACGGCAAATGCCGCCCGGCTTACCTCGAGCGGCTCAAGGCCTACTACCGTCCGCTCAAGGACAAGCTGCACGGCGACTGCCAGCTGCGACTGGAACGCAACCCGCTGCGACTGCTCGACTGCAAGGTGGAGCAATGCCAGCCCTTCAAAGCCGGCGCCCCCCGCATCACCGACCACCTGTGCGACGAATGCTCGGCGGCGTGGGCCGAGGTCAAGCGTCTTTTGGACGCGGCGGGGATCGAGTACGAGCTCAACCCGTTTGTGGTCCGCGGTCTCGACTACTACACGCGCACGGTCTTCGAGTTCTATCCTGCGGGCGCGACGGGCCAGCAGGACGCTCTCGCGTCTGGCGGGCGGTACGACGGCCTGGCGGAAGCCGAGGGTTGGCCGTCCACGCCCGGGGTGGGCTTCGCCGCGGGCATGGATCGCGTCACCGAGCTGATGGCGGCGACCGGGGCCGAGGCGATAGCGTCGGGCGTCGCCGATGTCGCCGTGCTCCCCGATGGCGACCTTGATGTCGCTGCCGCCGACGTCGCTCGCATCTGCCGCACCGTGCGCTCGGTGTGGGTCGACTACGAGCGAAAGAGCCTTCGCGCCAAGATGCGCGCCGCGAACAAGCTCGGGGCGCGCTGGGTGGTGCTGATCACCGAAGAGGACGCCAAGCGCCGCGTCGCGCAGCTTAAAGAGATGGCGAGCGGGGAACAGGTCGAGGTGGCCTGGACGGACCTACCCCCGCGTCTCGCATGAGCGGCTTCACCGCCCCGCACTGCGGCTCGCTGCGGGCCTCCGACGAAGGCCGTCAGGTCGAGCTCTATGGCTGGGTGGCGCGGCGGCGTGATCACGGCGGGCTGATCTTCATCGACCTCCGCGACCGCTGGGGCGCCGTGCAGGTTGTGTTCAATCCGACCAAGGCCCCGCAGGCGCATGCCACCGCTTCTGAGCTTCGGGCCGAATACGTGGTGCGGGTGAACGGCACGGTCGGACGGCGACCTGCAGGGTCCGAGAACCCCCGCATGGGGACAGGCGAGGTCGAGCTGACTGCATCTGAGGTCGAGGTCATTTCTACGGCGAAGACCCCGCCGTTTCAGATTGAGGACGATGTCGAGGCCGATGAAGCAACGCGGCTCAAGTACCGGTATCTCGATCTTCGCCGGCCCCGCATGCAGCAGACGTTGGAGTTGCGGCATCGCGTGGTGCAGACGATCCATCGCTACATGGACGCCAACGAATTCGTTGAAGTCGAAACGCCGATGTTGCTGAAGGGCACGCCTGAAGGCTCGCGCGACTTCATTGTTCCTTCGCGACTTCACCCTGGCAATTTCTTTGCGCTGCCACAATCCCCGCAGCAGCTCAAGCAGCTGCTGATGGTGGCCGGGATGGGTCGCTACTACCAGATCGCCCGTTGCCTCCGCGACGAAGACTTGCGTGCAGACCGCGTCGTCGAGATCACTCAGCTCGATGTCGAGATGTCCTTCTGCACCGAAGAGGATGTCTTCTCACTGATCGAAGGACTTTGGGCCAGGGTCTGGAAGGAGGTGCTCGGCGTTGAAATCGAAATCCCCTTCATGCGCCTTGACATGCAGGAGTGCTTGTTGAAGTACGGCACCGACAAGCCGGACCTGCGGTACGAGCTTGAGATCACAGACGTGAGCGATGCGTTGCGACAGACGGGGGCCACCGTTCTACGTGGAGCGCTGGATGCGGGTGGTGTCGTCCGCTGCCTGGGCGTACCCGGCGGTAAAGACATGAGCCGCCGCGAATTGGACGAGCTCGCATTGCTGGTGAAGGGCGCTGGAGCGAAAGGACTGGCATGGGTTCCCGGGCCGCTTGACCGGCATCTTGCGGAAAGCGAGATCGAAGCCATCAGATCTTCCGCAGGCGCAGGTCCCGATGATCTGGTCCTTCTCGTTGCTGACAGGCGTAGGAAGGCAGAGACCGTGATGGGCCTCTTGCGTCGCGAGATCGCCCGACGGCGCAAGCTGATTCGTCAGGGAACCTGGAAATTCCTGTGGGTCTATCCGATGTACCTCTTCGAAGAGGACGACCTCGGCAACCTGACTTATGGTCACCATCCCTTCACGTCGCCATGGCCGGAGGATATGGAGCACCTGACTGAGAAGCCCTACGACGTCCGGGCCAAGGCGTATGACTGCGTCCTGAACGGAGTCGAGATCGCGGGCGGCAGCATTCGCATCCACCAGCGGGAGCTGCAGGAAAAGGTATTCGAGATTCTCGGCATGAGCCGAGAGCGCATCCAGTCCCAATTTGGACATTTGCTCGACGCGTTCGAGTACGGTGTGCCGCCGCACGGTGGCATCGCATCCGGCATCGACCGCCTGATGATGACGATCGTCGGGACTGAAAACATCCGTGACGTGGTTGCCTTTCCCAAGACTCAGAGCCACCAGGACTTGATGCTGGGTGCACCGAGCCCTGTCGATCCAACGCAGCTCGAGGAGCTGCACATCAAAGTGGTTCCTCCGAAGAAGCCGGCCTCGTAGTATTGGCTGGCTCCCGAAGGGCTGCGGGCGATGTGCGCGTTGCCCAACTCGACAGCATTAGGGACCCCGGAGTCCGGAAAGCCGACCAAAAGCCCGCTAGAGGACCCCACGAAATCTTCGATTTCGCGGGGACCCCCCTGAGACGGGACTTGGAGAGCCAAGGCAGGGGACCCACCTGGCATTCGCTCAGGACAACCCACCCCCGTGACCCGGAGGGAGCACGTTGCTGAAGCTGATCCCTCCAGGGTTGATCGTTGCCGCGCTTGCCGTGCTGATCGTGTCCCAGCTCTTCTTCGCGTTTCTGCCTTACCGGCGTCGGTCCTACCTGCCGGTCCTGCTCATGACGGCCGTCGGGTTCGGCCTCGGCGCGCTCTGGGACTTCATCGGACTGCCGTCACTCCGACTGGGACAGGCCAATGTGCTGCCTGCGGTCCTGTTCGCCCTGCTCCTCCAGCCGCTCGCGCGGTTTGTGCCGCGGCCGAACCGCGACCCCAAAGAGCCTGAGCCGAGCAAGCCGAGCGCTCGCACTTAAGATTGCGTTTGTGTTTGCTGTCAGAGGCCCCGGGGTATTCACTCAATGAGCAGTCAGAGCTTCATGTGGCTGGCTTTTGGGGCCGCCGCCCTCATCGTGGCGCTGGCCCTGGCCGCCGTGCTGATCCGGTTGCGCGGAACGCTTGGAGCCGTTGAGGAGATTTTGGACACTACCAACGAGGAGATGAAGGAGACGCTGCCCGAGATCCGGCAGACGATCGGGAACGTCAACGACATCACGGCCGGTGTCAACGTCGGCCTGAGGACGGCCGGCGGCGGGGCGGCGGCGGTCGGCCGCGGCATCAAGGCCGGGGTTCATGGCGTGAAGGTGGCGGGGCAGAGCCTGGTTCGCACCGTATTAGGAGGTTAGAGATGGCTGACGAGAACGGCGGTGGCGGCGGATTCGGTTGGTTCATCCTCGGCGGGCTGCTGGGCCTCGCGGCCGGAGCCTACATTGCGTCGGGTCCGGGACGGACCCAGGTCGACAGCCTTCGCAGCAAGACGATCGAGCTCAGCGGAAGTGAGCCGGTACAGCGGGCGAAAGATGCCGCCCAGCGCGCGCGGCAGGCCGTCAGCGACCCCGAGCACCCGGTCGGCAAGGCGATTCAAGACGGCGTCGCCGCTGCAAAGCGAAAGCGTGACGAGCTGGAAGCGGCTGCAACTCGCAAGATGCAGCAGTCGACGGACGGCAAGGAATAAAGGAAGAGGCGATAGGTGGCGAAGCGCAATCTGGCTGAGCTCAAGATCCCGGCGTCTGCCGACTTCATTCCGGTCGCCAAGCGAGTTGCGACCACCCTTGGTGGTCAGCTGGGATTCAGCCTGGTCGACCTGGACGAGCTGACCATCGCGTTGACCCAAGCGTGTGACAGCGCGATCGCGGCCGCGAACGATCTCGGCTCGCCGGCGGACCTCAAGCTCACCTACTTCGCCACGAACCGCGCGCTGGTCGTCGACGTCGACCTCATGCCGAGCGGCAACGCGCTCCCGATGCCCAAGCACGACGCCGTGGTCGACCCCGAGCTCCAGCGACTCGCCTACGAGATGATCCGGTGCTTCGTCGACGACTTCCGGCCGCAGGTCGAGCCCACCACGGGCCACGTCAGCTTCCGGATGGTCAAGTACCTGGCAGGCTGAACCCGCCAAGCGGAAACTAAGGGTTAGTGGCTGCACAACAGCGGATTCCCCGCGAAGAGCTTCGTGCGCTCCATCGCCGCTATCGGGAAACCACAGACCCGGCCGAGAAGGAGCGGATTCGTGAGCAGCTCGTCAACGCCTACCACGACTTCGTCTACTTTCTTGCCCGCAAGTTCCAGAACCGCGGCGAGCCGCTCGACGACATCGTGCAGGTCGGCTATCTCGGGCTGATCAAAGCGATCGAGCGCTTCGACCCCGACCTCGGGTTTGAGTTCACCACCTTCGCCACCCTGACCGTTGCCGGTGAGATCAAGCGGCACTTCCGGGACAAGGGCACGGCGATCCGATTCCCCCGGCGTTTGCAGGAGCTGCACCAGTCCGTGGTGCGGGTCAACGAGCAGATGAAGAACGAGCTGGGCCGGGAGCCGACCGTCGGCGAGCTCGCGGAGCGCTTGGGCGTGACGCCGGACGATGTCACGGAGGCGATGGAAATCGGTCCCGCCTACGTGCCCCTTTCGCTCGACCAGCCCATCGCCTCAGGTGACGGTGAGAGCAGCCGATCGGTGTCCGAGCAAATCGGTGGGGCGGACCCTGAGCTCGACCGAGTCGAGATGCGTGACGTGCTGGACCGAGCGATGGAACACCTGACGCCCCGTGAGCGGGCGATCATGGCCATGAGGTTCTACGAGCAGATGTCGCAGTCGGAGATCGCGCGTCGCCTGGGCATCAGCCAGATGCATGTCTCGCGCCTGCAGCGTGCTGCACTCGAGCAGCTCCGCAAGTACGTCCCGCAAGAATCCGCCTCCTAGATTTCGCACCTTGCCTCTTCTGGAATCGAAAGCGCCGGCCGATCCGCTGAGGCTTTTTCGACGTTGGTACCGCGAGGCGGAGGGGGCCGGAAC
>DASQAU010000227.1:0-15010 GCA_035635595.1 Candidatus Eiseniibacteriota bacterium
GAAGTCACGACAGGCCCTGGCGCGTCGCAACGCGCTGCTTGCGGTGCGAGCGGCCGCGGCGGGCGACCAGGTGCTGGTCATTGCCGGCAGCCAGGAGGTCGCAGACCTTGCGGCTTCGTGGCGAGCCGACGTGCTGCTCGAACCGAGGCAGGAGGGACAGAACGTGGCGGCTGCGCGCGGCATCGCCCGTGCAGTGGAGGGCGGCGCTGACGCGGTGCTGCTCCTGTCGAGCGACCTGCCCCTGGTCACCTTCGATGCGGTGCGCGAGGTCCTCGAATCAGGCTCGCGACTCGATGCTCCAGTGGCGATGGCTGTCGCGGCCACCGGTCGCGGCGGCACCAACGCGCTCTACCTTCGTCCACCGGGTGCGATCGCGCTCCACTTCGGCTCCGACTCACTCGCCAAGTTCCGGCGTGAGGCCGAGAGTCGCGGCGTCAACTTCCTGGTGCATCACTCAGAGGCATTGGCGCTGGACCTCGACGAGCCTGGCGATCTGGCGCGGTTGCGGCGTGCGGTTTGACGCACCTCGAGCTGATCGCGGTGGTGGGCCTGCCTGAGGTCAGACCGGGCAACGACCTCGGAACGCTCATCAGCTCGAGGTCGGCGCTCAAAGCCGGCGACATCGTTGTCGTGGCCCAGAAGGTGGTGTCCAAGTCAGAAGGCCGGCTGATCAGCCTCCAGACTGTGACCGCGAGCGAGGAGGCGGTTCGCATCGCCTCCAACTTGATCGCCCAGCCAGACCCTCGAATGGTGCAGGTCGTCCTCGACGAGAGCGTCCGCGTGCTGCGGTCGCATCGCGTTCTGATAACCGAAACCCGCCAGGGATTTGTTTGCGCGAACAGTGGGGTGGATCATTCCAACATTCCCGGGGACGACGTCGTGACGCTGCTGCCGACTGATCCCGACGGCAGCGCGGACCGGCTGCGGCGGAGCCTGCGCGAGCTTGCGGGGGTCGAGGTCGGCGTGATCGTCTCTGACACGTTTGGCCGGCCGTGGCGGCTGGGCATCGTCAACGTCGCGCTGGGTGTGGCAGGCCTCCCCGCGTCGGTCGACCTGCGCGGAACCGCCGACGACGCGGGCAAGCCACTTCATGCGACCGTGCTTGCCGTTGCGGACGAGATCGCGGCGGCGGCCGGCCTGGTCATGGGCAAGACGGCGCGCACCCCGGCGGTGATCGTGCGCGGGCTTCAGATGAAGGGAGGCGGACGTGGGCGAGACCTGGTGCGCCCTGCGGCTGAGGATCTCTTCCGCTGAAAACTGTCGTCCTCGCCGGCGGAACCGGCGGCGCCAAGCTCGCCGCGGCCGTTCAGCGACTCGTGCCGCCCGGCGATCTGACGGTGATCGCCAACACTGCCGACGACGACGAGTTCTGGGGCCTCCTGGTCTCGCCGGACGTCGACGCGGTCATCTACAGGCTGGCCGGCGTCTTCAACGAGGCTGCGGGCTATGGAGTGAAGGACGATTCGTTCTTGGTGCTCGAGTCGCTTGGCCGCCTGGGCGAGCCTTCGTGGTTTCGCATCGGCGACAAGGACTTCGCGACGCACCTTGTCCGCGCGGAGATGCTGCGAAGAGGATGCACGCTCACCGAGTGCGCGGTGGCGCTGTGCGGTCGGTTCGGAATCGACACCCACGTGCTGCCGATGACAAACGAGCGGGTGCGCACAAGGTTCGTCACCGACCAGGGAGAGCTGTCGTTCCAGGAGTACTTCGTCCGTGAACGACTTCGACCGGCGCTGCGCGCGATCCGTTTCGAGGGCATCGAGTCCGCGCAGCCTACCTCTGAGGTCGTGTCAGCCCTGGCGGAGGCGGACCTCGTCATCATCGGGCCCTCGAACCCGTTGATCTCGGTCGAACCGATTCTTCGAATAATCGGCGAGCGCATGCCGCGCAAACGTACCGTGGCCATCACCCCGATCGTCGCCGGCGCGGCGCTGAAAGGGCCGACCGTGGAGATGATGCGGGCTGTCGGGCCTGAACCCAATCCGGTCGAGGTGGCGCGCATGTATCGCGACGTGGCCGCCGGATTCGTGCTTGACGATCGCGACCACGGGCTTGCCCGTGCGGTGGAGAACATGGGTTTGCGAACACTTGTAGTGGACACCGTGATGTCCGACGGCGGCGCTGCCCTTGCCGCCAGGATCCTCGAAGCCTTTACGTCCCGTGCGAGTTGGCGACCATGACCAGGACTCCGATGAGCACCATGACGAGTCCGACCACCAGGATCGCGTACTGAGCGACGGCGACCAGCTGACTGGGCGCCTTGATGACTTCTTCTGACTCCATTCCAGGCGCATTGCCTGAGGCGAGCGCCCAGCCACCCGGCGGGGCGTCGGCAGCGTCGCGCTTTCCTTTCTTCTTCTTCCTGGGCTGATCGACCGCCGTTTCGGCCGACGCTTTTGCTTCCGAAACCACCGACCAGGCGGCGGGGGCCGCGGCCGCGGGTTTCTCTGGCTCGATCGGCCTCGCCGGCTCGGAAGGCGCGGGGGTCGGCGTCCATACGGGCTCGGGGGGCGCGGGCGTGAAGGTTGGCTCGTAGGCAGGCGGCGCCTCAGGTGGCGCCTCCGGAGGCGCAAACTGGCTTGGCTCCGGTGCCGGCGCCCCCAGGTCCCAGGGCGACTGCGACGGCGCTTCGTGCCTTCCCTTTACCGGTGGCGGTGGCGCCGCAGGCGGCGGTTCGAAGGCCGAGGCTTCATACGTGGCCTGTGGCGCGGGCGTGACCCAGGTCGAGGTCGGCGCGGCCGTTTCGGCCGGGGCTTGCTCCGCCTTCTCTTCCCGTCCATGAGGCGCGAGAGTGCGCTGGCGTGCGGCGCGAACCTTGTGCTCGATCTGCGAACGTCGCGCCGAATACATCGAGCGCTTGTCCACTGACTTTCGGCGCAAGACGAAGAAGACCGCGATCACGCCGACCAGCGCCGCGACCGGCCCGATGATCAGGGCTATGGGCATAGGCGCCGATTATCGGCGATCGGTCCATGTGTGACAATCGCCGCCGTGGCGCTCTACGACCGGATCCAGGCCGAGCTCGTCGAGTCGCGAAGGCGTCGCGATGAGGTGACGTTGAGCACGCTTTCACTCTTGAAGAGCGAGCTGGTGAAGGCGAGCAAGGAGAGTTCGGCAGGCGGAACGATCGACGATGAGCTCGTCACGCGGCTTGCCCGCAAAGAGGTGAAGCGGCGCGAGGAGGCGATCGAGGTCTATCGCAAGGCCGGCCGTGCGGAGTCGGCGCGCCGTGAAGAAGCGGAGATGGCCGTGCTGAAGACCTACCTCCCGGCGGCGATGAGCGAGCAGGAGGTGGAGGCAGAGGTCGCGGCCGTGATAGCGGAGCTCAAGCCCGAAGGTCCGAAGGGATTCGGGATGGTGATGAAGGCCGCGACCGCGCGCTTGGCGGGGCGGGCCGAAGGCCAGCAGGTCGCTGCTGCCGCGCGCAAGCTCCTTGGCAACTAGGAAAAAGCCAAAGAAGTCCTGGATGTCGCCCTCACCTCCGCGCGGGGCGAAAAAGCGGGCGTTGCTGACGGTGGAGCGCTTACGCGAGCTTTATCCGGCCGTAACGGAGCTCGAGCACACGGACCCGTTCCAGCTCGTGATCGCGACGATCCTGTCGGCGCAAACGACAGACAAGTCGGTCAACCTGGTCACGCCTGAGCTGTTCAGGCGCTATCCGACCCCGGCTGACCTCGCGGCAGCTGATCCCGCCGAAGTCGAGAGGTTGATCAAGCCGACTGGGTTCTTCCGGCTCAAGACGCGCAGGATAATCGACGCAAGCAGGCGGATGGTCGAGTTGTTCGGCGGCGTCGTGCCGAACACGCTCGACGACCTGGTCAAGCTTCCCGGCATCGGGCGCAAGACCGCCAACGTGATTCTTGGGGTTGGGTTCGGCGTACCCGGGTTTGCCGTCGACACCCACGTCACGAGGCTGACCAACCGGCTCGGGCTGGTGAGGACCCGCGACCCGGTCAAGATCGAGTACCAGGTTTGCGCGATGGTGCCGAAGGAGGAGTGGACGGGCCTGTCGCTGCGCCTGATCCTCCACGGGCGTCGCATCTGCATCGCCCGCCGGCCGCGCTGCGAGGAATGCGTCCTCAACGATTTCTGCCCGTCCTCCACCACGCGGCCCAAGCGCCGGCGGCTCACCAAAACCTCCTAGTCCGAGGGCTCGGCTTGTCAGAGGCGAACATCTGTTCTACCATTCATCTGTGGAATCGCCTGAGCCCCGTTTGACGGAAGTCGAGTACCTCGAGGTGCCGTGCAAGTCGGCCCTCAACCCCGTCAAGGGAATGGGCTTTTCGTGGTCGCTCAATCCGTACACCGGCTGCGAGCACCGCTGTGCTTTCTGCTACGTCCGCGCTTTCGAGCTGCGGGCGGACCGGCCCTCCGACGATCGCTACGGCCGCTCGATCCGCGTCAAAACCAACGTCGCAGGCGTGCTGCGCAGCGAACTGTCCCGCAAGTCGTGGCGCAAGGAGACTGTCGTCATCGGCGCGGCGACAGATCCGTACCAGCCCGCCGAGGGACGTTTCAGGCTCACTCGCCAATGCCTCCAGGCCTTGCGGGATTTCTCAAACCCGACCGCGATGATCACGCGTGGCCCGATGATCGTCCGCGACCTTGACGTCCTGAGTGAGCTCGCGCGCCGAGCGGAGCTGCACATCACGTTCAGCATCCCCACGGTCGATGACGACATCTGGCGCCGGACCGAGCCGGGCACGGCGCATCCCAGGCAGCGGCTGCGTGCGATCGAGCAGCTGGTCGCGGCCGGGATCGACGTAGGCGTCGGCATGGCCCCGATCATCCCCGGCCTGTCCGACCGGCCCGATCGGCTGGAGGCCGTGGTCAAGGCCGCCAGGGCGGCCGGCGCCACCGGCCTGTGGGCGGGCATGCTTCACCTGAAGGACGGGACCCGAGAGCACTTCATGGCTGTCCTCGGCAAGCACTGGCCCGAGCTCGTGCCCCGCTACGAGCAGGCCTATCGAGCGCGCGCCTACCTTCCACCGGCCTATGCCGAGCCGACCATGAAAGCGGTGGCACGCCTGCGAGCGGCTCACGGTGTGTCGGACCGCCGCCGCGTCATCCTCAAACCTCCTCCCGAGCCCGAACAGCTCTCTCTTCTCAACTAGCATTTCGAGCATGAGGAGCCCGATCGACGTGCTGGCCGGGAGGGTGGGCGGCTTCCAGAAGATGGAGATCGCGCGCCGGACCGTGCCGTGCTACAAGCACGTGATCGAAAAAGACGGTGAGAAGCTTGCCGTCTGCCTCCTCGTGGATTCGGGCAAGCTCTACCGATTTCCTTACGAGACCATGAAGGGCATCGGCGGCCTCGAGGTGAAGGCACGTTACCTGCGAGGCGAGATGGAGCACCTGCGTCTCCGAGAGTTTCAGCCGGGCCTGTGTCGTTATGTCGAAAGAGCACCCGGACAAGCCGTCTGAATCGCTCGTCCAGGAGCTGCTCTCAGAGCGGCGCGCGCTGAAAGTGACCGTCGAACGTTTGCGCCTGGAGCTCGCTGATGCCCAGACGACGGCCGGCGGCCCCGACCCTCGATTGCGTGAGCTTCAGCAAGAGATCGAGCGTCTCAGGTATCAGCTCGCCTCAGCCCGCGCCGAGGCGGGGCTGGCGCGCGAAGAGCGCGACGAGCTTCGAGTGGGCATCGAGCGCGCCCTCGAGCGCCTGACCGAACCCTAGAAAGAAAGAAAAAGGCCTCGCACGTGCGAGGCCTTTGGTGAAAGTCGACTACTTGACTGAATTTGCCACCTGGTCGACGTACTTGTTGATGTAGCCGCTGATCCCGGGTGCGGGGATGCGCTCGCCGTTGCCCTGCAACGACTGCACGAGGAAGATCACCCAATAGATGAATCCGATGATCCAGAGGGGAATGACGATGATCTGTACGATCGGGATGAGGCCAAGGATGATGATCGCGATCGACAGGCCGCCGAAGACGACCAGCGAGTTGGCGGCGTTCCACTTGACGTCAGGATCGTCCTTGCCGACGAAGAGGAAGATCAAACCGCCGATCCAGCCCAACACGTAGGCCAGGATCGTGTACGTCTTCTTGTTGCTGCCCACCGAGCTCGGCGTCCCTCCCATGGGGGCCGGTTGCGGCGGCGGGGGTGGCATCTGCGACATGGGCTCTCTCTCCTTCTTTGGTGGCGTGCTGCGCGCCAGATTATGGGTTGAATGCCGCGAAAACGCCATAGCCGTGGCCCTCTTGCTCCGAACTCGGGCTGAGTACAACGCACTCTGCTAGTCTCGCGACGAGATGGCCGATTCCGGTCAGCCACAGGGGACGCCGCCCGGCTCGCAGCCGCCAGACACGCCTGCCTGGGCCCCAACTTCAGAGGATCTGGGCGCCGAAGACGGCCTGCGTTCGGCGGCCGATCCGGCCGTTCCGGCCCCGCTTCCCTCTGCTCCGGCTGTGCCTTATTCCGACGTCGCAGCGACCATGCGCCTCATCCCGGTTCCGCCCGCGTCAACCCCTCCGCCGCCGATTCCGGCGCTGATCACGAACCCGCCGGCTGCGGCCGGTGAGCGTTACATCGGCAAGTACCGGGTCAAAGGCGAGCTCGGCCGCGGCGGCATGGGCGCTGTGTACCTCGCGGAGCAGCCCGGCCTGGGGCGAGAGGTCGCGATCAAGGAGCTGATCCAGTCGGCGGCCGCCGACCCAGTCGCCCTCAAACGCTTCCTGCAGGAGGCCCAGGTGATGGCGCGGACCAGCCATCCCAACCTCGTCCAGGTCCACGACATCGAGTTGATGGGCGACGCGAACTACATCGTTCTCGAATTCATCCGTGGAAAGTCGCTTCGCGATTTGCTGAACCAGGGTCCGATTCCACTGCCCCAGGTCTTCGCGATCATGCACGGGGTGCTGCAAGCCCTCGACTACGCGCACAAGCGCGCGATTGTGCATCGGGACATGAAGCCTGAAAACGTACTGCTCTCCGAGGACGGCATGGTCAAAGTGGCTGACTTCGGCATCGCACGGCTGACCGACGATTCAGGGGTCGGCGGAACCGCGACGAAGACCGGGACCACCGTCGGCACGCCTCAGTACATGTCGCCCGAGCAGGTCGCCTCGAGCAAGGTTGACGGGCGCAGCGACCTGTACTCGGCGGGCATCATGTTCTACGAGTTGGTGGTGGGCCAGCCACCGTTCACGGCCAACGAGGCCGACGGGCCGTTCACCCTGATGGCCAAGCACGTCCAAGCCCCACCCAAACCACCTTCAGTTCATCGACCCGGACTCGACCTGGGGCTCGAGGAAGCGATCTTGAAGTCACTCTCGAAGCGGCCGGAGGATCGTTTCCAGACGGGGCAGGAGTTCGACGACGCGATCGCCAGGGTCGCCGAACGAATCTGCCCCGGATGGCAGCGCAGCCTGGAACCTGGTGCAGACCTCTCGAAGATGGTTCCCAACGCAACCGCGCCCCCGGCGACGCCGATCGGAATGGCCATCCAGCAGCCGACCACCGCTGTCCCTGTTCAGGCGGCGTACAACCCAACCCCGCCAGTGAAGCCTGTGGCCAAGCAGTCTGCCGGCTGCCTCAACGTGCTGATCGGGACTATCTCCGTGACCGCGGCGTTTGTCTTTCTAGCGGCTGCCTACGTCCATTAGTCAGGCGAACGCTTCTGCTCGGCGAGAGCTTGCTCCGCCGCTTCGCCGACCAGGATGTCTTGCGGGCCCGACTCGCCGGCGGCGATCACGGTTTGCCCCGTGTACTGCAGCGTGAAGCTGTGGTGGGACTGGGTCGCCATCTCGGTCGGGAATGGAACCCACGGTGACGACGAGGTTTCCCGGATCGCCGTCACCTGGTACAGGCTGAACGTCTGCGCCGATTTCCCTTTCAGCTGAACGCCGGGCACCAGGTCGACCGCGATGTACTCCTTGCACATGTCGTACGTCATCTGGCCGATGAGCACGTGGAAGGCAGGCGCGTGCGCGCAGAACCTGGCGGCGGTGTTGACGGTGTCGCCGAGCGCTGTGTACTGGAGGCGGCTGCGCGATCCCATGTTGCCGACCACCGCGGGCCCGGTGTTGATGCCGATGCCCCAGCGGATCGGCGGTAGGCCCTTGGCCAGCAGCTGTTGCTCGAGCTCGGGGGCGCGATTGACCATGTCGTACGCACAGCGAAGGGCAAGCAACGCGTGGTTCTCCTGCAAACGCGGCGCGTTCCAGAACGCCACGATCTCGTCGCCGACGTATTTGTCGACGGTCCCGTCCCAGGTGAAGATGATCCCGCTCAGATGGTCGAGGTACATCTGGACGAGCTCGGTGACGTCGTTGGCTGCCATCGACTCGGACATCGAGGTGAACCCGCGGATGTCTACGAACAGCAGCGTCATGTCGCGCCGCTCGCCCCCGCGCAAGATGTCGTCGACGCCTCCACGGGTCCTGGCCAGCTGCGCGACGATCTCGGGCTTCAGGTAGTGGCCGAAGATGCGGGTGACCTTGCGCTTCTCACGATCCTCGTACAGGAATCGATAGGCCGTCACGCCCGAATACGTCAAGCCGATCGCAAGCCACGGGTGGAAGAGGTCGGGCACAAGACCCCCGTAATTGGCGAGGATCGTGATACCAACCGTGAACACAACGAGCGCCACGCCGGTGGCGATCAAGCCCCACAGCACGCGCACCCTGGCCACCGCCACCGCCATCAGCAGCGCGAGGACGAGGATGGTCAGGAAGACGACCAGAGGGGGCTCGTGAACCAGGAACTTCGGGGGTACGGCGAGCAGCATCTGGATCACGTTGGCGTGCAGCTCGACGCCGGGCATCAGCGACCCACTTGAGGTCGGAGTGAGCACCTCGTCGTGCACGCCGGTCAGATAGTAGTAGCCGACCAGCACGACCTTGCCGTTGACCGCGTCGTGGGAGAACGAGCCGTCCCACACATCACCGAAGGAGAGGTACTGACCGTGGTCATAGTTGCGCGGCGGCCCGAAGTAGTTGATCAGGGCCGAGCCGGTGTCATCGACCTGGAGCGGATCGCTCCATGCGGTCCCGAACGATGCGTTGTGGCCCGATTCCTGGAGGGTGGCTCCGGATTGAAAGTCTTTGCCGAGCACAAACGCGCGGTAGGCCGCAAAGCTGAGCGGGTTGATGATCTGCGAATCGCAACGTCCGTCGGTTAGGCAGGCCGGTTGGACGAACATCGGGAGCCGGCGCACCACGCCGTCCGAGTCGGCCGCGTAATCGGTCGACCCGAGCGCCACGTTTGGAGCCGGATTCTTGCAAGCGACATTCGGGTCAGTGTTCGCATCGGTGCAGCGGAACTTCTTGAGCGGAACCTGGTCGATCCCGACCTGGATCACTTTGCCGCCGGCGCTCTTCGTATTGTCAGCGCCGTACGAGAGGACGACCGGGATGGTGCTTTCCCAGAGCGCCTTCGCGAAAACGTCGTCGCTCTTCTCCTCCCGCGGATCCGGGAAGCCAACGTCGAACGCGACCACAGCTGCGCCGGCCGCCTGGAGGTTACGCAGCACCTGTGCGTAGCGATCGCGAGGCACCGGATACTGCCCGATCTTGTCGACGCTCGCGTTGTCGACGCCCACGATGACGACGTTCGGATCGGGGTTGGACTGGGCGATGAGGCGGTCCTCGGGATGCACCGAGATGTTGATCAGGCAAGCGCCGGCGTGGGTGTCACAGGCGACCTGCTGCGTGTACAGCGCGTAGATGACTCCGCTGAGGATCACGGCGATCACGACCGCCACCTCAGTGCGGTACGTGTACCAGTAGCGGATGTATCGGCCCACGGGCAGGCTCGGATCATAACGCTCGGCTTCCCGGGTTGTTATTAGGATCGAATCGATGACAGTGAAGGTCGGGATCGCGGGTTGGATCGACAAGTCGTTGATCGATTCCAAGCTCTTCTACCCCCTGAACGTCAAGACGTCCGAGGAGCGGCTCAACTTCTACGCCAGCCAGTTCTCGGTGGTCGAGGTCGACTCCACCTACTACGGCATGCCCAAGCCCGAGAACTCCGACCTGTGGGTGGCGCGGACGCCTGAAGGCTTCACCTTCGACGTCAAGTCGTTGTCCCTGTTCACGAACCACCCGACCAAGCCGATGGCGCTGCCCAAGGACATCCGGGATGAGCTGCCGGAGACCCTCCGCGAAAAGAACATCTACCTCGAGCAGATGCCTGACGAGCTGGTGGATGAGTCGTGGGAGCGGTTTCGCATTGCCCTCGAGCCGCTGCGGGCGGCGGGAAAGCTTGGCGCGGTCTTCTTTCAGTTCCCGCCCTGGTTCCTGCCGTCGTCCCGCTCGCTCTCATACATCGAGCAGTGCCAGGAGCGCATGTTCGGGTTTCAGCTCGCCGTCGAGTTCCGCCGGCCCGAGTGGATGGATGCACGCCATCGCGACGGGACCCTGGCGTTCCTACGCACCCGGGACATCCCTTACGTCGCGGTCGACATGCCGCAGGGCCACAAGACCAGCATGCCCCCGGCCTTCGAGGTGACCTCGACCAAGCTCGCGGTGGTCCGTTTTCACGGCCGTAACCACGAGACCTGGGACATCAAGGGTGCGCCGCCGAACCTGCGTTTTCGACACGACTACAAGGACGAGGAGCTGGCAGAGTGGGTGCCCCGGATCAAGGAGATGGAGCGCTCGGCCAAGCAGGTGCACGCGCTGATGAACAACAACTACTCGAACTATTCGGTTAAGAACGCCAAGCAACTCGAGAAGCTGTTGGAGGCCTGGCAAAAATGAGATATGCGGGAAAACCCGGATGGTTTTCCCTCATGCGCGTGCGGCTGCGCCGCAGGCGCTGCTCCCATTCCGGTATATGGATGGGACTTGATTAAGAGGCTGAAGCCTGGCTACGCATGGAGTCTCAAGGACAAAGTTGCGACCGGGCATAGCCCAGTCGCCCATGCCGCGCCAGTGACCGCGCTAGGGTGGACGTAGAATCCCGGCCATGAAGGCGCTGACCTTCCAGGGTGAGGGAGACGTCAAGGTCGTCGACGTGCCCAAGCCGGCGATCAAGGGTTCAGGCGAGGCTTTGATCAAGGTGACCATGGGCGCGGTTTGCGGCTCGGACCTTCATATTTTTCACGGGCACACCCCGATGAACCAGGGAGCGGTGCTCGGCCACGAGTTCGTCGGTGTGGTCGAGGATGTAGGCTCGGAAGTCAAGCGGTTCAAGCCTGGTGACCGCGTCGTGTCGAGTTTCTTCACTTCGTGCGGCGTTTGCGCCCTGTGCCGTAAAGGCTGGTTCAACCAGTGCGTGGACAAGTCGACATTCGGCCACGGCGAGTATTTCGGAAACCTCGGAGGCGGCCAGGCGGAGTACGTCGTCGTGCCTCTCGCCGACCACTCCATGGAGCTCATCCCCAACGGCATGACCGACGAGCAGGCGATCTTCGTCGGTGACATCCTGGCGACGGGATTCTTCGGCGCCGAGCGGGCGGAGATCAAGCCCGGCGACGTCGTGGCGGTGGTCGGCGCGGGCCCCGTCGGACTGATGGCGACCATGGCAGCGCAGCTTTTCGGTCCGTCACGCGTGTTCGTCGTCGACATGGTCGACTCGCGGCTCGAGATGGCGCTGGACCTCGGCGGCATCCCGATCAACGCGAAGCAGGTTCACCCCGTCGAGGCAATCCATGGACAGACCGGCGGAGTCGGCGCTGATTCGAGCATCGAATGTGTCGGACTTCTTTCAGCGGTCGACACGGCGATCGAGAGCGTCCGTGGCGGCGGCACCATCTCGATGGTTGGCGTCCCGAGCGCTGTGATCGGTGACTTCCCATACATGAAGATGTGGCTCAAGGCGCTCACGTTTCGCGCCGGGTGGTGCAACGTGCAGGCCTACATGCGGCCGCTGCTGGACCTGATCGCGGCCGGCCGGCTCAAGCCCGAGGCGATCATCAGCCACCGCATGAAGCTCGAACAGGCCGAAGAGGCCTACCGCATCTTCGACGCGCGCGAAGCCACCAAGATCGTGCTTACGCCATAGGCGGAGGCGCATCCAGCGCCATGAGATAGCCGCGCGCGCGTTCGGTCAGCGGGTAGCGGTTTTCAAGCTCGTGAAAAGCCGGGCCATGGTCGCTCTGCTCCAGGTGCGCCAGCTCGTGGACCAGCAGGTAGTCGAGCACCCAATCCGGAAGGCGAGCGGCTCGCCTGGCGATCCGGATCGCGCCGGCGGTGAAGGTGCAGCTTCCCCAGGTGTGAGCCATTTCCGCGTACCCGATGGAGGTCCAGCGCAGCCGGCCGCCGAAGTGGCGGTCGTTGAGCGTTCGCGCGCGCTGCATGAGCCGTTCGTCGGAGGGACGCCTCCGCTCCATGCGGCGCTCGATGCGGCGGAGCATGGTCTCCGCCCACTGCTGCCGCTCGGCGCTCGGCATCCATGACGGAACGAGCAGCTCGAGAACCCCCGACCTGAGGCGGGCCGTTACGGTCCGGCGGCGCCGTTTCGAGGGGACGATACGCACAGGCGGGCTGAACTGGTTCGAATCGTGTTCCAAGACGTTGTGCTCCGTTTGTTGCTGAATCGACTGCAGCGATTGTATGCAGGCACGCCGCGAAGTGAAACCCAGCTTGTTAAGCTGGCCGCGCAAAAGACGTGCCCAGAAGCCTAGTCATCGGAAATGGCAACGTCCTCGTGGGCTTCGACGCCAACTATTCGGTTCGCGACATCTTCTTTCCGCGTGTTGGCGACGCCAACCACACCATGGGCAACGTTTGCCGCACGGGCTTTTTCATCGACGGAAAGTTCGCCTGGGTGTATGACCCCGCCTGGGAGCGCCACCTTGGCTACGCCGAGGACTCTTTGGTCAGCAACGTATCGCTCACGCATCCCGGCCTCGGGATCACCGTCAAGTTCGAGGACTACGTCGACCTCGCGCGCAACTGGTTCATCCGCAACGTCGAGGTCAGGTCCACGTCCGGATTCACCACCGGTCACGTGTTCTTTCACTACGACTGGTACATCGAAGGTTCGGACATCGGCAACACCGTGCTTTTCGAGCCCCGTCATCGCGGGATCATCGCGTACAAGGCCAACCGCTACTTCCTGGCCGGCGGCATAAGCGGGCCCGAGTTCGGGATCGACACCTGGGCCAACGGCAAGAAGGGCAATGGACTGGCCGGCACGTGGGTCGACGCCGAAGACGGAACGCTCGGCAAGAATCCGATCGAGCAAGGCTCCGTCGACTGCACCATCGGTTTCGATATCGGCCCGGCCAGGGCCGGCGAGCCGGCTTCGGTATGTCACTGGCTGTGCATGGGGACCCGGCTGAGCGACGTGACGACCTACGGCCAGGAGCTGATCGTCGGCCGCGGACCCGAGACGTATCGCGGGCGCACCCTGACCTACTGGCAGGTCTGGTCCGAGAAGGACCACCGGCACATCGACGAGGAGCTCGGCTCCGATGTGACGCAGCTCTACCGGCGAAGCCTGCTCACGGCTCGCACTCATGCCGACAACCGCGGCGCCATCGTCGCCGCGACCGATTTCGACATCACCAAGTTCGCGCGCGACACGTACGCATACGCCTGGCCGCGCGACGGCGCTCTGGTCGCCAACGCCCTCGACCGTGCGGGGCACCAGGACGTCACGCGCCAGTTCTTCATGTTCTGCCAGCAAACGCTCGTGGAGGAGGGCTTCTTCCTCCACAAGTACACGCCGTACGGTCAGCCCGGCAGCTCATGGCTGCCGTGGGTCGACTCAAATGGCCAGCGCACGCTGCCCATCCAGGAGGACGAGACGGGTCTGGTGTTGTGGGCGCTTTGGCAGCATTACCGCCTCCACGGCAACCTCGATTTCGTGGTCGGGCTCTACTCCACCCTCGTGGTGCCGGCCGCGGACTGGATGGCCTCGTACGTCGACAAGAGGAACGGGCTGTTGATGCCGTCATGGGACCTTTGGGAGGAGCGCTGGGGCATCCATGCATTCACGGTCGGTGCGGTCTGGGGTGGCCTCGACGCGGCGCGCAACTTCGCGGACCTCTTCGGTGACGTCAAGGCGTACGTTCGGTACAGGGACGCCGCGGACCGGCTCCGGAAAGCGTCCGACACCCACCTGTACAGCCCCGACCTGGGCCGCTTCGCCCGCCGCATCGCGGTGGAGGACGACGGCACGATGACCGTGGACATGATCCTCGACAGCGCCCTCTATGGGTTGTGGCGCTTCGGCATGTATCCGCCGGACGACAAACGGATCATCGACACCATGAATGCGATCCGCGATCAGCTCTCCAACAAGGCCGCGACCGGTGGCATCGCCAGGTACGAGGACGACTATTACTTCAAGGTCGAACCCGACACCAAGAAGGTTCCCGGCAACCCATGGTTCATGTGCACGCTCTGGCTTGCACAGTGGTACATCGCCACGGCCAAGGACACACACGACCTGAGGCCTGCGCGCGACATCATCAACTGGGCGGTCGCGCACCAGATACCGGGCGGACTGCTTTCGGAGCAGCTCGACCCCAATACGGGCGCACCGCTGTCGGTGTCGCCGCTGACGTGGTCACACGCCGAGCTGATCGTCACCGTGGACGAGTTCTGCCGGAAGTCCGAGCGCGTTCGCCGCTCCGCGATCTCGACCCTCCCGCCGAAAGCGAAAACGGGTTAGCGACTCGGTCGGTCGATTTTCCCGCGTGTGCCGGCTCCGTCGGCATTCGATTCGCCTCCAAACCCGCTGGAGCCGGCACCGGCGCCCGGATTACAGAGGAATGTTCCCGTGCTTGCGGGGCGGTCGCTCCACGGTCTTGCGCAGGCACAGCTGAAGGCCGCGCACCAGCTCGCGTCGCGTCTGGCTCGGCTCTATGACGTCGTCGATATAGCCTCGCTCGGCCGCCACGTAAGGATTGGCGAACCTGGCCGTGTACTCGGCGACCAGCTCCTTGCGCCGGGCGACGGGGTCCTTGGCCGTGCTGAGGTCGCGCTTGTAGATGATGTTCACCGCGGCTTCGGGCCCCATTACTGCGATCTCGGCGGTCGGCCACGCGAGGTTCAAGTCAGCTCCCATCTGCTTGGGCGACATGACGCAGTAGGCGCCGCCGTAGTCCTTC
>DASQAU010000228.1:0-7513 GCA_035635595.1 Candidatus Eiseniibacteriota bacterium
GCCTTCGAGCTTGCGCGCGAAGCGGGCATGGGCAACATCAGCATCGACCTGATCTATGCGGTCCCTTTTCAAAACCTCGACTCATGGCTCGAGACGCTGCGCCGCGGCCTTGCCCTCGGCCCGGACCACGTCTCGACGTACTGTCTGACCTTCGAGGAAGGGACCCTGCTGTGGCGCCGCCGTGCAGAGGGCCGCTTGCCTGAGGTCGATTCAGACCTTCAGTGGGATCAGCTCGACGCCGCCTGCGCCGAGCTGGAGCGCGCCGGTTTCCGGCGCTACGAAGTCTCGAGCTGGGCGCGCCCCGGTTTCGAGTCGCGGCACAACCAGGCGTACTGGAGGTGCCACCCTGTGTACGGCGCAGGCGCCGGCGCGCACTCATATGCCACGGACGGCGCGACCGCGCGCCGTTGGTGGAACCTTGCCCGGCCTCGCGAATACATCACCGCCTGCCCTGAGCCGGAGGCGGACGGGGAAGACCTCGCCGCGCGCAAGACGGCGGCCGAGACCCTCATGCTCGGGCTGCGGACCGCTGACGGGATGGCGACCCCGGCGGGATTCGACCGGGAGCTCGCCGAGCTGGTGGCCGGAGGCCTGGTCGCCAGCTTCGACGGCCGAGTCGCGCCTACGCGGCGTGGCATGGACCTGCACAACCAGATCGCTCTTTCGGTACTGTAACTAGCACTCTCGCCTGGAGAGTGCTGAAACCATGGAAGACAGGAAGCAAGCGATCCTCCGCGCAGTGGTGAACGAATTCACGACCAGCGCTGTGCCCGTCGGCTCCCAGGCATTGCAGAGCCGATACTTCGTGAACCTGTCGTCAGCCACGATCCGAAGCGAGCTGGCCGAGCTGGCCGATCTTGGCTACCTGGCCCAGCCGCACACCTCGGCGGGGCGGGTTCCGACCGATTCAGGCTATCGCTACTTCGTCGACTTCCTCATGGACCTCGAGACGATCCCCGAGCACGTCGCCTCTTTCATCGAGCACGAGCTGCGACAGGCGCCGGCCGACGTCCAGGGCATGGTCGAGAAGGTCGCGATGACCGTGGCCGCGGTCACGCAGAACGCGTCGGTCGCGAGCGCGCCGCAGGGCTCGCAGGCCCGCATCAAGCACGTTGACCTGGTCTCGCTCGAACCCACCGAGGTGCTGCTGATCCTCTTGCTCGAGGGCAACCTCCTGCGCCAGCAGGTGGTGGCCGTGACGCAGGAAGCCGGCCAGCCGGAGCTGACCAAGCTTGCTTCGCGCTTCAACGCAACGCTTGTCGGCCGCGGGAGCGAGGAGGTCCGGCACAGCTACGATGGCGCGGCGCTCGGGTTGGAGAAGGAGCTTCTCGGCCGCGTGGTCGCGGTGCTGGACCTGTACGAGAAGGGATCGGAGAGCCTGGTCGTGCACGACGGCGTCCGCAACCTGCTGCGCCAGCCCGAGTTCGCGGAATCCTCGCGCCTCCACCAGGTGCTGGAGGTGCTGGAAGAGACTCGCTACCTGACCGTCCTGCTGCACCAGCTGATTGGCGAATCCGATCTTCAAATCGTGATCGGCTCAGAAAATGCGTCGAGCCAGCTGCAGGGATGCGCGGTGGTGTTGACGACTTACGGACCGTCGAACCGGCTCAAGGGAGTGCTCGGCGTGATCGGCCCGACGCGCATGGCTTACAGCCAGACCGTCGCCCGCCTGCAGGCTGTGGCTCGCAGCGCGAGCGATCGCATGGCGGACCTTGGAGTTTGACCGCGCCTACATGCGCGGTATCTAAGAGCCGATGACCACGCGCAAGCATCCGCACGACGCGCACGAGCCAGAGGGCCGCAGCGAGACGGCCGATCCCCCTGACTCCCGAGCCGTGTCCTCGATGGAGACCAAGATCGGGGAGCTCGAATCCGCCCTGGCCGAGGCCAAAGACCGCCGGCTTCGGCTGGCGGCCGACTTCGACAACTTCAAGAAGCGGACACGCCAGGAGCAGCTCGAGACGATCCAGCACGCTTCGGCCGACCTGATCGCCAGGCTTCTGCCGGCGCTCGACGACCTGCACAAGGCGCTCGACCACAAGCCCCGCGGCGTCGACGAGGCATGGGTCAAAGGGCTCGAGCTGAGCGTCCGCAAGCTCGACGAAGCGCTCAGCGCACACGGCCTCGAGCCGATCGACGCCGTCGGCGCCCGCTTCGACCCAAAGCTGCATGAGGCGATCGGGTACGAGGAGTCGGCCGAGCACCCGGAGGACACGGTCACATCAGAGCTTCGTCGCGGCTACCGGATCCGCGACCGCGTGGTCAGGCCGGCGCTCGTCAAGGTGGCGCGACCACCAGAGCCCCCGGCGTCAGACGACAACACCCAGCCGTAGAAGTTTGGCCGTCAAGCGCGACTACTACGAGGTGCTGGGATGCGCCCGCCAGGCCTCAGCTGAGGACCTGAAGCGCGCTTTCCGCAAGATCGCGATGGATTCGCACCCCGACCGCAACCCTGACGACCCGGCCGCCGCCGCTCGGTTCAGGGAGGCGAGCGAGGCTTACGCGGTGCTGTCCGATCCGGGGCGAAGGCGCTCGTACGACATGTTCGGACACGCCGTGGAGTCGGGCGGAGGCCCGGCCGTCGACTTCTCGGACATGCCGTTCGCGGACATATTCGACACGTTCTTCGGCGGAGGTTTCGGCGGCCGCGCCAGGCGCGAGCGCTCGAATCGCGGCGATGACCTTCGTTACGACCTCACGATCACATTCGAAGAGGCGTTCACCGGCGTCGAGAAGCAGATCGACGTGGCTCGCCTTTTGACCTGCGACCGCTGCTCGGGCAGCGGCGCCGAACCGGGCACCGGCGACGAGTCTTGTCCAAGCTGCCGCGGGTCCGGCCAGATCCGCCGCCAGGCGCAGTCCATCTTCGGGCAGGTCGTCACGACGGCCACGTGCCCCACCTGCCGCGGAGCCGGCCGCCTGATCAAGAGCCCCTGCGTGCAGTGCCGCGGCCAGGGCCGCGTGCAGCAGTCCAAGCGACTCGCGATCAAGGTTCCGGCCGGCGTCGACACAGGGTCGCAGATCCGGATCAGCGGCGAGGGAGAGTCCGGCCACAGGGGCGGCCAGCCGGGAGACCTCTATGTCGTGCTGCGCGTCAAGGCTCACCCTCATCTCGCGCGGCACGAGCAGGACACGGTCTACGAGCTGCGCGTGAACATGGTCCAGGCGGCGCTTGGAGATCGGATCGAGATTCCGACACTCGAAGGCACAGTCGAGATTGCGATCCCGGCCGGCACCCAGCACGGCCAGTCGTTCCGGCTCGCAGGCCGCGGCATGCCTGACGTTCGGGGCGGCCGGCGTGGTGATCAGTACGTGGTGGTCCAGGTCGTGGTGCCCAAAGACCTGACCCCCGAACAGAAGGTGCTCCTCAGGAAGGTGGGGGGCCTGACCGGCAAGCCCGAAAAGGTGTCGAAGGGCTTTTTCGAGAAGCTGCGCGATGCAATCTCGCTTGACTAGCTGAATTTCGAAAGGCGCCCTTTAGACTTCCGATTCGCGACTCGTGCGTAACGCCGTGAGGGGAAGTTGGAATCGCGCCGTGGTGGTGACGGCGCTGGTTGTTTTGCTGGGTGGCTGCGCTGCGCCTACGTGTGCTCTTCCAAAAGGGACGGCGGTTGCGGCAAAATCTCCGATACCGTCCGCGTCACCCACACCCACAGCGCCACTTCAACTGACCGCTCCGACTTTCCACGCAGGCGAGGTCGGGGTTGACTACACCGCCATCGACCTGGCTGCAACCGGCGGCCTCCAGCCGTACATGTGGACGATCAGCACGGGCGGCCTGCCAGACGGCCTAGCTTTGGCCCCCGGCGGGCATGTGTCGGGCACGCCGACGCGCGGAGGCGGCTTCTCGTTCACGGTTCAGGTGTCCGACGCCGGCGGGTCCGCCGCCGCCTTGCCGAGCACGATCGCGATCGCCGCCGCACCTTCGGCCGGCCTCATCGCGTCGTGCGCGCGGTACTGCTCGGTCGAGGTGGGCTGTGTCGACGTTTGTGGTGCGTTCGGCACGCTGACCGGCGGTACGGCGCCTTTCACCTACGCGATTCAGCCGGGCGGGTTCGTCCCGGTGGGCACGCATTTGAACGCCCTCTCACTGGCTGGAACGTTCACACAGCGGGCGCAGTTCTGGCAGTTCACTGTGCTGGTGACCGACGCCCTCGGGCAGACCACGACGATCAGCCCGACGTTCTATGTGTTCCCGCACATCTCCCTCGCGAGCGGGAACTGCTCGGGTAACTACGGAACCGGTTGCTCAGTACGTCTACCAATCAGTGGAGGTACGCCAGGGGGAACCCCGACGGTAAGGCTCGTAAGTACCGGACCGAATCCGACTCAGGGTTGCTGGCCTCGAGCCAACACCGCGCCCCCGAAGGGGTATGCGCTGACCGTGGCGGGTGGGTACGTGACGGTTTCGATTCCTGCCGGTCTGCTCAGCGGATATGGGGCGGTATGGACCTTGATGCTGACGGACGCCAGCCTCTGCGGGCCAAATACGAATTGCACCTCTCCGGCTGCCACGGTGGCAATCGGCGTCCAGTGCGGATAGCAGCCTTCTAAGGCACTTCTAAGGTTCCAGGCATAACCTGACGGCGTTTGGGGTAGTTATTTGATCGGCAGTAGCTTTGAGCCGTACATAAGAAAGGAAGAGAGTGGCAAAGACGATCGATCTCGAACTGACCCGGGCCGAAGTGGAGGTCCTGGAGCTGGAAGCCCGGCTCCGCGTGGTTCCCATGAACGACACCCAGCTGTCTGACGCCCTGAAGACCGCCCTGGCGGCCAAGAGGGAGCGCCTGACGAAGCTGCGGACGCTTCACGCCGCAGCCGGCCGAGCCCGCACCACGGAAAAGGACACCGATGGGGTGAAGCCCCTCCACGCCCAGCGCCGGCCGCCCCTGAAGCGGACCGTTCCCCAGCGCCCGCAGGCCAAATCGAGCAAATAAGCGGGGCAGCAGCCGGGCCGGTTTAGGCCCGTCCGCCCCTCGGGGCAGCGCAGCGAATCGCGGGTTCGAACGTTATCGTGGTCGAGTTGGCCACCGATCCGAAGCCGTCCTCGCCTACGTCAATCAACCCCGACGCGCTTGACGCCATAGCTGGCTGGGCCAACGAGGGCCGCCGCCTCCGGCGGTGGGCGCTCCTTCTCCCCGTGATCACGGGGGTTGCCGCCACCCTGATCCTGGCCGCGGTCGGCTTCCGGCTCTGGCTGGCCGACGTTCGGGTGGGCGAGCTTGCGGCCTGGGCGGCCGCCCTCTTGATCCTGGCCGTGCTGGCCTACCTCAGCCAGCATGTGCTCGACCGCAGTCTCGCCCGCCAGGCCGAGCGCCAGGCGTCGTTGCTCCAGGCGATCAGCGACATCGGCGAAGGGCTGGTCATCACCGACCAGGGCCGCTATGTGGCCGGCAATGCCGCGTACCAGGCGCTGACCGGGTACGGCCCTGACGAGCTGGCGGCTTTTAGCTCTCTGATCGAGCTCGCCCCTCCAGAAGAACGCGAAAAGCTGACCCACCAGCTGGCCAACAGGTTGGAGGGGGGCGACGCGCCCTTCCGGTACGAATCGGCGCTCATCACCAAGGACGGACGGCGCATCCAGGTCGAGACGGCCGTGCGCCGGCTGGCCGCCGAAGGCAAGCACCGGCTCCTGGCCCTGGTTCACGACATCAGCGAGCGCCACCGGATGGAGGAGGCCGAGCGCGAGAGCGAGACCAGATTCCGGACGCTCTTCGAGCAGGCCCAGGCGGGCATGGCGTTTGCCGGCTTGGATGGGCGCATCACGACAGTGAATCCGGCCTTCTGCCAGCTGGTCGGTTACGAGGAGGAGGAGCTGCACAAGCTCTCGCTGCTCGACATCACACAGGCTGATGACGTCGCGCCTCTGCAGGAGGCGATGTTCCGAATGATTGCCGGGGGGGAAGAGGGGATTCGAATCGAGAACCGCTACACGCGAAAGGATGGCGAGGCGGTCTGGGTCGATGTGACGACCCGCCTGGTGCGCGGCCCGGACGGCAATCCGCTGTACCTCCAGACCGTCGCCGTCGACATCCGCGACCGCAAACGGGCAGAGGTCCTGCAGGCCGCCCGTTTTGCAGTTACACAGGCGCTCGTCACGTCGCCGGGCTGGGAGCGGGCCGCTCCAGGCGTGCTCGAAGGTCTCTGCCGCACGCTCGACTGGGAGCTGGCCGAGTACTGGGAGGTCGACGCCGAGCGCGAGGTGATGCACTTCGTCACCGCGTGGAAGCGTCCGGGGCGGGACACCACGAGCTACGAGGCGACCGCGTCGCAGACGAGCTACCGCCGCGGCGAAGGACTCGCTGGGCGGGTCTGGGAATCGGGAGCTCCGGTCTCGGTGGCCGACGTCGCCTCCGACGACTCACCTCGCGCCGCCGCCGCCGTCGCCGCAGGTCTCAAGGGCATCGTCGGCTTCCCGGTGCGCAGCGGCCGCCGGGTCGTGGGCATGATCGCGCTCCACACGTGGGCCCCGCGCGAGCTGGACGAGGGTTTGCTGGCGGTGATGAACGACGTCGGTTCGCAGATCGGCGAGTTCGTCGAGCGTAAGCGCGCCGAGGTGGCGCTGCAGGAAAGCGAGAAGCGAATGCGCTCCGTACTCGACAACGTCTCCGATGGACTGGCAACCATCGAGCAGACCGGAATCATCGAGTCGGCCAACCCGGCCGTGGTCAAGCTTTTCGGCTACTCGGAGCAAGAGCTTGTCGGCCAGCAGGCGGACGTGCTCATCGCGACCACGCATCGCAGTGCCTTCGTCAACTATCTCGAGCGGCGACTGAAACTCGACATCCCGGTCAGCGGAGCGCACGAGACGATGGGCAAGCGGAAGAATGGAAGCCTGTTCCCGCTCGAGTTCGTCGTCAGCTCGATGCAGATCGGGTCGCGACACTTGTTCATCGCCACCTTGCGCGACATCAGTGAGCGAAAAGCGCACACCGATGCGCTCGAGTACCAGGCTCTGCATGACGCGTTGACCGGGCTGCCGAATCGCAGCTTGTTTGGCGACCGCCTGCGGCAGGCGCTGCTTGCGGCTCGCCGCAACCAGAAGATGTTCGGCGTGCTGCTGCTCGACCTCGACCGGTTCAAGGACATCAACGACGCGCTCGGCCACGACCGGGGCGATAGCCTCCTGCAGGAGGTGACGGCGCGCTTGCGCGGCGTCCTTCGGGCCACGGACACCATCGCAAGGCTCGGCGGCGACGAGTTCGCGGTGCTGACGACCGACGCCAAGCATCCCGACGACGTGGTGTCGACAGCGCGCAAGATCCTCGCGTCTCTCGAGGGCCCGTTCGCCATCGCGGACCAGATGGTCGAAACCGGCGCCTCCATCGGCATCGCGATGTATCCCGTGCACGGGGATGACCCGAGCACGCTCCTGCGGCGCGCCGATGTCGCGATGTACGTCGCGAAACGGTCTGGCGGCGGCTACGCCGTCTACGCGCCTGAGCAGGAGGCGCAGACACTGCGCCGCTCCGGCCTCGCCGGCGAGCTGCGCCGTTCGATCCCGCAAGGAGAG
>DASQAU010000229.1:0-7752 GCA_035635595.1 Candidatus Eiseniibacteriota bacterium
GCGACGGCGTCCACGCGCAGGCCGTCGGCGTGGTAGCGGTCGAGCCAGCAGAGCGCGCTGCTGAGCAGGAAGCCGCGCACCTCGTTGCGGCCGTAGTTGAAGATCGAGCTGCCCCAGTCCGGATGCACGCCCAACCGAGGATCGGCGTGCTCGTAAAGATGCGTCCCGTCGAAATTCTGCAAGCCGAACTCGTCGGATGGAAAGTGCGACGGGACCCAGTCGAGGATCACCCCGATTCCGTTCTGGTGCAGGTAGTCGACCAGGAACATGAAGTCCTGCGGGGTGCCGTAGCGGCTCGTGGGCGCGAAGAACCCGGTCACCTGGTAGCCCCACGAGCCGTAGAACGGGTGCTCCATCACCGGCATGAATTCCACGTGCGTGAAGCCCATCCGGCTGACGTAGTCGGCGAGGCGAGGCCCAAGCTCGCGATACGTCATCCACCGGTTCTGTTCTTCGGGCACCCGCATCCACGAACCGAGGTGCATCTCGTAGACCGACCACGGTGCGCTGCGCCCGTTGCTCATATGCCGGCTGGACATCCAGCTTTCATCGCCCCACTGGTAGCTCAGGTCCCACACCACCGACGCCTGCCGGGGTGGCTGTTCCGAGTAGGCGGCGTAGGGATCCGCCTTGTCCGCTCCCGCTCGGGTGACGCGCGAATGGACGTGGTACTTGTAAAGGGAGCCGTGCTTCACACCTGGGATGAAGCCTTCCCAGATCCCGGACTGCTCTCTTGGAAAAAGCCCGTTGGCGGTTTTGTCCCACCCGTTGAACTCGCCGATCACGCTGACCGAGTCGGCGTTGGGCGCCCAGACGGCGAATGAGGTCCCCTCCGGCTCGGCCGAGAGATGCGAGCCAAGCTTGTCGAAGAGATGGCTGTGCGTGCCTTCGTTGAAAAGGTGCAGGTCGAACGGGCTGAGCAGAGAGCGAGCAATCATGCGGGCGTCACCACCTCCAGGATGCCGCGCAGTGGAATGCGTACCCAGTCGGGCCGCATGTTCAGCTCGTAACGCAGCTCGTACAGCGCCTTCTCGAGCAGCATCGTGGTGAGCTGTAGGTCGAGGTCGTCGGCGGCCTGCGGCACGAACGACGCCGTGCCGGCGGTCGCCAGGTAGCTCTTGAGGAAAGCCGCCGACACGCACTGAACCCAGAACCGGCCCCAGCTCCGCAGGCGTGGAAGCTCGTCCGGAGCGATCTGGTCGGAACGCATGGCCGCCTGGCTCGCGTAGTCGAAGGACCTCAGCATTCCGGCGACGTCTCTGAGCGCCAGGCGCTTGAGGCGCCGCTCGTAGAGGGTGCGGGTCGGCTCGCCCTCGAAATCGATGATGACAAAATCGTGCCCTGTGTACAGGACCTGTCCCAGGTGGTAGTCACCGTGGATGCGGATCCTCGTGGTGCTCTGGCGCCGGCTCAGGAACTTCTTGAAGAGGCTCGCGATCCGGGGTTCTAGCTCGAGCACCTGCTTCGCCTCTTCCCGCGCGTCCGGGGGAATCCTGGTCAGCTGGGTGCGAAGCAGGTCGGTCGATCGCATCGCCAGCCCGCTCATCGATTGATAGATCGAACGCTGATCCTGGGGCGTGATCTTCTCTGGCGCAAACGCCGCGTCGTCCGGGTCGGACGCGAGCGCAATGTGAAGCTCGGCGCTGCGCCGGCCGAGCAGCCGCGCCGACTCGAGGTAAGCGCCAAAGGTTCTGGCCGAGACCTCAGGAAGCTCGGCTGCGCTTGCCTGGAGGAGGTTGCGCGGCATCGCCGGCGGGTCTGAAACCTGCAGCTCAGGACCATGCAGGAATTGAGCGAGCGTGTTCAGCGTGTACTGCCAGGCGTCGCCCTGGTTCGGCACGTACCCCTGGAGCACGGCCAGGCTGATGGGTTCGCCAACCTCCCGGCGGTACTCAAGGCTGCCCGCCAGGGGCGCGATCTGTCCGAAGTTCGTCTTCTCGGTCAGGAACCTGCCCACCTCGAGCTCCGGATTCACGCCCTCCTCGAGCCGCCGGAACACTTTGAGGATGAGACGCTCGCCGAAGACGACCGAGTTGTTGCTCTGCTCGGCCACCGAAAGTGCGGCCTCGAGGCGGACCGTCTCCGGTCCCCTGAGGCGCAGGAACGCGCGCGTCGTCGACCCGATCAGCGTGCCCCGTCCCCCGGCCGCCCGCCGGCGCCTGGCGATCGCTCCCAGCACCGCCTCGGCGAAGGCCGGTGGGCCCAAGGCGTCGTAAAGCAGCCCGCGCCCTTCCTCGCCAGGCGTGCGGACCCAGGCGATGGCGGAGTACGGCCAGCGCTCGAGGATGTGCGGGGCCTCGGCCGCGTTGGCGAAGGCGAGTGGCAGCTGGTACGTGTCCGGGTCGCCCTCCGCGTAGGAGATGACGACGGCGGTCAGGTTCGCCCCACCGACCACCCCCGGGACCGGGATCACGTCGGAGATCTGGGCAGATTTCAAGCGCCGCGCTTTCCCGGCAAACCAGCGGCGGTGCTTCACATACCCCAGCAGCACAGCCTCGAGCCGCTCCTTGGCCGGCCCGGTGAGGACGGACTCCCAGCCACCTGTGGTGCGGATCTCCGGCAGCGAGGCCGCGGCCGAGGCGCCGTCGCTCTGCACCGTCGGCGCCTGCCGGGGCTCGAGCGAGAACCAGTAGAAGGCGTGCGGGCCGAGGGTCAGGAAGTAAGGCGCGTCCCCGACGACCGGCATCTCGTTGCCGCTGAAGAGCTCCACCGGCACCAGGCCCTTCCACTTGCTGAGGTCGAGCTCGACTGCCTGGAGGAATCGAGACAGGTTCGCGATGCACAGGATCTGCTCCGACTCGTACCGCCTCACATACGCGAGCACCTTGCGGTTCTCGGGCCGCAGCAGCTCGAGCGTTCCGCGGCCGAACGCGCGATGCCGCTTGCGCAGCGCGATCAACCGTTTCATCCACGACAGCAGCGAGTGCGGGTTCTGTCCCTGGGCCTCGACGTTGACCGTCTCGTAGTGGTACTCGGGATCGGTGATCACCGGGAGGTAGAGCCGCTGGCGGTTCGCTCGCGAGAAGCCGGCGTTGCGGTCGGCGCTCCACTGCATCGGCGTCCGGACCCCGTTTCTGTCGCCGAGGAAGATGTTGTCGCCCATCCCGATCTCGTCGCCGTAGTAGAGGACCGGCGTGCCGGGCAGCGAGAACAGGAGGCCGTTCATGAGCTCGATGCGCCTGCGGTCGTTGCCGAGCAGGGGCGCAAGCCGCCGCCGGATGCCGAGGTTGAGGCGCGCCAGCCGGTCTTGCGTGTACGCGCGGTACATGTAGTCGCGTTCTTCGTCGGTGACCATCTCCAGGGTGAGCTCGTCGTGGTTGCGAAGGAACAGCGCCCACTGCGAGATATCGGGAATCGCCGGGGTCTGGGCGAGGATGTCGATGATCGGGAAGCGGTCCTCCATGCGGATCGACATGAAAAGGCGCGGCATCAGGGGAAAGTGAAATGACATGTGACATTCGTCGCCCTCGCCGAAGTAGGTGACGGCGTCCTCGGGCCACTGGTTGGCCTCGGCCAGCAGCATTCGATTGGAGTAGTTCGAATCGATGTGGCGGCGCATCTCTTTGAGGAACTGGTGCGTCTCGGGCAGGTTCTCGCAGTTGGTCCCCTCGCGCTCGTAGAGGTAGGGCACGGCGTCGAGCCTCACGCCATCGATCCCCATGTCGAGCCAGAAGTCGAGCGCCTTCAGCACCGCCTCTTTGACCCTGGGGTTGTCGTAGTTCAGGTCGGGCTGATGCGAGTAGAACCTGTGCCAGTAGTACGCGCCGGCCACGTGGTCCCACGTCCAGTTCGAGGTCTCGGAGTCCTTGAAGATGATCCGCGCGTCCTGGTAGCGCTGGTTGGTGTCGCTCCAGACATAGAACTCTCGGGCGGCGCTGCCGGGCCGGGAGCGCCGAGCGCGCTGGTACCAGGGATGCTGGTCGGACGTGTGGTTGCAGACGAGCTCGTTGATGACCCTGATCCCGCGGTGGTGCGCCTCCTTGACGAAAGCGTTGGCGTCGCTGAGCGTGCCGAACATCGGGTTGACGTTCGTGTAGTCGGCGATGTCGTAGCCGTCGTCGCGCAGCGGTGAGGGATAGAACGGGAGCAGCCAGATCGCGCTGACTCCGAGGTCCTGCAGGTACGACAGCTTCTCGATCAGGCCGCGGAAATCGCCGCTGCCGTCGGCGTCGCTGTCGTTGAACGCGCGGACGTGGAGCTCGTAGATGAGCGCGTCTTTGTACCAGAGCGGGTCGTCGTCCAGGCGGGACGTCTCGAGCTTTCGGCGAGGCGATGACGTCTTGTCTGGAAGTGCGCCCGGCGCGCGCCCGGTGATCACAAGAAATACTCGAAGTCGTGCTCGCTGCGGATGCGGCGTCGGAAGCGGAAGATCTGCGCCGGTATCGCGTGCGGGTTGATCTCGACATAGTTGCGCGGGCCGTTCCACAGGTAGCGGGCGCCGCTGAGCAGCTCGTGCGCCTGGAAGCCGCGGTCACGCCTGATGCCGAGCTCCTCGAGCGGCAGCGTGACCATGCCCGCCTGCATGTGGTGGGGGTCGACGTTGACCACCGTGAGCACGACGTCGGCCAGGTCCGGAGTGGTCTTGGTGTAGGCGATCAGCTGGTCGTTCTCGGTGGGGTGGAACCTGAGGCCCCGGTCGCTCTGCAGAGCCGGGTTTTCATGGCGGATCCGGTTGACCAGCGTGATGAGCTCGTGGAGGCTGTCGGGGCTCTTCCGGTCCCACGCGCGAATCTGGTACTTCTCCGAGTCCAGGTATTCCTCGGAGCCAGGTTCCCGAGCGCGCCCTTCGCACAGCTCGAACGCCGGACCGTAGACGCCGTAGCTCGCTCCAAGGGTCGCGGCCAGGATCAGGCGCGTCGCAAACGCGGGGCGGCCGCCGTTTTGCAAGTACTCGGTCAGGATGTCCGGGGTGTTCGGCCACAGGTTCGGCCGGAAGTATTCACGGATCGGCGGTTGCGACAGCTCGGTGAAGTACTGCACCAGCTCGTAGGCGGTGTTGCGCCATGCGAAGTACGTGTACGACTGCGTGAACCCGAGCTTGGCCAGCCGATACATCACCTTGGGGCGCGTGAACGCTTCGGCAAGGAGGATCACGTCGGGATGCTGGCGCTTGACCTCGGCGATCAGCCACTCCCAGAACGGGAATGGCTTGGTGTGTGGGTTGTCGACGCGAAAAACGTCGACGCCCTGGTCGATCCAGAACAGGACGATCGACAGGAGCTCATCCCACAGCTCGCGCCAGTGCTCCGTCTCGAAGTCGAAAGGCAAGATGTCCTCGTACTTCTTCGGCGGGTTCTCGGCGTACTGGATCGTGCCGTCGGGGCGATGCTTGAACCATTCGGGGTGCTCTCGCGTGTAGGGGTGATCGGGCGAACACTGAAAAGCGATGTCGAGGGCCACCTGGATTCCTTGCTGACCCGCGGCGGCCAGCAGGTGGTGAAAGTCCTCCATCGTGCCGAGGAGTGGGTTGATCGATTTGTGCCCGCCTTCTTCGGAGCCGATCGCCCACGGACTTCCAGGCTCATCCGGTCCGGCCTCGATGGAGTTGTTTGCGCCTTTGCGATGCGAGCGGCCGATGGGGTGGATCGGCGGCATGTAGAGAACGTCGAATCCCATCTCCGCTATCTCAGGTAGGCGCTTCTCCACGTCGCTGAAGGTTCCGTGCGTGCCGGGATCACCGGCGGAGCGAGGGAAGAGCTCGTACCAGGTGCTGAAGCGCGCGAGCTCGGGGTCGACTGTGATCGCAAGCTCTTTGGGATAGGTCACGGCCAGGCTCTTGTCGGCGTACCGCTCCATCAGCTGGGCGAGCTCATCGCCCAGAGCGGAAGACGCGGCGGCGCGCCCTTTCCGGATCGCGGCGGCGTATCCATTCAAGCGATTCGAGTCGGAACCGTCGGCTCGGGCGGCGGCCGCTTCGACCATCCGCGCGGCGACCTCCAGCTCCAGCGTGATGTCCTGCCCCGCTTCCACGCGCTTGGCAAACTGCCGGCTCCAGGTCTCGAATGCATCAACCCAGCCCTGGATCGTGTAGAAGTAGCGGCCGAGCTCGCTGACCATGAACTCGGCTCTCCAGCGGTCGTTGACGACCGGCACCATGGGCACGTCGCTCCAGAGCTGAGAAGACTGGTGGCGCCAGCGCAGCACGCACGACAGGGCGTCATGTCCGTCGGCGAAGACGTCTGCCTCCACGGTGACCCGCTCGCCGATGGTGCGCTTGGCGGCAAACTGGCCGCCGTCGATCTCGGGCGTCACAGATTCGATGACCACGCGCCGGCGGCCGTCCGCCCGATCGGGCGTGATCGAGTGCAGGAGGGACGGACGCTCGAGGCGCCGTTTCACCGGAGCGCGGGCCATCCGTTAAATCGTGCCATGATTCGACAGGGTGCTGAGATCCATCGACCCGGCGACAGGCCGGGAGCTGGCGACATTCCCCGAGCTAGACCACGCAGGCATCGAGTCTGCCATCGAGCGGGCCTGGTCTGCCCGCCACGCCTGGCGCGACGCCGGCGTGGAGGTGCGGGCCTCGATCCTGCGCTCGGTCGCCGGAGTGCTCAGGGCCGACAGGCAGAGGTACGCGGCGCTGCTCACCTCCGAGATGGGCAAGCCCATAGCCGAAGCCGAAGCCGAGGTCGAAAAGTGCGCCTGGACGGCAGCCTGGATCGCCGACAACGCGGCCCGGCTGCTCGCCGACGAGCCGTCCGAGAGCACGGCGTCGGAGAGCTACGTGCGGTTTCAGCCGCTCGGCGTCGTGCTGGCGGTCATGCCCTGGAACTTCCCGTTCTGGCAGGCGTTCAGGGCGGGACTGCCGGCGCTGGCCGCCGGCAACGCGATGATGCTCAAGCACTCCTCGAATGTGCCCCAGTGTGCGCTGGCCATCGAGGAGGTATTTCGTGAAGCCGGGGTGCCCGAGGGCGTCTTCCAGACGTTGATGATCGGCTCTGGGCCGGTGGAGGGGATCGTCTCGGACCGCCGGGTGGCTGGGGTGACGTTGACCGGCTCGGAGGCGGCCGGGTCGCTGGTGGCTGCAGCCGCCGGCAAGGCCCTGAAGAAATCGGTGTTGGAGCTTGGCGGCTCCGACCCGTTCATCGTCTTGCGGGACGCCGACCTTGCAACCGCTGCGACTGTCGCGTGTCGCGCCCGAAATCAGAACAACGGCCAGAGCTGCATCGCCGCCAAGCGCTTCATCGTCGAGGAGGCCGTCGCCGATGACTTCGGGGACCGGCTGGCGAAGGCCGTCGGCGCGCTCAAGATCGGCAATCCGATGGACCGAGGCAACCAGGTCGGGCCGCTTGCCCGCGCCGACCTGGTCGACGAGCTGGAGCGCCAGGTCACCGAGTCGGTGCGCCTCGGCGCCCAGACCCTGACCGGTGGGAGCAGGCTGGACGGCGGCGGCTATTACTTTGAGCCGACAGTGCTCGCCAACGTCCGCCCGGGGATGCCGGCCTACCACGAGGAAACCTTCGGACCGGTCGCTGCCGTGATCCGTGTCGAGGATGCGGAGGACGCGCTGCGCGTAGCCAACGACACTGACTTCGGCCTGGGATCTGCGATCTGGACGGCGGACGTCGAGCGGGCCAAGAAGCTGGCCGAACGAGTCGAGGCGGGCCTGGTCTTCATCAACGGCATGGTCGCATCCGACGCGCGGCTGCCGTTCGGCGGGGTGAAGCGCTCGGGCTACGGCCGCGAGCTGGGGTCGTACGGCCTCAAAGAGTTCGTGAACATCCAGACGGTTTGGGTGGGCCCGGCTAAAAC
>DASQAU010000230.1:0-11678 GCA_035635595.1 Candidatus Eiseniibacteriota bacterium
CGACCATGGCTGGGGAGGGAGCGGACCCGGAGCACCTGGTATGAGCCGCTCGAGGCTCAGGCCGATATCGACCTGGCGGTCTGGTGGGTGCTCGGAAGGCCCGGCGTCTTCCTCAACACGGCCGGCGACGTCGGCGTGCTGCCTCGGGTGCTGGACGCTGCCGAACGCTTCGAAAAGCGGCCCGCCGATGCCGAGCTGACCCAGATGCTCGAGCGCTCAAAGGCTGAGCCGCTGTTCGTCTGATTTCGGGACCTTGTCAGGCGGCGGAAGACCAGAAACGAAGCAAATTGGGCCTTGACCCAACATCCAATATCCTATAGCATCGCCTCGATCCCGCTCATCTACACGAGCAAATGCAGCCAAGTTGGTGCTGCTCAACAAGGAGGAATCCGATGGAACGTAGAGCCCTGGCCCGAGCACTGGCCATAGCCACCGTGCTGCTCGTCGCCGCGTGCGGAGGAAGCAGCGGCGGCGGAGGTAAGACCACCGCGTCGGTCGCCATCGTCCCCGGCGGTCCGCATCCCTACTTCGAACCGATGCGGCAGGCGATCGTGGACGCCAAGGCTGACTTCAATCTCAGCAAAGGCACGTTCGAGGTGCCGACCGACTGGAAGCAGGATCTCCAGAACCAGCTTCTGACGAGCCTCGCCGCCCAGGGATACGACGGCTTCGGCATCTTCCCGACCGACGGCAACGCCGCCAACGGCATCGTCAGCCAGCTGGCAGGCAAGAGCTACCCGGTGATGGCCGTCGGCGGCTGTATCGCGGAACCGACCAAGACGACCTTCTGCCTGGCCACCGACGTGGGCGCCTCGGCTTACACCGGCGCCAAGGCTGCGATCGCGGCGATGGGCGGAAAGGGTGTCCTGCTGCATGGCACCGGACTGCTGACGGACCCGAACACCGTCCTGCGCGTCGACGCTGTGAAGAAGGCGGTGTCCGAGACCAACGGCACCGTCACCCTGATCACCATCACCGACATCGACAAGGACGCCCAGACAGCTGACACCGCGATCAACCAGGCGCTCGCCGCCCACAAGGACATCACCGGCATCGTGACCAGCGCCTACAACCCCACCGTCGCCGCAGCCAAGGCGCTCCGCACCCTCGGCGACAAGAAAATCAAGATGGTCGGCATCGATGATGACCCAGTCGTCCTGGCCGCTGTGAAGGACGGCTTCCTCATCGGGACGATGGGCCAGAACCCATACGGCCAGGCTTACATCGCCGCGTACGTGATCAACCAGGTCCACCAGGGCTGCAAGAAGAAGAGCGGCGCGCCGTACTTCATCGACTCGGGAACGCTGCTGATCAGCCCTGACAAGACCGCCACATACAAGGACGACTTCAAGACCCTCACCAAGAGCATCGTCGCGGGCTTCAAGGACAAGTACCTCTCCTGCTGATGCGATCGGCCACCACGTCCCACGACTCGCTCACGGCGCCAATCCGGCGAGTCGACACCTACCTCGTCGACCTGATTCCTGAGCGACCTCGCACCGACGCGATACAGAGCTTCACGAAGCAGGAGACGATCTTCGTCGACATCGAGACGGAGGATGGCGTGGTTGGCACCGGCTACGCGTACACGATTGGAACGGGGGGACGGGCCGTTCTCGAAATGCTTCGGAACGACCTGGTCCCCCTTCTGGCCGGCGAGGATGCGAACCAGATCGAAGCGATCTGGCAGAAGCTTTTCTGGGCTACGCATGGAACGGCGGTGGGGGCGATCACGAGCCTTGCCCTCGCGGCAGTGGACATCGCGCTTTGGGACGTGCGGGGAAAATCTCTCGGCCAGCCGCTCTGGCGCCTGGCGGGCGGCGCGCACCGCGCTGTACCGCTTTACGACACCGAAGGTGGCTGGCTCCACATCTCGACCAGGGAGCTGGTCGAGGGTGCGCTCGCGTCGAAGAAAAAGGGCTGGCCGGGCGTGAAGCTGAAGATCGGCAAGCCCCGCCCGCAGGAGGATCTCGAACGGCTCACCGCAGTCCGCGAAGCAGTCGGACCGGCCTTCGACATCATGGTCGATGCGAACCAGTCGATGACCTACGCCGAAGCCAAGCGGCGAGCGCGCCTGTTCGAGCAGCTCGACCTCTTCTGGCTCGAGGAACCGCTTCCGGCCGAGGATCTCGGCGGCCACGTGCGGCTGGCAGCTTCGACCACCATCCCAATTGCGGTCGGAGAGAGCATCTACTCCGCAAGCCATTTCCGGGAGTACCTGGCGACTGGCGCTGCGGGGATTCTCCAGCCTGACGCGGCTCGTCTCGGAGGCATCTCGCCGTGGCTGAAGGTCGCCCACCTGGCCGAGGCCTTCAACGTCAAGGTGGCGCCGCATTTCCTGATGGAGCTGCACGTCAGCCTTGCCGCCGCGGTGCCCAACGCCATCTACCTCGAGTACATCCCGCAGCTCAGGCAGATCACGCACACAGAGATCGAGATCGTGGACGGCAGGGCCCTGGCGCCGGAATCGCCCGGGGTCGGCATCGAATGGGACCGTGAGGCGATCGCGAAGCTCCGGCTAGGCTAGCCCGGTGGCGCTGGCAGGCTCACTGGGTGCTCGGGTCGGCGGGCGCTTGAGCCGCGGCACCATCGTCCGGCAGGTTGCCCTGTTCGCGCTCCTGATCGTCACCGTCGGTTTCTGGATCTTCTTCTCGGTGGCGGCATCCGGGTTCACGTCCGACTTCAACCTTTTCTCACTGCTGCGATTCGCGGCCATCCAGATCACGATCGGCTTTGCGCAGATGGTGGCGCTGTCGATCGGCGACATGAACCTTGCGGTGGGCGCCATCGGTGGCGCGACCGGGATGATCGCCGGGTGGGTCATGCAGGTCCTGGGCCTGCCGCCCGAGGTCGCGGTGCTGTTCGCGCTTGTTTTCGGCATGCTGCTGGGATTCGGCAACGCGCTGCTGATCACCTGGACGCGAATCAACAGCTTCATCGTGACCCTCGCGACTGCGAGCCTGATCACGGGAGCGATGTTGATCCTCACCCACGCGCATCCGTTCAGCCAGCTGCCTGATTCCTTCACCAGCTTTTCGGAGATCGAGGTCGCCGGCCTGCCGGTCTCGCCCCTGGTCCTGGTGATGCTCGCGGTCGCGGCCGCCCTCTTCTTTCTGTACCGAAACCTGAGCCTGGGCAGGGAGATGCTGGCGGTGGGGGCCAATCGCCAGGCGGCCCGGATGTCGGGATTGTCCGTCGACCGCGTGGTGCTGTCGACCCACGGACTCTCCGGGGCGCTGGCCGCGACCGCGGGATTGATGGCGATCTCCGCCGACCACACCGCCTCGCCCAGCCTCGGGAGCGACTGGCTGCTGGCTTCGTTCGTCTCGCCCGCGATCGGAGGGACGTTGCTTTCGGGCGGCCTCGTCTCGGTGCCGGGAACGGTGCTCGGCGGCGTGCTGCTGGCCACCATCTCCAACGGACTTCTTCTCGTCAACATCGACAACTTCTGGATCACCGTTTTTCTCGGAGTGGTCCTGCTGCTGGCGGTTGGACTGGACAGGCTGACTCGCGCGGCTGGGGGTGCCGCTTCCTGATGCAGCGCCTGCGCGGCGTCGTTCCCGGTCTTGCCGTCGGACTGCTCGTGATCGACCTTGTGGGCATGCTCGTGCTCTCGGTCGTCACGCCATCGTTTCTCTCGACCTACAACCTGTTCGTCACCGGGCGCGACCTTTCGATCCTGCTGCTGGTCGCTCTGGCCCAGATGGTCGTGCTGTCTTTGGGCCAGATGAATCTTTCCATCGGCTCGATCGGAGGATTGGTCGCGATCATCGAGTCGGGATTGATGGTTCGCTACGGCGTCCCGGTGCCGGTCGCCCTGGCTGCAGGCCTCGTGCTCGGAATCGCGTGTGGCGTCATCAACGGTGTGCTCGTCTACTGGACGAAGATCAACAGCTTCGTCTTGACGCTCGCCACCTCATACATCTTTGCGGGCATCAACCTGGGCATCACGCACGCGACGCCCTTCTACCACATACCCGGCGAGATCAGCTCATTCGGCCAGGCTCGAGTCGGCGCGTTCCCGGTGATGGCGGCGGTGACGATCGTCCTCACCGTGGGGCTCGCTTTCTTCCTCTACCAGGTGGTGCTTGGCAGGCAGCTGCTGGCGGTTGGCGGCAACCAGCTGGCGGCCCGGCTCTCAGGGCTTCCCGTCCGGCGAGCTGTCGTCACAGCTCACGCGATCTCGGGCTTCCTCGCGGCGGTCGCCGGCACGATGCTCATGGCGCAGCTTGGACAGGGACAGCCGACGATCGGCGCAACGTGGGTGCTGCCCTCTTTCGCAGGTCCGATCATCGGCGGCGCCGCCCTGTCCGGCGGGAGCGCCCCGGTCATCGGCACCGTGCTGGCCATGGTCTTGATCTCGCTGATCGACGACGGGCTCGTGCTCGTCAACGCAGACCCGTTCTGGGTGCAGTTCCTGATCGGCGCGCTGATCCTTGGGGCCGTCGTACTGGGGCGAACGCGTCTGACCGAGATCATGGCTTTCGTGCTGCGCGCTCGCCCGCCGGTGCGTGAGGAGTTGACCAGGTGAGCGCCGAGCCGAATCCTCACACGCCAGAGGTGCGTTTGGAAGTCTCCGGCATTCGCAAGCAGTTCCCGGGCGTGGTCGCCCTCGACGACGTCTCGCTTCGCCTGCGCGCCGGCGAGATCCATGCACTGCTCGGCGAGAACGGCGCCGGCAAGAGCACTCTGATCAAGATCCTGACCGGGGTCTATCAAGCCGATGAGGGCGAGATCCGGCTCGACGGCGCACCGGTGCGCTTTGCCTCCCCCCGTTCGGCGCTGGCCGCCGGGATCAGCGTCGTACACCAGGAGCGCAACCTGATCCCGCAGTTCACTGTGGCAGAGAACATCCTGCTGGAGCGGATTCCCACACGTGGGCTGCAGCTGGTGGACAATGCCGCGATCAATCGACTCGCGAAGCCGTGGATCGAGATGGTGGGGCTCGATGCGGCGCCTGCGACGCCGGTGGCGGAGCTGAGCGTGGCGCAGATGCAGCTGGTCGAGATCGCGAAGGCGCTGTCGCTGCAGGCGCGCATCCTCCTGATGGACGAACCCACCGCGGCCATCACTCCCCACGAGGTCGGCTACCTCTTCCGGATTCTTGGCGACCTGCGCCGTCGCAATGTGGCCCTTGTCTTCGTGAGTCACAAGCTGGAAGAGGTGTTCGAGCTCTGCGACCGTGTCACCGTGCTCCGGGATGGACGGAACGCATCCTCGGACGTCGTTGTCGCGACCCTCGATCGAGATCAGCTCGTCACCTACATGATCGGCAGGGCCGAAGTGATCGCTGAGCTGCCGCCCAAACCCGAGCCCGGCGAGCCGGTGCTCGAGGTGAGGGGGCTGACCACCGATCCGAGGGATAGCGGGATCAGCCTGCTCCTTCGAAAAGGAGAGGTGCTTGGTCTCTACGGCCTGGTCGGAGCCGGCCGCTCGAGGCTGGCCAAGACGCTGGTCGGCGAGATCAAGATCACCGGTGGCGAGGTGCGGGTGCGCGGGGTGAAGACGCGGATCAACGGCTTTCGCGAAGCGCTGGAGCGGCACCGCATCGGTTACGTGAGCGAGGACCGCAAGCAGGAGGGACTCATCCTCCTCCACTCGGTCCGTGCGAACACATCGATCACGATCTGGCGGCGCCTGCGCATGATCGGCCAGTGGATCAGCCGAGCAGCCGAGGACGCGGCGATCCTTCCGTCCCTCCGCCAGCTCGACGTCAAGGCGCATTCGCTGTCGCAACCGGTGGGGACCCTCTCCGGCGGGAACCAGCAGAAGGTCAGCATCGCCAAATGGCTCGCGGCCAAGGCCGAGATCCTGATCATCGACGAACCGACCGTAGGGATCGACATCAAGACGAAGAACGCGCTGCACGAGCTGATCTGGGACCTGGCCGCGAACGGCAAGTCCATCCTCCTGATCTCGAGCGACATGCCTGAGGTGATCCGCCTGTCCGACCGCATCCTGGTCATGCGCAACCACGCGATCGTGGGCGACCTGCCGAACACGCATCAATATGACGCGATGAGCGAAGCCATCATGGCGCAGCTCAGCTGAAGGGGAGTTGGAATGCAGAGCTATGGATTGACGCTGATGCTCCAGGACGATGAAGAAATCGTCGAGCGATACAAGGAATACCACCGCAACGCGTGGCCGGAGGTCGTCGCCCGCCTGCGAGAGATTGGTATCAAGGAGATGCGGATCTATCTGCTGGGTCGCCGGATGTTCATGTACATGGAGGCGATCGACGGATTCGTTCCCGAGCGCGACTTCCCAAAGTTGAACGAGGTCCCGCGCTACCGCGAGTGGGACGAGCTGATGCGCACCCTCCAGGAGCCGGCTCCAGAGGCCAAACCCGGTGAGTGGTGGGCCGGGATGGAAGAGGTCTTCGACCTCAACTGGCAGTGAGCGAGAAGCTTCTTCCCCTGCCGCCTTCTCGCCAGACGCTGACCGACAGCGTCTACGAGGCGGTCCAGGAGCTGGTCATGGACCAGCACATCGAAGCCGGCGCGCGGGTGAACATCGACCTGGTCGCGCGCCAGCTGAACGTCTCGCCGACGCCGGTCCGTGAGGCGCTCGCCCGGCTCGAGATGGACGGCCTTGTCACCAAGGAGCCGCTCCGCGGCTACTCGGTCACTCCGATGCTGGACGCCAAGAGCTTCAACGACCTCTATGACGTTCGCCGGCTGCTCGAACCTTTCGCTGCTCGCCGAGCAGCCGAGCGCCGAGACGAAAAGGTGTTGCGCGCACTTGATCGCGAGCTCGACGAGATGCGCCGGATGGTGGGCACGAGCGGAGGGCCGGCCGGCAGCACCTACCACGACTACCGCGAATTTGCCTTGCAGGACGCCCGGTTTCACCAGGCGATTGCGGGGACGTCAGGCAACAGCCTGCTGAGCGACACCCTGAGGCGCCTGCGTTCGCACCTGCGCCTCTACCGCCTGTACCACCGGTACTACACGATGGACATCGGGACAGCCACGGTGGTCGAGCACGAAAGGATCCTTGCCTCGATCCGGGCCCGCGACGGCGACGGCGCCGAGGCGGCGATGCTCGACCACATCAATCGCTCGATGGAGCGCTCGGAGGGAGCGCGAATCAGGATCAGCTCGTCGGAAGCCGATTCGGGGAGGCGCCCTACTCGTCCGCGGTCCACTCCTCCCCGAAGCCGAGCGGGTCAGACGGGCTGAAAGCACGCCACACTAGGCGCACGGCACCCAGCGCTACGGTCGCGACGATCAACACGGTTCTCATGACAGACATCGTCCGCAGAAGCTCAGGCTGCGTCATCGTGTAGAGCGTCCGTATGAACCCGCCCGCTTTGTTGTGGACCAGACAACATCGCGTCTTCGTTTGATGGACGTGGAGCGGCGCCACCTCGGAACCTCGGGCCTGGTGGTCACTCCCATTGGTCTTGGGCTGGCCGGGGTCGGGCGTCCGGCCTACCTCGGCGCGGGCCGAGACGACGAGCTCGGCGCCGATCGATCGGTCGAATTCCTGGAGGGCCGCACGCACGAGCTGCTCGACGCCGCGTACGCCTCGGGCGTGCGTTACGTGGACGCGGCCCGCTCATACGGTTTGGCGGAGCGGTTTCTCGGCACCTGGCTCACCGCGCGCGGGCGGGCGCCGGGAGATCCGGCGGTCGGCTCTAAGTGGGGCTACACGTACGTGGGCGACTGGTCGATGGCGGCAAAGGTGAATGAGGTCAAGGACCACTCGGTCGACGCGCTACGACGCCAGTACCTCGAGAGCCGGGCCGAGCTCGGGAACCATCTGCTGCTCTACCAGATCCATTCCGCGACGTGGGAAACGGGCGTGCTCGACGACCTGGCCGTCCTCGACGAGCTCGCGCGCTTGAAGGAGCGGGGGCTTGCGATCGGCCTCACGGTGACCGGTCCTGGCCAATCCGATGTGATCAGGCAGTCGCTCGAGATGCGGATGGACGGCGTGCGCGTCTTCCACACCGTCCAGGCGACCTGGAACCTCCTGGAGCGAGCGGCCGGCCCGGCGCTCGACGAAGCGCACCAGGCTGGTTATGGGGTCATCGTCAAGGAGTCCCTCGCCAACGGACGCCTCACGCGCCTCGGCGACCGTGCCACGGGAGTGCTCGAAAGGATCGCGAATGACCACGGAGTGCAGGTCGACGCGATTGCCATCGCCGCGGCGCTCGCTAACCCGTGGGCGGACGTCGTGCTTTCCGGGGCAATCGGCGCAGACCAGCTGGCGAGCAACCTCGAGGCGGCATCGGTTCAGCTGTCGGAAAGCGAGATGGACGCGTTGGCAGAGCTCACCGAGCTGTCCGCCGCCTACTGGTCGCGGCGGCAGTCACAGCGCTGGAGCTGAGTCCTAGGTAGCCGCGACCCGGCCGCCCGGACGTTCGATCGATCCAGCGATGGCTTGCAGCAGCTGCCGCGCGGCGTGGTCTACCTGCTGAACCGGACCCTGTCTCATCACCGTCGTGGTACCTCCGCTGAAGCTCATGCGGATGTCGGACTCGGTCGGGTGAGCCACAAAGCGGAGCTGTCCCGCCATCAGGCATTCGCCGGCTTCGACGTCCTCGAACAGCCACAAGGCGCAGAGCAGGGCGCGGGGCGCGGTGATCGGACGGCCGAGCTTGAGCCGGCTGGCCTGCCCCAGCGCAGGCACCTCCTCGGCCACCAGGCGCAGAAGCCTGGACTGGGCCTCGATCAGCCAGCGCAACGCCTCGGCCAGGTGGGCAGAAGCCGATGTCTCGGCCGAGATGCGAGCCACGACCAGCTGCCGATCACCCTGCATGCAGCCGACTGTATGCGTCAGGCAAGCCTCTGGTTAGGTCACGTTCACACGAAAAAAGGCCGTTCCATTTGGGCGCAGCGCCCGATCTTCCGCTCCCAACCTCTTTGGAGCCCGAGACCAAGAAAGTGGTCGGTTGCTCTGTGGAATGGCGACACATGCCCTCCGGTTCTCATCGACTAAGCTTTGCCTACTCATGCGTAGACCGACGGCTCGCGGCACCTGTCTCACTCGACGGCGAGCGATCGACTACGCCCTCTGCGCCAGCTGCTTCTGTAGGTAGCCGACCTAACTGACGGGGCCACCGGCCCTATCCGTGCCCCTTGGGGCGCTCTTGTCGGCACCAAACCTGATTTCTCCGGAGGCGCATCTATTTGTCGGATCTCAAAGACCTTTCGTCTCTCGACGGCTTGTCGCGCAACGAGACGATCAAGGCGACCAGCAACCACCTTCGTGGGCTCATCAAGGAAGAGCTCCTCGAAGACACGCCTGCCTTCGGCGACGATTCGGAGCAGCTGCTCAAGTTCCACGGCATCTATCAACAGGACGATCGCGACCGCCGTAAAGAAGCGCGCGCCAAGGGCCTGACCAAGCACCACCAATTGATGATCCGGACGCGAATTCCGGGCGGGGTGGTGTCGCCAGACGCGTACGTCGCCCATGACGACATCAGCCGCCGGTGGGCCAACGGAACCCTGCGCGTCACCACCCGCCAGGACTTCCAGCTCCACGGCGTGCTCAAGGGCGACATCAAGAAGTCGATCAGCGCCATCAACGAAGCGCTGCTGACCACCCTCGGAGGCTGCGGCGACGTCGAGCGCAACATCATGTGCTGCCCCGAGCCCATCGCCGACCAGTTCCACACCGACGTCGATCGTTCGATCGGCGCGATGGTGACGGAGCTCACTCCTAAAACGCGTGCATACCACGAGATCTGGCTCGACGGCGAGGTCGTGGAGACCTCAGAGCCGGAGGTCGAGCCGCTCTACCGCGAGCACTACCTGCCGCGCAAGTTCAAGACGACGGTCGCGCTCGAAGGCGACAACTGCGTCGACGTCTACGCTCACGACCTGGCCATCGTGGCCATGAAATCGACCGATGGTAAGTTGCGCGGCTTCAACGTGCTGGTCGGCGGCGGGCTCGGCCGGACGCACAACAAGCCCGAGACGTTCGTCGCGGTGGCCACGCCGCTGGCGTTTGTGGAGCCCGAGCAGATCGTGGACGTGGCCCGCGAGGTGGTGTCGGTCCAGCGGGACTACGGAGACCGCGCCAACCGGCGCCACGCTCGGCTGAAGTACACGATCGCCGACCGCGGGCTCGAGTGGTTCCGTAACGAGGTCCAGAGTCGCGTGCCTTTCAAGCTCCAACAGCCCGAGCCGCTGTCCTGGAAGCCCGTCGACGACCACCTCGGCTGGCACGAGCAGGGTGACGGCAAGCTCTACGTCGGCATCTACATCGAGAACGGTCGCATCGCCGACGTCGACGGCGTCCGTTCCCGCACCGGGCTGCGCAAGATCGTCGACGAGCTGCGCCCGCAGGTCCGCCTCACCGCGCAGCAGAACGTGATCCTCGCCGGCATCGATCCCGCCGACCGTCCGCGCGTCGAGCAGCTGATGGCCGAGCACGGCATCGCCGCGGTGGAAGCCATCCCGCAGGCGATCCGTAACGCCATGGCCTGCCCCGCGATTCCCACCTGCGGGCTTGCAGTCGCCGAAGCCGAGCGCGCGCTGCCCGGACTGATCCGGCAGCTCGCAACGATCCTCGACGAGGTTGGTCTCGCCGATGAGCGCATCAGCTTCCGCATGAGTGGCTGTCCGAACGGCTGCTCGCGTCCATACCTGGGCGACGTTGGCTTTGTCGGCACGACGCTCGGCAAATACGACGTCATGCTCGGCGGCGACTTCAACGGCACGCGACTCAACCGCGTGTTCGCTCCCAACGTTCCGATCGCCGAGATCCCCGGACTGCTCAAGCCGCTTTTCGAGAGGTTCCGCTCCGATCGCCGGCCCGAGGAAGGCTTCGGCAACTGGGTTGATCGCGCCGGCTTCGAAGCCCTTCACGGAGTCACCGCATGAGCTCGCTCGCGCCGGCCGAGCTCCTTTCCGACGCAGCTCCGGATGAGGTCCTGCGCTGGGCTTACGAAACGTTCCCACGGGTGGCGATCGTCGCCAGCTTCCAGGCCGAGTCATCTGTCCTCATCGATATGGCATCCCGGATCCGGCCGGGCTTCAGCGTGCTGACGCTCGACACAGGCCGGCTTCCGCAAGCCACCCACGACATGATCGACCGTGTCCGCGATCGCTACTCGATCGACGTCCAGGTCGTGGCGCCGGATGCAGCCGACCTCGACTACATGGTCGGGCGTCACGGCGTGAACCTCTTCTACGCATCACCCGACTTGAGGCGTCTCTGCTGCGAGGTGCGCAAGTCGCGCCCACTCGCCCGCGCGCTGCACGGCTACGACGCCTGGGTGACCGGGGTGCGCCGGCAGCAGGCTGCAACCCGCACGCAGACGGCGGTCGTGGCGCCGGATCCCGAGCACAATGGCCTCACCAAGGTCGCACCGCTCGCCGCCTGGTCGAAAGACCAGGTGTGGGCCTACATCCGCGAGCACGAGCTTCCGTATCACGCCCTCTACGACCAGGGCTACACCTCCATCGGCTGCGAGCCGTGCACGCGCGCCACCACAGCGGGCGAGGACGAGCGGGCGGGTCGCTGGTGGTGGGAGCAGAACGAGGTCAAGGAGTGCGGCCTTCACTGGACCAGTGGCAAGCAGTGAGAGGACTGAAGGGTCTGGCGATCGTTGGTGTGCTGGTGGCCGCCGCGTGTGGCCAGGCCGTCAGCTCAGCCCCGCCCGCGGACGACCAGCCGCTCACCATCCGGCTCGGATACTTTCCGAACCTCACACACGC
>DASQAU010000231.1:0-3310 GCA_035635595.1 Candidatus Eiseniibacteriota bacterium
GCCAACCCCAGCGGTGAGCGGCGATGCCGAGCGGCACAGAGATGACAAGGCCGGCGGCAACTGCGATCGCCGTGAGGAGGACGTGCTGCTGGAGGTCGTCGAGCACCAGCGGGATGTGCGTCCCCAGCCAGTCCCAATTGATCCAGGGGTCGACCACGTCGAGGAATATCCGGCTCCCCATTCGATTACGGTAAATGACGCGGTGATCCGCTTGGAGAACGTGAGCAAGGAGTTCCCCGGCGGCTCCAACGCCGTGCTCGACCTGAGCCTGGACATCCCAACAGGACAAACCTGCGTCTTGATCGGACCATCAGGCTGCGGCAAGACGACCACGCTGCGGATGATCAACCGGCTCATCGATCCGGACCGCGGCCGGATCCTGGTCGACGGCGAGGACACGAGCAAGGTCGACCCCGCGCACCTTCGCCTGCGGATGGGCTACGTCATCCAGCAGACGGGCCTCTTTCCACACATGACGGTCGGTGAGAACGTCGGCACCGTGCCGAGACTGTGGCAGTGGGACAAGGCTCGCATCAAAGCCCGCGTCGAAGAGCTGCTGCAGCTCGTCGGGCTCGACCCCGGCGACTATCGGGACCGCTATCCGCACCAGCTCTCGGGCGGCCAGCGCCAGAGAGTGGGATTTGCCCGCGCTCTCGGCGCAGACCCTCCGATCCTGCTCATGGACGAACCGTTCGGCGCGGTCGACCGGATCACACGGGAACGCCTGCAGCGTGAGTTCATCAACATCCAGCGCTCGCTGGGAAAGACCGTGGTCTTCGTCACGCACGACATCGACGAGGCGGTGATGGTGGGTGACCGGATCTGCTTGATGCACATGCAGGCGCGGATCGCCCAGTACGACACGCCCGAGAGGATCCTGACGCGGCCTGCCAGCGAGTACGTGGCTGAGTTTTTGGGGAAGGAACGTCTCGTGCGCCGCATGTCGCTCGTGACCATCGATCCGCGAACGCTCGATCATCCTGCAGCGGGGCCCGCGCGCGGCGAGCCACGCGTCCAGATCTCGAGCACCTTGACCGAAGCCCTCGCGGCCGCCATTGCAAGCCCGACCGAGCGCGTGGCTGTCTATGAAGGCGATAACTACGTCGGAACTTTTACGGCGACTTCCTTGCTGGAATCGCTGAGGCGTGCTGATGGAGGTGAGCAGGTTGCCACAGGAATTTGACGTCGTGTGCCTTGGCGGCGGTGTTGCGGGCGAGGCCATCGCCGGCGGGCTGAAGGGAAGCGGGATCTCGCTGGCGGTGGTCGAGCGCGAGCTGGTCGGAGGTGAGTGCCCGTACTGGGGGTGCGTGCCGTCGAAGACGCTGCTGCGTTCGGGCGAGACGCTGGAAGAGGCCGGCCGCGCCCGGAAGCTCGCCGCCTCGCGCGTGGAGTGGGACGTGGACTTCCCGAAAGTCTCCAAGCGCGTGTTGTGGATGGCGCGCGACCTCGACGACACGCGTCCCGCCGCTGCCCTGGAGGCAACGGGCGCCAAGCTCTTTCGGGGCGAGGGCAAGCTGGTCGACCTGCGCACCGTCGAGGTCGGCGCGGAGCAGCTCATCGCCCGCAAGGCGGTGGTGATCGCCAACGGAGGCACGGCGGCGACTCCGCCGATTCCGGGCCTGGAGACCGTCGAGTTCTGGACCAATCGCCAGGCCGCGGTACCGCGCGAGCTGCCGGGTTCGCTGGCGGTGCTCGGGGGCGGGGCGGTCGGGGTGGAGCTGGGCCAGGCGTTCGCCCGGCTTGGCTCGAAGGTGACGGTGATCGAAGCCGGACCTCGTTTTCTCGCGCTCGAAGAGCCTGAAGCGGGAGCCGCCCTGCAGCCGCACCTCGAAGCCGATGGGATGACCTTGATGGTCGGCGACCCGTGCGTGGCGGTCGAAAAACACGGCTCGGCGGTGGTGGTCCACCTGAAGTCTGGGGCGATCGTTTCAGCGGACCGGCTGCTCGTTGCGACAGGCCGGCGCCCCAACTTCGAGGCCTGGAAGGCGGCGGGCCTCGCGCAGACCGACCGCGGATGGCTGAAGGTCGACCCGCTGACCCTGGAGGCGCGCGCGAATGTCTACGGTGCCGGCGACGTCACCGGGCTGGGCGGCTTCACCCACCTCGCCTACTACCACGGCCAGATCGTCGCGCGGAGGCTGCGCGGCGAGGACGCGAAGGCCGACCACATCGCGGTGCCAAGGGTCACGTTCTGCGACCCCGAGGTGGCGTCGGTTGGGCTGTCCGAGGAACTGGCACGCGCCCATGGGATCGACGTCGCCGTCGCGACCACGGATCCGGGCGAGGCGGCTCGGGGCTACATCCACGACTTTCACGGCGGGACGATCAAGCTGGTCGGCGATCGCGAACGCGGCGTCCTCATCGGAGCGACGCTGGTCACGCCGCGGGCCGGCGAGGTGCTCGGCGAGCTCATCCTCGCCATCAAAGCGGGCACGCCTCTGCGGGTCCTCGCCGACGTCATTCACCCCTACCCCGCGTTCAATCGAGTGCTTGGGGCTGTTTTGAGCGACCTGGCTTCAAAGGTGGTCTGAAGCCCCTGGGCGTTTTAGGAGTGACGCAGATTCGCGTTTGTAGGGGTGTAATCGAACATGGTCATCACCATCAACGGAGCGACTTTCACCCTCGACCTGGACACGATCCTCATCTGGGCGCTGGTCGGGTTGGTGGCGGGTTTTCTCGCCAGCCACCTCGCGCTCGGACACGGTCTGGGGCTGCTGGGTGACATAGTCGTCGGCATCATCGGCGCCTTCATCGGAGGGTTCTTGCTGCTCGGTGTGCTTCACATCAGCATCGACATCGCGGGTCACCCGCTCCTCACGCAGATGCTGATGGCGTTCATCGGCGCGGCGATCCTGCTGCTGATCGTTCGGCTCGTCGGCGGCGGGCGCAGCTCCTACCGGCGAAGGGCCTTCTGAGCACTTAGTTCGTACTCGGCAACAACGCGCCTGGGAGCTGTCCGCTTCCAGGCGTTTGTCACCACTTTTCTTGCCAGCTCGGCGCCGATGCCGGCAAGCCTGACCCTGACCCAGCCGAACCGGCCCGTGTACGCGGATGGAGCGAACGTCTTGGGGTCCATCTCCACCAGGCCGGCCTGGTCGTCGAGCGAGGCCTTGACCGAGACGTAATCGCCGCCCTCCGAGCCCATGGCGAAGATGCGTGATCGGACCGAAAGGTCGCCTCTCCCCACGTCTCGCGTTCCTCCGCCTCGGGCAGTGAGAGGCACAGCCGCCGAAACTGCTGAAACGTCACGCCACGTAGCATCGCAAGCCTGGTGAGCATTCCGCCCATCGACGAGAACGCAAGGCAGGAG
>DASQAU010000232.1:0-11462 GCA_035635595.1 Candidatus Eiseniibacteriota bacterium
TGTGCGCCGGGCAGCGCCGGCGCCGACCACTCCACGCCAAGGCTCGCCGACCGCAGCCGTCCCCAGCCACCCTCGACCGGGGTCCAGTTCGGAAAGCTAGGACCGATCAGGAATCGTGTGGAGTCGGCGAAGTCATCAAAGGCCGCGGACTGCTCGTTGAGGATCCCGACCTGTGTGAACCCGGGCGCCAACCAGACGGGCCTCACCACGATCGACACGCCGGTCGCATCGACCGTGTATATGACGTCGATCGCGCCGCGGGACGGAATCGGCACGAACGAATAACCATGTGCGGCATCCCCACCGATCTCGTCGAGCAGGAATGTCCGCTTCCACACCGCGACGCTTGGAGTCGAGAGGTCCACGGTGGTCGAGGTGCGCGAATAGACCCAGCCATCGTCATAGCGCACGATCGGGACGCCAAAGCCCACGCCTTCGCCTGCGGCGTCGACGCCCGCGACCCGCAGTGTCAGGCCCTTCGCCAGACGGGCCGTCTTGCCAGTTCCCCGGGGAGGTTCGATGGTTGCGTCGACCCCTGGGTAAATCGACTGACACGAGAGCGCCGCGCCGAGGCGGTACGCGTACACGGTTTTGCCACCGGTGACCTGGTAGTGCGACTGTTCGCCCAGAGCCACAAACGGCGGGCTCGGCCGGCCGGAGGCAAGCTCAGGAAAGAGAACCGTCGCGCGGTAATAGCTGATGTCCTCGACCACGAGCTCCGTCACACCGTGGTCGCGCATCCAGTCGATGGCTGACGAGGTATCGAGCGGCAGCTGTTGCGACCCGGTGATCTTGGTCGGTCGCCTGCCGCTGTAGAAAGCGACCACCGGCGAATCGGTGACGAGAAGACCTGTGCCGCAGGCGGTGGCCCGGCCGGCCGCGACGAGTCCCGCATTGTCCGCCGCGAAGCTGGTGAACACTGGCAGGAACGCGACGGCGAGGAGCCCGGTCGCAGCGATCGCCCCCACTCGAACTGCCGTGGTGTACCGGTCGAGTGCAGAAGCTGCCAGCAGCGCGAGCGATGGTAGGGCGGGGTAGAGGTAACGATGGCTGCCGGTGTAGGCGCCGATGGCGACCAGCCCGACCACCGCGGCCAGAAAGGCCATTGCCGGCACATGGAGGTAGCGAATCGTTGATCGGTCACCATCCGAAGCGGCTCTGCGGACCGTGGTCCACAGGCCGAGGCCCCCGAAGGCGAAGAGCGGCAAGGCAGCCAGGCCGAAAGTGCGGGTGAGCTCGGCGATACGCGCCAGGCCTCCCGCGGGCAGGCTGCCCCGCGCGGTGGCCGAGACCACCTCGAGCGATCCACGAGCGACGGAATGGCTGGCCGGCGCAAAGCCCAGCTGAAAAAAGACCAGCAGCGCGAGCGCAGGCACCACCCAGGCAATCGCGGGTTTGCCCCATCCTGGCGCTTTTTGCCGCCACAGCTCGATGACCGCGAAGCCGGCCGCGGCGGCGACCCAGATCCAGGCCTTGGTGGCCGTCGCGCACGCAAGCGCGGCGAGCATTGCCGCGAGCTTCATCCGCCTGCGGACCGCGGCCAGCGCCGCGGAGGTGAGAAGCGCGGTCAGCAAGGGCTCCGCGACGGCAGATCCGGACGTGAAGAGAAAAACGGGGTTGAGCACCAAAAGCGCGACAGCCAGCCTTGCCTGTCGCACGTTGGGAGCGAGCGCGTATACGCACGCCACCGTGGCTGTGCCGAGGAGGGCTCCCAGGACCTTCAGGGCGCCGAGCTGCCACAGCCCGAAAACTTGAAGCACCGCCGCCGCAAGCACGTGATACCCGGGGAGCCACGTGTCCTCCATCCCGAAAAGCGGATCGTGGAGGCTTCCGGTTGCGGCCAGGTTCGCGGCGATCAGCCAGTGTCCGTAGCCGTCCTCGAACGGCTCGGCCATCTGCGCCGCGAACACGAGGAGGAGTGCGCAGAGCGCGAGCAGGCCCACCATCGGGCCTGATGCCTGGAGGCGGGCAAGCGCACGCCTTCCGAGGGTGCGAAAGGTCAGCACCTCGAGCAGGTCGACCATGCTGAGCGAGGCGACCACGAGAAAACCGAGGGCGAACATCGTCGCGTAGACCGCCAGCAGCCATTGCTGCATCCCGATCGCGACCGGCACTATGGCCAGGGCGCCGAGCCCGAACCCCGCCTCCGCGAGTGCGCGCGCGTCCCCGACGCTGACATATGCCTGGTCGCGCCATTCCTGGCCTCGCTGTTCGATCCGATGCTTTGGTGTGCGGACGAACCGTCCGCCACGCCTGGTGGCACGAAACAGCGCAAGCATCGCCGTCAGCGACATCCCGGCTCCGACGACCTGACAGAGCAGGGATGGAAGACCCGACCACCAGCGTCGCCCGAGCCTCGTCTGCGCCACGATGAAGCCGAACCACGGCGACACCGCGACCACGACCACGATCACCGAGGCGTCGGCCAGCGGCCACGGGAGAGCGTGGCGGCCCAACGTGAGCAGAAGCGCGGGATAAGAGACCAGCTGAATCAGCATCAAAGGCCCGATTCCGTAAGCCAGCAGATGGATGGCCGCCTGGAGCTTGACCCCGGCCCGGTTGCGGCTGCGGAGCACGGGGACCAGCAGCTTGAACGCGGACTGGAAGCTGCCCGTCGCCCACCTCGACTGCTGGCGGCGGTACGCATCGATCGACACCGGGAGCTCCTCCGGCACGACGAGGTCCTCCAGGTAGGCCGCGCGCCAGCCTCGCAGCTGGGCTCGATAGCTCAGGTCGAGGTCCTCGGTCAGCGTATCCGCGCTCCAGCCTCCCGAATCCTCGATGGCGCTGCGCCTCCAGACTCCCGCTGTGCCGGTGAAATTCGTGAAGTAGCCGTTCGCCGAACGCACGGCTTGCTCGACGAGAAAATGGAAGTCGATCGCCAGCGCCTGGAGCCGCGTGAACCACGAATAGCCCTCGTCGAGATGGCCCCATCTCGCCTGCACAAACCCGACCGACGGGTCTTCGAAAACGCCGATGGTGCGCCGGAGAAAATCCGGCGGTGGAACGAAGTCCGCATCGAAGATCGCGATGAACGGCGCGTCAGTGAGTGTCAAGCCAAACGCCAGCGCCCCGGCTTTGAAACCGGTCCGTGTTCCGCGCCGAACATGCTTGAGCTGGATTCCGTCGCGCCGCAGGCGTGCGGCCTTGCGGGCGATGATCGAGGTCGTGTCGTCGTCAGAGTCGTCGAGGACCTGAACTTCCAGGCGGCCTGCCGGCCAGTCGAGCGCGCACACCGCATCGAGGACTCGCTCGGCGACGTAGCGCTCGTTGTAGATGGGGACCTGCACGCAGACCAGCGGTTCACCATCGAGGACCGGCGAGCATACGGGTCGAGGTTTCAAGCGTGTCGCCTGGTAGGTCAGGTAAATCAAGTTCACGCCAAACAAGAAGAGGAGGAGGGTGGTCACGCTGAGGATCGCGATGACGATCGCCGGGATCATCGGAGGCTCCTGTCAAACAAGGTGTACGGGCGCATGGTCGAGCGCACGTACGCGACGCGCTCCAGCGCATCAGGGTGATGGCGCCGCGTCCACTGCATGTAGCGCCATGCACCCTCGCCAAGCATCCGCGCCGCTCCATCGAGGAAACGTGGAAACAGCACAGCGGGGAGGCGGAGTGCGGGAGGGTCGATGAGCTGCGCCGGCGGCTTTCGCGCGAGCTGCGGAAAATGCTCGAGGAGCATGGGGTTGGCATCGAGCAGCTCGTGCACCTCCTCGATGCCGTAGATGGGCTCGGCCATCATCAGCTCGAAGGCCATGTCCTCGTCCTGCCGTTCGAGCGGCCGGCACTGCGAGCGTTCGAGGATCAGGTTTGCCGTCATCAGACGCGGGGCCAACGGGCGTCGTGTGAGGTTGTCGACCGGCTTTTGGCGGTGGGCAAGGGCATGCACCAGGCCGAGCCCGCTCACGGCGACATATGCGAGGTGCCGATGGCCGTCGTCCACGATCAGGTTCAAGTCCACGTCGTCTGAGCTTCGAAAGCCCCCGCTCGCGAGCGAGCCGGCGATGGAGACGCTGCGTATGAATGGAGCGGATGCAACCAGGGCGCGGACGAAGCGCATCGTCATGCGCACGTAGGCGGAGGCGTCGGCACGGTGGTCGAACGCGCGCGAACGGATCTCGGCAACGCGGTCGAGTCCCGATCGATCGACCACCAGGTCGTCAGCTAGGAACAGGTCAGGGCTCGCGGCCACCGACCAACGGACCTCGTCCGTTGAGATCGAGCCACCCAGGCACACGGCGGCGAGGCGCTCGGTGCTCAGCGCGTATCCGCGTCGATGAAGCAATGCGACCGTTTGGCGGATTCGCTCCGACGTGGCTGAAAATCGAAGGGGTTTCAGTCCGACCATGCGAGCGCCTCCAACAATCCCAGTCGTGGTCTAGGTGACATACGAGGGCGGGTTACGATTTGAAGGTGAAAAGCAAGTTCAAAGAGGAGTCGAGATGACCGCCGACGGACACTTCAAAGTCCCCACGCCAGTCAACGAGCCCGTGAGGGCTTACGCGCCCGGCGATCCCAATCGTAAGACCCTCAAGGCCCGGCTGGCGGAGCTGACGGACGCCCGGACCGAGGTGCCCATGCAGATCGGGGGAGAGCGCCGATGGGGCGCCTCGCGAGGTGACATCCGTTCGCCTCACCGCCACGAGCTGACGATCGCCGAGTACGCGGTCGGCGCGCCCAAGGACTTCGACGACGCCATCGACGCAGCCCTCAAGGCACGACGAGCGTGGGCAGCCACTGCCTACCCCGAGCGCGCGGCGGTGCTGCTCAGGGCGGCGTCCCTCCTCGCCGGCCCGTGGCGGGACACCATCAACGCGGCCACGATGTTGGGGCAGTCCAAGACTGTGCACCAGGCGGAGATCGACGCCGCATGCGAGTCGGTCGACTTCTGGCGCTACAACGCCTACTTCGGCGACCAGCTCCTGGGCCAGCAGCCGTTCAACGACGGCACCGCGTGGAACCGCCTGGAGTACCGGCCCCTGGAGGGGTTCATCTTCGCGGTCAGCCCGTTCAACTTCACCTCGATCGGCGCCAACCTGCCGACCGCGGCGGCCTTGATGGGCAACACCGTGGTCTTCAAACCCGCGACGCAGACGCTGCTGGTGAGCCATTTCCTGATGGAGATCCTCAACGAGGCAGGGCTGCCCCCGGGCGTCATCAACCTGGTGAGCGGCAGCGCGTCGCAAGTGTCGGACCGTGTGCTGAGCCACAAGGAGCTCGCCGGCATCCACTTCACAGGGTCGACAGAAGTGTTCCAGGGCATGTGGCGGACGGTCGGCCAGAACGTCGACAACTATCGGACATATCCGCGCCTGGTCGGCGAGACAGGTGGCAAAGACTTCGTCGTCGCCCACGAGTCGGCTGATTCGGATGCGCTCCGTACAGCGTTGATCCGCGGCGCGTTCGAGTACCAGGGCCAGAAATGCTCCGCCGCATCACGCGCCTACGTTCCACAGTCGATGTGGAAGCGAATGCGGTCCGAGATGGCGGATCTGGTCGAGGCCATCCCGCAGGGAGATGTCGCCGACTTCCGGAACTTCATGGGGGCCGTGATCGACGGCAAGGCTTACTCGAACCATATGAAGGCGATCGAGTTCGCGCGCAAGTCCGACAGCGCGAAGGTCGTCGCGGGCGGCAAGGGTGACGATAAGGTGGGCTGGTTCGTGCGGCCGACGGTTATCGAGACGACCGACCCCGACTTCAAGCTTCTCAAGGAGGAGCTGTTCGGCCCCATCCTCACCGTCTACCCCTACGCCGACGGCAAGTTCGAGGACACGCTCGAGCTCGTCGACCGGACCAGCCCGTATGGGCTGACGGGTGCGATCTTCGCGACCGACCGGCAGGTGATTCGCAAGGCGTCCGAGACTCTCGTCAACGCGGCGGGCAACTTCTACATCAACGACAAGCCGACGGGCGCGGTCGTGGGTATGCAGCCGTTCGGCGGGGCAAGGGCGTCGGGCACCAACGACAAGGCGGGATCGATCCTCAACCTCATCCGCTGGACCAGCCCGCGGACGATCAAGGAGACGTACGTCCCGCCCACCGATCACCGCTATCCGTACATGGACGCCGAATAACGCAGGCTTGATCCGTGGGGACCAAAGTCCAGTTCATAGCTGAGGCGGGCGTGATGACGGTAACCATCACGCGGCCGGAGGTCCGCAACGCGGTTGACGTCGAGACGGCGGCTGCGCTGGCGGATGCCTTCCGGCGCTTTGATCGCGACGCAGGCCTTGCGGTCGCGGTGCTGACCGGCGCGGGTGGGCACTTCTGCGCCGGCTTCGATCTGAAAGCCCTGGCTGCGGACTCACCGAGTCGCCTCTCCGAAACGGGTGATGGGCCGATGGGCCCGACGCGGATGGACTTGAGCAAGCCGGTGGTCGCGGCCATCGAAGGTTATGCCGTCGCGGGGGGGCTCGAGCTTGCGCTGTGGTGCGACCTCCGCGTCGCAGCGAACAACGCCACCTTTGGCGTTTTCAACCGACGCTTCGGCGTGCCGCTCATCGACCTCGGCACGGTGCGCCTGCCTCGGATGATCGGCCAGGGCCGCGCGCTGGATTTGATCCTCAGCGGCCGGCCTGTATCCGCCATGGAAGCGCTGCAAATCGGCCTGGTTGAAAGACTTGTCGAGCCAGGCCACTCACTGGAAGAGGCGCAGGCGCTCGCACGTCAGATTGCAGAGCTTCCGCAGGGGGCGCTGCGAGCGGACCGCCGCAGCGTGCTCAACCAATGGTCGATGAGTTTCGAGGATGCGGCCAAGGCTGAGCACCGAGGTGGGCTCGAAGTCCTTGCCTCAGGCGAAGCGCAGAAGGGCGCACGGCGCTTTGCGGAGGGCTCTGGTAGGCACGGCGCATAGCTGCCTTGACAGTTACTGTCTAGACAGTTATATTCAGGTCGATGGGCGCGGTGGCTGGCGAGGCAAGCACGGATGAAATTGACCCGCGCGAAGAAGAGGCGATCTCATCGCTCGTCTTCCACCTCGGCCGCGAGCTGCGCACTGCCCTGGACCGGCGACTCGAGGGCCATGGAATCACTTCGCAACAGGCGGCCCTCTTGCTTCTATCGAGGCTCCTGAAGGAGCCGAGCCCGATCAAGATGGCTGCTCGACTGGGCACCGACACCGCCGGCATGACGCGGCTGCTCGACCGCCTTGAGACGAAGGGATTCATCGCACGAAAAATCAGCCCAGACGACCGCAGATCATTGGTGGTCGTGCTCGGCCCGAGGAGCAAGAACATCCTGCCGCGTTTGATCCCCGCGTTTCGGCAGGTCAACACGGGGCTGCTCGAAGGCTTCGACCAGCACGAGCTCAAAGCGCTTCATCGGATGCTGCGCCGGCTGCTCAAGAACGCCAGGAACCTCAACCGATGAGCGGGGTCTCTAACGTGGATGGGGTGGTTGGTGGCGCGGTCATCCAGGCCTCAGGCCTGGTCAAGAGGTACGGCGAGCTGGAGGCGGTCAAAGGCATCGACCTCGAAGTCCGCGCCGGCGAAATTTTCGGGTTTCTGGGACCGAACGGCGCCGGAAAGTCGACGACGATCTCGATCCTCTGCACGCTGCTGTCACCGACCGCCGGTACCGCGCGCGTGGCCGGCATCGACGTCGCCTTCGACCCGGCGGGCGTGCGGCAGCGCATCGGCCTGGTGTTCCAGGATCCTTCGCTCGACGACCAGCTCACCGGGCGTGAGAACCTCGAGTTCCACGCGTTCATCTACGCCGTTCCCGCCGCCGTCCGGCGGCAGCGCATCGACGAGATGCTTGCTCTGGTGCAGCTCGCCGACCGCGCGAGCTCGCAGGTCAAGACCTATTCAGGCGGGATGAAGCGACGACTCGAGATCGCCCGCGGAATGCTCCACCAACCTCAGGTGCTGTTCCTCGACGAGCCCACGCTCGGGCTGGATCCGCAGACGCGGCAGAGCATCTGGGCGCACCTGAACGAGCTCCGCCGGAGCAAGGGCATCACGATCTTCATGACCACCCACTACATGGACGAGGCCGAGTACTGCGACCGCATCGCAATCATCGACCAGGGCAAGATCGTCGCCCTCGGCACGCCCGACGAGCTGAAGGCGATGGTCGGCGGAGACGTGGTGACCATCACCTCGAGCCGGCCAGAAGACGCTGCCAGGGAGATCGAGGAGATCCTTGGCGTGACTCCCGCCCGCGACAACGGAACGCTGCGAATGGAGGTGCCGGACGGCAAGGCGTTCGTGCCGCGCCTGGTGCGGGAGCTCATCGCACCGGTCGACACGGTGTCCATGCACCGGCCCAGCCTCGACGATGTGTTTCTCAAGCTCACGGGTCGCGCCATCCGCGACGAGGAGGCGAGCACGAGGGACCAGAATCGAACCATGGCAAATCGCTTCATGGGACGAAGGCGATGAGCGTGAAAGTCGTAACCGCACCGAACGCCACCGCACCCGCCCAGCACACGCCTGCCGACACGCGAATGGCCACGCTGCGCGCCATTTACATCATCTGGTATCGCGACCTGCTGCGTTACTGGCGGGACCGGTGGCGCCTCGTTGCGTCGCTGGCGCAGCCGCTCCTCTTCCTGGTCGTTTTCGGGTCGGGCTTGAGCTCGGCCCTCGGGCGCGGAACGCTTTTCGGGACGTCGGGCGGCATCTCGTACATCCAGTTCATGTACCCCGGAATCATCGGGATGGCCATCTTGTTCACCGCGATCTTTGGCGCGATGTCGATTGTCTGGGATCGCGAGTTCGGCTTCCTCAAAGAGGTGCTCGTCGCGCCGATCGACAGGTCTGCCGTGGCGATCGGCAAGGCGCTGGGCAGCACCACCCAGGCGATGATTCAGGGTCTCATCCTCCTGGTGCTCGCTCCGTTCGTCGGTGTGAAGTTGAGCGTGCTCACAGTGCTCACGATGATTCCGCTGGCTGCCGTGCTGGCATTCGGGCTCTCGTCGTTCGGCGTGGCGCTGGCTTCATCGATGAAGTCGCTCCAGGGATTCCAGGTCGTGATGAACTTTCTGATGATGCCGATGTTCTTTCTGTCCGGCGCACTGTTTCCGCTCACCGGCCTGCCGGGATGGATGACGGTGCTGACGAGGCTTGACCCGGCCTCCTACGGCATCGACCCGCTCAGGCGCGTCGTGCTCTCGAACTCAGGCCTGCCGGGCTCGGTCGTCGACCGGCTCGGGCTGACGATCAATGGCCAGGTGCTCCCGATCCCGCTTGAGGCGGGTATCGTGTTCGCCTTCGGCGCGGTGATGCTCGGCATCGCGGTCGTCATGTTTCAGCGCCGCGACTGAAACGAGCGCCAGCGCGGCGATCTGACCCACGATCATCGGCAGCGGCCCCCACACCGGCAGCCCCTCGATGGCGAGGGTAACTCCGAGCACGAACACCCAGGCCCAGCGCGGCTTGCGATCTGTGCGCAAGTAGAGCCAGGCCGCCAGGCCGAGCATCACCAGGTCGTCCAGGTGAAGGTAGGGGCTGGCCAGCAATCCCCCGACCAGCGCAGCGATGAAGATCCATTCAGCCCCCCGCCGCCTGAGTCGGTAAACCAGAACGAGTGACCACAGGGCAAGTGCCGCCTGGATGACGCGCGCCACTGCGAGGCTGCCCAAGACCGGGGCGAGCGTCAGCTCGCGGTTCACCGGCACGCCGGCGGCGAAGTTCAACCTCGCGATGTATTCGGCGACGCCGCTCGGACCGAGCGCAACGGCTGAAGCGGCGGCAAGGAAACCGAGAGCCAGGACGCTGCCCCAGAACGCTCGCATCCGTCCGCTCAGCAGCAGGGCCGCGGGAACCAGGAAGGCAAGCTGGGGCTTGAGCGCCAGCACACCGAGCGCCAGACCGGCCAGGAACGGGCGGCCGGTGCGCAGCAGCGCGTACGAAGCCGCGACGCCCAGTGCGACGAACAGTGCCGGCTGACCGAGCTGGAGCGCGTAGATCGCGGGCAGCCAGCCCACCGCGGCCGCCAGATAGATGAGACGCTCGCGTCCCTGCGCTGGCGCAGCCAGGTACCACGTCAACGCGAGCGCTCCTATCAGGGCGGCGCTCCAGATCCAGTAGCCGGCTTCGTAGGGCAGTGGCGAGAGCGGCAGGGCCAGCCACGCAAGGGGAGGAGGGCTGATGTAGCGCGCCAGCTCGGCGATGTCGATTCGCGACCCCAGCGCGTCGAGCTCAGCCTGCTGGAGCGAAAGGTCGTAGATCGAGGCCCAGCCGTGCTTGATTCCGATGCGTGCGGCGGCCAAATAGAAGGTGAAGTCGTTGTGGAACTTGTCTGCGGCGTAAGCCAGCCCCCACTGGTAGAGGTCGAAGGCCGCAAAGAGGACAGCGGTCGTGGCGCCGGCTGCCACGCCGAGGTTGCGCCAGCGCAAGGGCTGCGAGCCGAGCATGCACCGCGGATGGTAGAGGTTACCTTGTAGCGGTGCCGCCGACCGGTAATTTCGAGCCTCGCGTCCTCGAGCTTACGGACGGAACGAAGGTTCACGTCAGGCCGATCGCGCCGGAGGACGAGCCGCTCCTCCACGAGGCGGTGGCGGCGATGTCGGAACGAACCGTCTACTTCAGGTTCTTCTCACCCCTGAAGCGCATGCCGGATGCCCTCGCGCACAGGCTGGCCGTGGTCGACTACAACGACCGGTTCGCGCTGGTCGGGACGTCCCACCGGCCGTCCGGCAAGGAGCGCATCCTCGGGGTCGCGCGTTACGACCGCGCGGTGGGCACCGACGTCGCGGAGGTCGCTGTCGCCGTGATCGACGAATTCCAGCATCGCGGACTCGGAGGGACGCTGCTCGCCATCCTGGCAAGAGTTGCTCGCCAGCACGGAATCAAGACCTTCTCGCTCATCGTGCTGCCGGAAAACCAGCAGATGCTCGGGCTCTTGAGAAAGATGGGCTGGATACACCACGCCAAGCTCAGCGGCGGCGTCTACGACATCTCCTTCGACCTACCTGAAATATGAGGGAAAACCCGGATGGTTTTCCCTCATCGCCCGTGCGGCTGCGCCGCAGGGGCTGCTCCCATTCCGGTATATCGATGGGACTTAACTAAGAAATCTGAAGCCGCGCCACGCCTGGTGAGCTTAGGGACAAAGTTGCGGCTGGGTTGAACCCAGCCGCCCTGGCAACGCTCGTAAGAAACTAAAGCTTCTCTACGGCGAGGCGAGCGCCGAAACCCAGCAGGACCACGCCGGTGACCCTCTCCATCCACTGGCGCACGCGCGGTGCGGTGATGAAATCGCGGAGGCGCGTGACAAGGAACCCGTAGACGTTCATCCACGTCCATCCGATCACCGCGAAGATCACGCCGAGCAAAAGCAATCGCGGCAGGACAGCCTGGCCCGGAGCCACGAACTGGGGCAGGAACGTCACGAAAAAGACGCCGAGCTTCGGGTTCGACAGGGCGGAGAGGAAGCCCTGACGGAAGATGGCGTGGGCCGGGGCCGGCGCGGGCGCGGCGGCCATGAGGTCCTCCGGCCGGCGCCTGGAGTCG
>DASQAU010000233.1:0-2442 GCA_035635595.1 Candidatus Eiseniibacteriota bacterium
CGGTGCGCATGTAGCCCGAGCCCGACGTTCAGCCCGTGAGCCTGCCGGCGCCTGAATTCAACGTGTACGCCAACACCCTGTCAGGCGTCGTGCCATGCCCGTTGTGTGATCTCCCTCCACGCGTGTACGTCCCGAACAGCACCGCGGGGACGGTCGACGTCATCGATCCGTTGACCTTCAAGGTGATCGACCACTACGGAGTCGGTTTCATCCCACACCACGTCACGCCCGCCTGGGACATGAGCCAGCTCTACGTCGACAACGAAGGCTCCAGCAGGCTCACGGTCCTTGACATCCATACAGGTCGGCCGACCGGCTCGATCTCGATTCCTTTTCCGTACAACCTTTACTTCACTCCTGACGGTTCAAAGGCGGTCGACGTCGTCGAACGCCTGCAGAGGGTTGAGTTTCGAGACCCGCACGACTGGCACCTGCTCAAGTCAGTGGGCGTCCCATGGGCCGGCGCCGACCACCTGGACTTCAGCGCGGACGGGAGCTACCTCATGATCTCGACCGAGTACACGGGCATGGTCGTCAAGATCGACATCAACAACATGGCTCTGGCCGGCTACGTCTACGTGGGCGGCCTGCCGATCGACGTCAAGCTCTCCCCCGACGGCCGCTATTTCTACGTCACCAACCAGGGTCGGATGGGCGTCTCGGTGATCGACCCGGTGGCGATGAGGGAAATCAAGTTCATTCCCACCGGTCGCGGAGCACATGGCCTCCAGATCTCTCGCGATACAAAGTCCCTCTACGTCTCCAACCGCCTGGATGGGTCCTTCTCGGTCATCGACTTCGCGACTCAGACGGTGGCGGCGAAGTGGTACATCGCCGGAGGCGGCAGCCCGGACATGCTGCAGCTCAGCCCGGACGGCACCCAGCTGTGGGCGTCGGGCCGCTTCAGCCGGTCCGTTTACGTGATGTCGACCGTCACGGGCACGCTGCTGGCCAAGATCCCGGTGGGGTCAGAGGACCATGGGTTGACGTACTTCCCGAACGTCGGCCTGCACAGCCTTGGCCACAACGGCGTCTATAGATAGATTCACCTCCCCACCTAGTGGGGAGGTCGGGCGCCGCTTGCGGCGCCCGGGTGGGACGGTGGGCCCTGGTCTGCCTAGCAGCCCAGCAATCGGGCGATCAGCATTCGCTGGACCTCCGAGGTTCCCTCGCCGATCTCGTTGACCTTCACGTCACGCCAGTAGCGCGCGACCGGGTAGTCCTCCATGAAGCCGTAGCCACCGTGGATCTGCACCGCCTGGTCCGCCGCCCGCTTGGAGGTCTCCGACGCGTACAGCTTGCACATCGCCGCGAGCATCCGCGTCTCGTCCGGCGTTTCGGCGCCGGATTGCATATAAGCAGCCGCAGCGCGGTACACCATGGTTCGAGCGAGCTCGGTTTCCATCGCCATATCGGCGAGCTTGAACTGAATCGCCTGGTGCTTTGAGATCGGCACGCCAAAAGTCCGCCGCTCCTTTGCATACGCAAGCGACGCGTCGAGGCACGCCTGCGCGAGGCCGACCGATAGAGCGGCGATGGCGATGCGCCCACCCATCAATGTGTGCAGGAACTGCCGGTAGCCGCCGCCCTGCGCGCCGAGGAGGTTCTCCTTCGACACCGCGCAGTCTTCGAAGCTGAGCGGATGCGTGTCGGACGAATGCCATCCGAGCTTGCGATACGACGGCAGCACGTGGTAGCCCGGCGTGCCAGTCGGAATCATGATCGCGCTGATCTCGGGGCCCCCTCCGTTTGCCTTGCCGGTCACGGCGGTCACAGTCACGCCGGCTGAGATCTCGGTTCCACAGTTGGTGATGAACTGCTTCGCGCCGTTGATCACCCAGTTCCCATCGCGCGCCTCAGCCCGAGTCTTGGTCGCGCCGGCGTCAGAGCCGGCTTCCGGTTCGGTCAGGCCGAAGGCCCACAGCTTGCGTCCGGCAAGCAGGTCCGGCAGCCATCTCTCCTTCTGCTCGGTGGTGCCGAAATCGTGGATGGGCGAAGCGCCCAGGCACACCGCCGCCTCGAGCGTGATGCCGACTCCCGTGTCGGCGCGGGAGATTTCTTCGATCGCCAGGCAAAGCGAGAGAAAATCGCCGCCGGCGCCCCCATATTCCTCGGGAAACGGAAGGCCGAACAGGCCGAGCTCCCCCATCTGCCGGACGACGTCGTAGCCGAACTTGTGCTCGCGGTCGAGCTCCTCAGCCACGGGAGCGACGACCTCCCGGGCAAAATCTCTGCACGTGTCACGGATCGCCTGCTGTTCCGGGGTCAGATCGAAGTTCACGTCACCCATCGTTGCATGGTCGGCGCAGCTCCCTACAGAACTTTGGTCATCTCATATTCGATCGCCGGCTCGCTCGGCCGGACCTCGATGGCCCTGCCGGTGCGCGCAAAGCCGTGGCGCGCGTAAAGCCTCTGAGCCTTGTGGTTCATCTCGGTGACCCA
>DASQAU010000234.1:0-9592 GCA_035635595.1 Candidatus Eiseniibacteriota bacterium
TCCGCCGCGCCGGCCTGCTCCATCGCCAGCTCGGGAGTGATCAGCACATAAGCGTTGAGACGTGGGTTGAGTCTTTCAATCCGTTCGAGGTACGCCCGGGTGATCTCTGCCGACGAGACGTCGCGGCGCCGTATCGCGGCCGCCTGGTCAAGCGCGGACGCGAATGGATCCATGGCCGTTAATGGTGCCGATTCTTGCGGCCGGATAGGGCGCCGAGCGCATCCCGTCCTCGAAGCTCGCCGCGTTGGTTGGCGGGATGGCGACAAGCAAACCTCCGCTTGTCTGCGCGTCGCACAGCATCATCTGGTCGATCTCGGCGAGCCCACCCCAATCGACGCTTTCGCGATAGGCGGCGTGGTTGCGGCGGCTGCCGCTTGGGAAGAGATCTCTTTCCGCAAGCGCTCGCACCCCTTTCATGAACGGGATCGCGCTCAATTCGATGTCCGCGCCACCCTTCAGGTTGGAAAGGTGGCCGATCAGGCCATATCCGGTCACGTCGGTGGCGGCGGTCGCGCCGGCGCTGATCATTGCCTCGGCTGCCGCGCGGTTGAGCTGGATCATCACGGCTACAGCTTCGCGTTCGAGAGCCGGCGGACAGAGTCCGCGCTTGATCGCGGTCGCGACCAGGCCCGAGCCCAGCGGCTTGGTCAGGAAGAGCACGTCGCCGGGGCGCGCGCCCTCGTTGCCCACGATGCGGTCGGGATGCACCTCGCCGATGACTGCGTATCCGAACTTCGGCTCCGGGTCGTCCACGGAGTGGCCGCCGACTACAGCAATGCCCGCCTCGGACATCTTCGCCGCGCCGCCGGCCACGATCTTCTCCAGCAGCCCGGTGCTGAGCTTCTCGCGCGGGAATGCGGTGATGCCGAGGGCAAACAGGGGCCGCGCACCCATCGCGTAGACGTCGCTCAACGCGTTCGCGGCGGCGATCGCTCCGAACTCGGTCGGGTCGTCCACGATGGGCGTGAAGAAATCGACTGTTGCGACGAGCGCGCGGTCGGGCGCGATCCGATAGACCGCCGCGTCGTCGCGGCCGGCTGTGGCGACCAGCACGTTCGGGTCGACGATCGGGGGCAGCGCCCCGAGTACCTGCCCTAGCTCCACCGGGCTGAGCTTGCAGGCTCAACCGGCCCCGTGGCTGTACTCCGTCAACCGAAGCGGCGAGAGGTTGTCCATAGGTGGCTAGTATCGGCGGGTGGGCTTGGTGTTCGGGGCGATTGGCATGCTCACGGCCGCATACGCACTACCGGACTAGCTGATCGACATCTGGTCCTGGACTTTCTCGGCGGCTGCCTTGATCAGCGGATGGCCCTCAAAACCAGGATCCTCGGCGAAGAGCTGAACGACCTCATCCCGAACCTCATCCAGCAGCTTCGGTTGGCGGAGCGCATCCATGGCGGCATCCGTGAGGCCGTGCTGCCGAGGACCCATCAGCTGACCGATGCCACGGCGGTTCATGTCCTCCGATGCGAGCACGAAACCATCTTTGATCCGGGCGACCAGCTGAAGGCGTTCGAGGCCGCTGTCAGATGGGTCGTCCGCGAGCAAGAGGCAATGACTCTCGGCCGCACCACGTCCGACCCGGCCGCGGAACTGATGCAGCTGAGCCAGACCGAAACGATCGGCACCCTCGATCATCATGACGCTGGCGTTGGGGACATCGACCCCCACCTCGACGACCGCCGTCGCGACGAGCACCTGCACCTCTCCAGAGACAAAGCGCTGCATCACGTCGTCCTTTTCTTTGAGCCGCCCGTGAACCAGGCCCATGCTTATGGGCTCAGGAAACACATCGCGCTTCAGGCGTTCGAACTCGGCCGTCGCTGATCGTGCGGCTAGCGTTTCCGACTCCTCGATCAGCGGACAGATCACGAACGCCTGATGGCCAGCCGCCACCTCCCGACGCACCAGCTCGTATGCACGGTGTCGTTGTTCCGGCTCGATCACCTCAGTGACGACGGGCGTTCGACCGGGAGGCTGTTCGTCGATCGTCGACACCAACATCTCACCGAACCGTGCCAGGGCCAGGGTGCGTGGGATCGGGGTTGCGGTCATCGCGAGGAAGTGCGGGCGGCCGCGTCCTTTGCCTCGCAGCAGCTCGCGCTGCCGAGTTCCGAATCGATGCTGCTCGTCGACGATCGCGAGTCCAAGATTGGCTAACTCGACGTCCTCTTCGATCAGGGCGTGAGTACCGACCACGAGAGCGCAGTGACCGGATGCGGCCGCTGTTCGCACACGCCGTCGTTCAGCAGCGCCCTGGCTGCTTACCAACAGCTCGACTGTCAGACCCGGGAAGCTTGCCTCCAGGTACTGACGGAACCGCTGCAGATGCTGCCTGGCCAGGATCTCAGTCGGAGCCATGACCACCGACTGCATGCCCGCCGCGTGGGCCATTGCCACGCATGCCGCAGCGACAGCTGTCTTGCCCGAACCGACGTCGCCGTTCAACAGGCGATTCATCGGCGTGGTCTTCTCCATGTCCTGGAACGCCTCCCAGGTAGAGCGGCGTTGGGCACGCGTCAACTCAAAGCCGACTCCGGCTTTGAAGGTGTCGATGACCTCCTGCCGGTAAGGAATCGGGGTCGCGGGCTCGGCCTGGATCCTCGAGCGCATCAAAGCAAAGGCGGACTGCAGCTCGAACAGCTCGGCAAACGCCATGCGACGTGTCGCCTCGCCAAAATCCGGCGGACGTTCCGGGCGGTGGCCGAGCCGCACCGCCTCGGCCACAGGAAGAAGCCGGTGGCGATCGCGTATTTCCGGCGGCAGGATGTCTTCGACATGGTCGGCCAGGGGCAGCGCCGACTCGACCCAACGGGCAATCTTCTTCGAGCTCAACCCGTCGACCAGGTGGTACTTCGGCATGAGCCCGCCGACTCTCGATGGCTCTGCGTCGTCGTTGGCGTCCAGCCTTTCGTGATGCGGGTTCTGCATCTCGAGCATCCCGCCGTACCCGCTCTTCACCATGCCTGCCACGGCTACGCGGTCACCCTTGTGCAGCTGCCTGGCGATGAATGGCTGGTTGAACCAGACGACACGAATCCCTGCACCGCTGTCATCGCGGATGGTCGCCTCTGTCAGCTTCATCTTTTTGAATTTCGTGATCTTCGGCGCGATCGAGATGACCGTGCCCACCACGGTCGCCTGGACCCCAGCCGAAAGCGATTCCACGGACACCGGCCCGCCATATGTCTCCCAGTCGAAGGGAAGCGTCATGAGCAGGTCCCGCACGGTCTTGACGCCGAGCTTGTCGAGGCGTTTTGCATTGGCAGGACCGATGTCGGGCAGCTGCGAGACCGGGGCGTCCAGCGTCCGGGGAAGAACGATGATGCTCAATTAGACTGGCGCGGTGATGCCACCGCCCCCGGATGCTCCACCACCATTGGTTCCGGACGTCCCGCCACCGCCTCCCGCACCGCCGGACGCCCTCGCACCGGCCCCTGCTCGCGGCTCAGGGCTTTCGACCGGGCTGCGGAGGACCATCATCGCGGTCGTCGTCGTCGTCATCGTGCTGATTGGAATCATCGGCTACGGGGTCGCCGGCTTCGCATACTCGGCGGCCCGCGTCTCGGCGGCGAACAAGAGCCTGAACACCGTGATCTCTCATCAGAACAGCCTCAACAGTACGTTCAAGGACATCGACACAAAGTTCAACGGTCTTAGCACCGGATCGGCTTTCGATCCCAAGCAAGCCCGGACGCTGATCGACCAGTTCGTGGCCAATGCCAAATCGGCGGGCGACCAGGTGGACCAGGACGATGCGTCCCTGGTGTCCGCCAAAGCGAGTCTCATCGAACAGCAATGGCTCACGGTTTTGAGCCGGGGCAGCCTGGACAGGGAGTCGGTGCGGATCGACCACGCCCGCAAGGCTCTCACCAGTGCGAAGACAGTCGCCGGCGACTACGTCCTCGACGGACAGTTCCTGCAGGCCTTCATGGATGCCGCCATCGACCTTGACACGCTCGGCGCCCAGAGCGCCAATGCTGACCTCACGGGGGCCAAGGCGACTTTGACGACGATGAAAGCGCACGTCGACAAGGCGCTTCAGCTGTCCACCGCGCCAGGACTGCCGAAGGAGCTTCACGACTTGATGGTCGACTTCCAGGCGCTGGTCACGGATTTCGGCAAGCTGCTCGACGCAGCCGCAGCCGGTGACCTGAACGCGATCACCAGCGCAGAGCAGGCCGTCGAGAAGGATGCCAACAAGATCAGCGCCTACGACTTCAACAAGATCGGAACGGAGATCGACGACTTCTACAGGCCGATGGTCGACGCCTTCAACGCGGAGATGGCGAAGGCAACGGCCTAGACCGCGCCTCCCGCCGACCTTCGGCGACGGCAAACCAGACATGCTGGGCCGCCAGCAGCAGCACCAGCCCGACAAGCACCGGAAGCGGCATCAAGTTCAGCCCTGAGATCGCGTACCAGGCGGCGGCCACGATGGCGACGATGACCGCCGTCTGAACCCAATCGGCGACGAACAACCCGATCACCTGGGACGCGGCGGACCTGAGGAACCTCACGCCAGGACCGGGCGGTTGCGGACCAGCATCACCGCCAGCTGCGACGCGCCGAGATAGACCACGACGAGGAAGAAGATGGAAACGAAGTCGAAGGGCCACGAGGCCCCCATCCCCTCTGCCGCCCAGAAGGTGCCAAGGCTTGTCAAGATGATGCCGACCGCGTACTTGAGAGTGTTCTCGGGCACTCTCGCCAGCGGCTTCCGGACGACTACACCGATCACAGCCACGACCAGCATCGCAAGCAGCCCACCCGCGACCGCCTCAGGGAAATACTTGCTGGTGCCTCCGACGGCGACGACGATGAAGACGACCTCGATGCCTTCGAGAAAGACGCCCTTGAAGGCGATCACGAAGCCCACCCAATCGTGACGGGCAGTCGCGCCCTCGAGCTGGCTGACCGTCTGTTGGTAGGCGTGCTCCTCGTCGTGCATCGCGACCACGCCGGCCGATCTGAGAACTGCTTTGTGCAGCCACCGCAAGCCGAACAACAAGAGCAGGGTGCCGATGATGAGCTTGAGGCTTGACTCCGGCACACGCTGAACGATCAGCTGGCCGAAAACCACAACCAGCACCGCCAGTGATGCAAGGGCGGCGACGGTGCCATAAAGGGGCGCACGCCAGCCTCGTGTGAGACCGACCGCGAGGACTATCGTCAGCGCCTCCACCGACTCGACCGCCGAGCCTAGAAACGCGGCCCCGAACGTGAAGAGCTGCGCGCCCACGTCAATAAGATGGCATGGTGAGGCCCGGCCTGTTCGCGGAGGACTCGATCACCCGGCGCGTAAACCGCGAGAACATCCTCTTGCTCGGAGGAGGCCGCGCGCTGCTCATGCAGGTCGCGCATCCCAAAGTCGCCGCCGGTGTGGATGAGCATTCGGACTTTCGCTCTCACCCCATCCGCCGCCTCCGCCGCACGATCCGGATGACGATGGCGATAGTTTTCGGCGACCGCTCGACTGCGCTGGGCGCTGCGCGCGCGGTCAATCAGGTACATGCGAACGTCCGCGGCGCGGACTATCGCGCGCTCGATCCCGACTTGCTGCTCTGGGTGCACGCCACGCTCGCTGACACGGCGCTTGTGACGTACGAGACATTCGTGCAACGCCTGGAGACTCGCGAGCGCGAGGCCTTCTACCAGGAGTTCAAGCTGCTGGGCGAGCTGTTGGGGATTGCGCACGACCGCTTTCCTGACACGTACGCCGACTTCGAGCTCTACCTGGCGCAGACGATGTCGGCGGAGGGTCCTGTACGGGTCGACGCTCGCGCGCGCGAGCTGGCGGCGCAGATCATGCGGCCGCCGCTTCGCCTGCTTCCCGCGCCGGCGATGCTCCCGTTGAACGTGGTTACGACAGGTCTGCTGCCTACGGTGCTGCGCCAGCAGTATCGCCTGCCATGGGGGGCTCGCCAGCAGCGTGCGTACCGACTCGCGGTCGCGGTCCTGCCGAAGCTCATCGCCCTCACCCCGCCGGTGCTCCGCGTCTGGCCGCTGCCAGGCCACAGCGTGGTTCTGACTGCCGGCGGGCGGGCGACTACTTCTTGATGTAGACCAGGCCCAGAGCCTTCGGCCCGGTGTGTGTCCCCAGCACACAGCCGATCTGACCGATCGGTATGTCGAGGTCGGGGTGGCGCTCCCGCAGACCTGCGGCGATGCGCCCCGCGTCCTCGTCCGCCTGCGCATGCATCACGCCCACGTACTCGACGGGCATGTCCGACTCGAAGAATTCGATCATGCGCGGGATGGCGCGCGAGCGCGTGCGCACGCGGTCGACCGCCTTGATCTCACGGTCCTTCACGAGCAGCATCGGCTTGACGTCGAGCAGCGTTCCGATCATCGCCTGGGCGCGGCTCACCCTTCCGCCCATCTCGATGTAGCGCATTGTGTCGAGCAGCGCGAGGACTCGGCATTTCGGAACCCGCTCTTTGACGGCCGCAACCGCATCCTCCAGACTCGCGCTTTCAGCCGCCACGCGGCACAACAACGCCATCGGCATGGTGACGGTCTCACTGTCGACAACCTCGACCCGAAAACCCTCGACTGACCGGGCTCCGATGCGCGCGGCCTCGGCGGTCGCGGAAAGCTGGGCGCCAATGTGGATCGAGATGCAGCTGTCATGGTCTCTCGCCAGCCGCTGATACACCTCGGCAAACTCGCCCGGTGAAGGAGCCGAGGTCGTCGGCAGCTTGCTCGAGGCGGCCAGCCTGCGGAAGAACTCCTCGTTGTTCATGTCGACGCCATCCCGGAACGTCTCGTCGCCGAACAGGACCTTCAGCGGGACCACCTCGATGTCATAGAGTTCGCGCCACTCGTCGGGCAGGTCGGCAGTCGAGTCCGTGACGACCGCGAAAGTCCTGGTCAAGCTCGCGTTCTATTCGACGGAGAGGATGAAGGGATAGTGCTGCTGCCCGCCCTGCTGGACCTCGACCTCGAGGCTGGGGTACTGGGAACGGATTGCCGATTCGAGCTGCGCCATCTCGTCATCGCTCGCGTCTTTGCCGCGGTAGACGGTGATCAGCTCAAAGGTGCCGGCGAGCTTCCCGAGGGCTTTGTTCACCACCTCGGCATAGCCGCTTCCGTTGGCCTCGAGCCTGTCGTTGATCAGCCCGATGACATCCCCCTTCTTGACCTTCAGCCCGTTTGATCGTGTGTCGCGGACCGCATGCGTGACCTCGATCGTGTGCACGCGCTCGGCCTCGGCCTTCATCACCGCCAGGTTTTCAGCGCCCTGCCGGTCGGCGCGAAAAGCGACGACGGCGGCGACTCCCTGAGGAACGCTGTGCGTCTCGATGACGTGCACCTTCTTCTTGGTCAGCCCGAGCACCTGCTTGGCCGCGAGGATGACGTTCTTGTTGTTTGGTAGGAGGATGACCTCCTCGTAGGGCACAGACTCGATCGCGGTGAGCATGTCCTGGGTGCTGGGGTTCATCGTCTGCCCGCCCTCGACGATCGCATCGACGCCCAGCCCGCGGAAGATGTCCACCAGGCCGCGGCCGGCGACGACGGCGACGATTCCGACACCGTTTGGCCGCGGCGCTCTGGCGGCCTGACCCTCGTCCTCGAGGATTCGCCTGTGCTGAGTCGACATGTCTCCGACGTTCAGCTTCAGCAGCTTTCCGTAGCGGCCGGCCAGCGTGATGACGCGAGTCGGGTCGTCGGTGTGAACGTGGACTTTAACGAGCTCTGGCTCTCCGACGACGAGAACCGAGTTGCCCAATGCTTCGATCTGGTTCTTGATCACGTCCAGGTCGAGGTCGGAGCCTTCGATCAGGAATTCGGTGCAGTAGCCCCAGCCCTCCTCGGGGAGTGCGACTGCCACCTGCGAAGCCACCGGCGCGGCGGACCGTGACGTCACCAGCGCCCCGTTCGACGATTCCGCCTCCTCGACGGTCTTGAGCATGCCTTCGAGGATGACCTGCAGGCCAAACCCGCCGGCGTCGACGACCCCCGCGTCGCGGAGGATCTGGAGCTGGCTGGGTGTCTGCAGGACAGCAGCCCTCGCGCCATCCGCGGCGGCCGCGATAACGCGGGGGATGGTGGCGCCAGGGGTGGCCGCAGCCGCGGCCGCTGCGCGCCCAGCCTCGCGGGCGACGGTCAGGATCGTGCCTTCGGTGGGCTTGTTGACCGCTCGATATGCCGCGTTGGCGGCTTCCTCGAAAGCTGTCGCGAGCTCAGCCGGCGTCAGCGAGCTCTTACCCTCGACGGCGCGGGCGAAGCCGCGAAAGATCTGCGACAGGATGACGCCAGAGTTGCCCCGCGCGCCCATGAGGCTGCCGTGCGAGGCGAGCTTGGCGATTTTGCTGACCTCGGCGGCGTCGCTTTCCCTGATGTCTTCGACCGCCGACTGAAGGGTCAGCAACATGTTCGTCCCGGTGTCCCCGTCTGGCACCGGAAAAACGTTGAGGCGGTTCACCTCCTCGTGGTTGGCCGAGAGCCAGCTCAAGCTCCCGAGCAGGGCGCGCTTGAAGAGGGGCCCGTCAACCCCGGGATTGGGTTCTGGGGCCACGGCCTAGCGCTTCTCTTCGCGAACGCCCTGCACGTTCACGTTGACCTGCGCCACGGGCACGTTGACCGAGCGCTCCACCTCGAACTTGACGGCCTGCTGCAAGTTGTGGGCGACCTCCGAGATGCGGATTCCGTACTGGACGATGACGAAGACGTCGATCGCGAGGCCGCCTTCGACCTCGACCACCTCCACGCCTCGATCGACGTTCTCTCTGCGCAGCAGCTCGGCCACGCCATCCCTCAAGCCGCGCGCCGCCATGCCCGTGATCCCGTAGCAGCGCAGAGCCGCGTGGGCGGCTATGGCTCCCACGGCTGATGGGAAGACCTCGATCCGGCCCCACTGGCGGGCCTGGACTAGCGTGGTGGTCGTCTTCGAGGCCATGGGAAAGCCCATGGTACAATTCGGGTCCGCGCACCCACAGGCGCGAGCTCGTTTTCAACCCCAACTCCCAATCGGAAGGTGCCTCATGGCCAAGCGTTGTGCGATCTGCGGCAAGGAGCCGCAATACGGACATCACGTCAGTCACGCCAAGAACCGGGTCAACCGGAGGTTCATGCCCAACCTGCAGATGGGCCGCGTGACTGTGGCCGGGCGCACCATGCGCGCGCGAGTCTGCACGCGCTGCCTGCGCACTTATACCGCCTAGAACTCGATCCCGTGCACCTCGCCCAGGTATGCGAGGTCTCTCCGCAGCGCCCCCCAGACGCGCTCCTGGGTTGAGGATTCCGGCACAACGGGTGACGAGTCATTGACCTCAGCCGCGAGGTCGGGCCTCTCGACCATCTCGGCGAAGAGCAGCGTCCAGGCCCGTGGCACGACCTCGCGGATGGCGTAACCGCCGCCTCCGAGCGCGAGCCAGCGCCCGTCGCAGAGCTCGTGTGCCAGCTCGTGGAAGACCTGACCCACGCGGGGCCAGATCCGCGTCGTCGCCGCGAGGTGGGCAAGCGGGTCGAGGTAGTGCGTGTCGCAGCCGTCCTGGGTGACAAGGATGGTCGGCTTGAACCGGCGCAGGAGCGCGGGCACGACCTTCTCGAAACCCTCGAGCCACGGCTCGTCCCAGGCGAAGGGCAG
>DASQAU010000235.1:0-4113 GCA_035635595.1 Candidatus Eiseniibacteriota bacterium
GCGGTCTTCCAGTTGATGAAGAAGCCGATCACGACCGCGATGGCGACGCCGATGATCGCGATCACCGTGTACTGCCGGTTCAGGTAGGCGGAGGCGCCTTCCTGTATCGCCGCCGCGATCTCCCGCATGCGGTCGTTCCCGGTCGGCGTGCGCAGGACGAGAAGGATGAGCACGATGGCGAAGAGCACGGCGGCAACCCCGCCGGCCACGCCGAACAGAACTGTGTTGGAATCCACCTAATCCCTCTCCATTGTCGACCGCCTAACCACTGAAAAAAGACCGATGCAGGGCGCCCGTCGTTTCCCGCCGCGGACCGTTAGGTTAAACGAACCGGAGTTCCGCTATCGGATCAGGCGGCGCCGCCACCAAACCATCACCCCGGCAAAGACGATCAGACCGGGCATCAGAAAAATGGTGACGAAGATGATGTTGCTCTGGTCCTGCTGCGTAAGGGTGAGCGGCAGGGCGCGGGCGGGTTTCGGCGGGATCGAGATCAGAGCATCCTCGCGGGCAAGCCACTGGAAGGAGGCAAGCACCAGCTCGAGATTGGCGTCGTTGCTGAGCGGCGGCAGGACTCGATTCTCTGCAAATCCGGTCGTACCAACCATGACGATTCGAGCCTTCTTGGCTCCGGCGGGAACTTCGAGCGTCTCCATCATCACGAACGGGCCCGCCTCATCCACAGCCTGGCGCGTGAGGTCCTCCCGAGGCGTGCTGATCGCGTAAGAGCCTCCGGTCGTCGCTCCGATCACAACCGCCTTGGCGGCTGGATCCGGGGCGCCTTTGATCGCCGTGGTCTGTGGGAAGAAGGACGCGACGCCCTGAATGTCCCTGGTGATGGGAGAGCTCCCATACACAAAGACGGCCGGGGTGATCACGTCGAAAGCCCGGGAGGAGTCAGTCTCGACGACGAGTGCTCCGGAGAATGCGAAGCCGTACGGCTTCAACACGTCGTTCAGCGAACCGGCCGCCGCCGCCGTCTCAGCCCATGGATCTCCCGCAATGAGCAGGCTGCCTCCCGCAGCCAGGTACTCGCCGACCGCCTTGATGCTCGAGGCTGAGAGAGGCACGGTCGGCGCGATCAACACCAGCTCGTCGCAGCCAGATGGGATCGCGGCCACATCGGCGATGAGCAAGTCCCTGGTCTGAAAGTTGTTCCTGGCGATGAGGCTCGCCACAGCCGAGTAGCCCCTCTGGCCCGTGTCGGTTCGGCTGCGCCCGCCGGCTCCCGCGGCCCAGCACACCACCGGCGAGTGATCGCCCTTCAGCTTTACCAGCGCCGCTGTGAAGTCCTGCTCCGTCTGCAGCGCCGGCGTCAGCAGCTGCGTCTTGCCGCGGTAGTCGAGCACCAGCGTGTTCGGTTCCGTCACCGAGTACTTGCGGACGTCGGCCAGGTCCACGTCAAAGTTCTCGCTCCGGTACTGGATGCGGGGGCTCTCGGCTTCATAAAGCGACACGAGCGCTTCGGCCTGCGCCTGGTCGCTGCCGGCTCCAGACCTGAACAACCCGATCACCAGCAGATTCGACTCCAGGCTCCTAGCCGCGAGCACCGACTGCGGCGCCAGCATGTTGATGCCGCTGCGCGTCAGGTCCCATGCCTGCGCGCCGCGTGAGGCCAGGACGTTGAGGGCGACCAGGACGCCGAGCACGGCAACGGTCATCAGCAGGCTGCCCGAGCCTGTCCGCGGGCGGCGGTTCACCGCCACCGCCTCGAGTCGAGAAGCCTCGTCGTCAGAAAGAGGCCTGCAGCGGTGAGGCTCAGGAAGTAGAGCGCGTCTTTGAGCGTGACCTGGCCGAGGCTGAACGACTGGAAGCGGTTGAATCCCCCGGCGTACTGGAACAGGCGGCTCGCCGGAGGCTGGGCGAACAAGCCCAGCAGCGAGCCCGCGTACCACGTCAACAGCAACAGCGCGAGCGCGACGAAAAACGCCACGATCTGGCTGCGCGTCAGGCACGAGGCGAAGACCCCGATCGCGGTGGCAGCGGCCCCGACGAGAACCAGGCCGATGTAAGTCGCGGCGATGAGGCCCAGGTCGAGCGTGTTCAGGTGTCCAGGCACGTAAACGGCGAGCACGACCACGTACACGAGGGTCGTCGCCAGCAGCAGCACATAGAAGGTAAGAGCTCCAAGCCACTTCCCGGCCGCAACCTCCCAGTCGCGGACAGGGGCCGTCAGGAGCAGCTCAAGCGTGCCCCGGCTGCGCTCCTCGGCGAACACCCGCATCGTGATGACCGGGATGAGGATCGGCATCAGGAAGCCGGTCACGACGCCGAAAACGCCATCCATGGTCGCGGCCTGACCGGCGAGGACCGGGACGACGAAGCCGAACGCCGACGTCAGGAGCACGAACACCGCGGCCACGACCCAGCCCTCCGGAGAGACGAAGAGCGCCATCAGGTCGCGGCGCGCGATGGTGGCGACTCTGGTCACGCCGGCTCTTCGGTGGTGACGTGCAGAAACACATCTTCGAGGCTCGCCGTTCGGGCCTGCAGCTCACGCAGGCCGAACCCGGCCTCGACCACAATGCGTGCGAGCTCGTCGCGCATGTCCGCCTTTGAGGAGCGGACGACGACCCGCCACAGCCCGGCGCCGGCGTCGGTGATCGCGACGGAATCGACCCCCGGCACGGCGCCCAGTCGCCGCTCGATCTCCTTGCCGTCTCCATGAACCACCATCTCGATCTCGGCGCCCTCAGCCCCGGCGATGCGGCGCGCCAGGTTGTCCGGCGTGTCGTCGGCCACCAGGCGCCCGTGGTTGATGATCAGCACCCTCTGGCACGTGGCGGTCACCTCGGGCAGGATGTGGCTCGAGAGCATCACCGTGTGTTCCTTTCCCAGCGTGGTGATGAGCTCGCGCGTCTCCCGGGTCTGCGCGGGGTCGAGCCCGGCCGTGGGCTCATCGAGGATCAAGACCTCCGGGTCGTGAACGATCGCCTGCGCCAGGCCGACTCGCTGTCGCAGTCCTCGGGAGAGCCGCCCGATCACCTCGCGCTGCCGGTCGGTGAGTCCGCATTTCTCGATTGCCTCATCGACTCGCGCCCGGCGCCTGGCGGAAGGGACGCCTCTGAGCCGGCACATCATGTCGAGGAAACCCGCCACACGCATCTCGTTGTAGAGCGGTGTCGTCTCGGGGAGGTAGCCCGCGCGGCGCCGCGCCTCGAGTGACTGCTCGACGACGTCGAAGCCGGCCAGGCTCGCAGTGCCAGAACCTGGCGCGAGGTAGCCGGTGAGGATCCGCATCGTGGTCGACTTGCCCGCGCCGTTCGGGCCGAGGAAGCCGAGGACCTGGCCGCGTGGGACGGAGAAGGTCAGTTCCTGGATCGCGGGGCGTCCGCCATAGGACCGGGTCAGCCCCTTGACTTCGATCAAAGCCAGAGGAATTGTGACGCCCTAGCCGGTCAGGTCGAACGACTCCAGGCCACCCGCGGCCGCGGACCACTGTGCGTCCACCCTCTCCACCTGCGCCATGCGCGGACCTCGCTCGGCGGCCTGCCTCAGCCGCTCCAGGTCTGCCCGCCCGCCTTCCGCGACGAACTCCACGGTCCCGTCGTCGCGATTCCGCACCCAGCCCCGCAGGCCCAGCTGCTGCGCCTCTCGCATGAGGAAGTAACGAAAGCCCACGCCCTGCACATCGCCATGGACCGTGCCATGCAAACGCTCCACTCGGTGGACAGTACCCCCTCTCCCCCTCGGGGAGAGGGTTGGGGAGAGGGGCTTAAGCTTGCATGGCATGCCGGCCTCGAGCATCGTGGCGATCGGCGACGAGCTGGTCGGCGGATTCACCCTCGACACGAATTCTCACTGGCTCGCCGAACGCCTGCGTCTGCTTGGCTTTCCCGTCAAGCGCATCACCGCGATTCGCGACCGCCCCCAGGAGATCGTGGAGCAGATCCGGCTGGAGCTGGCCGATGGCGAGGTCACCGACGTTTTCATTTCAGGCGGGCTGGGTCCGACGCCAGACGATCGCACCTTCGCCGCCCTCGCCGACGCACTCGGCCGCGAGCTGGTCGTGTGGGAAGAGACGCGGGCGCGCATCGAGCGTCGCGTCCAGCGGATGCACGAGGCGGGGCTGCTCGAGTCGCCCGAGGTGACCGAAGGCAACCTCCGCATGGC
>DASQAU010000236.1:0-2120 GCA_035635595.1 Candidatus Eiseniibacteriota bacterium
GGGGGGCGAAGGTGGAGCGGGAGACGGGCTTCGAACCCGCTACCTCGACCTTGGCAAGGTCGCGCTCTACCAAGTGAGCTACTCCCGCTCGGCCAGAGGGAGATGATACCCCGCCCCGTCAGGCCACCTTCACCGCACGGCAGTGCATGAAGCGCCGGCCCCAGCGGTCGCGAAGCTGGTTCACGCGCATCGCCGATTGGTGCAGTGATGCCCGGTCCAGCCGACCGGACACAACTGCGGCACGGACCGCCGCCATCGCCTCCGCCTCGTATGCGGGATCGCGGTAGCCCAGCAACACCATGTCGTTTCCCGCTTCAAGGGCAGCCACCGCCGCCTCCGGCAGGGAGTACCGCGCGCTCACGCCACCCATGCTCAGGGAGTCGGTGACGATGACGCCACCAAAGCCAAGCTGGGTGCGCAGGCGGCCGACCACCGGCGCGGAGAACATCGCCGGCGTGGTGCCGCCGCCCAGGCCGGGCACGTAGACGGCCGTCGTCATCACGGCGTCGGCTCCGGCGGCGATTCCCGCCTGGAACGCCGGCATCTGGATGCCCTTCCACTCGGCCTCCGACTCGTAATCGGTTGGAATCGCGACGTGCGGATCGCCGGCCGCACCGCCCAGCCCGGGGAAGTGCTTCAGCGTCGCCCCCACCCCGCCGTCGTGCAGCCCCTGCACCGCGGCTCCTACCAACGGCGCGACGAGCGCCGGATTGGCGCCGAAGGAGCGATCGAGGATGACCTGGTCGCGAGCGTTGGTGCGCACGTCGGCGACAGGCGCCAGGTTGAGTCCGACGCCAAGCTGATGCAGGCCGGCCGCTGAAGCGCGCTCGACGGCCCGCACGTGATCGGCGCCGCCCGACCCGGCGATGAGCTGCGACGGCGGAGCGAAGGCGGCCTGCACGCGATTCACCTGCCCGCCCTCCTCGTCGAGCATGACGAGGATTGGGTGGTCGAGGCATGCGCTGGTCGTCAGCGCTTGCAGGCGATCGGTCAGAGACGCCAGGCTCGCGGGGCTGTCGAAGTTGGACGCGAACAGGAGCACGCCACCGACGCGACCGTCGTCCAGCAGCGAGCGCACCGGGTCGATGTCGCCGCCGCGCCACGAGACCACGACCACCGAGCCGATATCCTCGTCGAGGCTGCCCAGGTCTGGCTCAGTGCTGGACACAGGTTGCTCGACTACCGGGACAGGGCTGGATGCGCTGACGACGGGCCGCGCCGCGGGGATCGGGCGAGCGCTCAGCAGCGTGCCCGCGATGACGGCGCCGATGATGGCGAACGCGATCAGATCCCGGCGGAAGCTCCGCACCTACGTGGGGATTGGTTCCGCTTCGAAGATTTCTTCGATCTGGCGCTTGAACGTCCGCGCCAGTGAGAACGCCAGGGGCAGGCTTGGGTCGTACTTGCCCGTCTCGATCGCATTCACAGTCTGCCGCGATACTCCGAGGCGCTCGGCGAGCTCGGCCTGCGACCAGGCCACCTCCGCACGGAGCATCCTCAGCCGGTTCTTCACCGGTACCGCCAGGTGAAGATCGCCGTCGCCGCTCCCCAAAACAGGGCCATGAGGGGCAGGACGTATGTCCAGCTCAAATGCGGCATTCCCGCGCCCTCGAGGAACCCGTATCCGAAGGTGATCAGGGCCGTGGCTGCGAGCGAGAACCCGAACGCCGACACCTGGATCCGCTTTTGAAGCTCGTCGAGCTGCGCCAGCGCCCTTACAAAGAGCCAGATCACAAAACCGGCGGGGGCCACCGGGAGCAGCGCCACGAAGTAGCGCCAATCGGCATCCGGGTTTGCCTGCACAACAATCACCGACCCGACCAGCACCATCAGGTAGGCGAGCATCGACAGGCCAAACTCGATCTGGGTGCGATAGGTGATCCACGTGGAATAGATCGCGGGGGTCGGGCTCGGGGGCGAAGCGAAGGCGACCGGCGTTGGCACCTCGGTCTGAGTGAACGGCGATGCGGGGTGGGTGTACAGCGGGTCGACCGGGGCGTCGGCTGGGTTCTGGCTCGGGTCCTGCTCCGTCATCGGGCCGGATCGTAAAGACCGCTTAAGACTATGTCAAGCGTCCTTGTCTTCCGAGTCGTCCTGCTCCTTGGTCTCGTGCTGTCCAT
>DASQAU010000237.1:0-7332 GCA_035635595.1 Candidatus Eiseniibacteriota bacterium
TGTCCCCACATGGCTCTTTCCGCATGCTGGACCGTCTCCGCGCCGTGCTCGCCGGTACGGATCCGGACCGCGTCCTCAACCGGGACGACGAAGATCTTCCCGTCGCCCACCTCGCCGGTGCGCGCGGCGACGGCCATCTTGTCGACCACCGTCTCCACGATCTCAGACCGCATCACGGCTTCGATTTTCAACCTCGGACGGAGAGAGATGTGGACGGCCGCGCCGCGGTACTTCTCCGTGTAACCGCGCTGGGCGCCGCACCCTTTGACCTCGGTCACGGTGACTCCCGACACACCGCATTCGTCGAGCACGTCCTGGACTTCCTGCAAGCGTTCGTGGCGAATGATCGCCATGACCATCTTCATGCTGACGCCACCCCCTGCGTCGTAGACACCGGTTCATGTAGCGCGTGCGGATTGACTGTCGGCGTGTCTGCCGGGCGGTAGACCCCGCCGGGCACCGGCATGAACGATTCGGGGTAGCCCCACATGCCGTGCTCGCTGATGTCGAGACCTTCCAGCTCCTCCCGCGCCGAGACGCGCAGGCCGACGGTCTTCTTGATGATCCAGAAGAGCCCGTAGCTGAGCACGAAGACGGTGACGAATGAAGCCGTCACTGCAACCGCCTGGGCTCCGAGCTGGTGGAAGCTGCCCGTGTAGAACAAGCCGCCCTGGCCGACGCCGTTGAACTTCGCCAGCGCGGGGGTTGTGAAGAGACCGCAGCTGAGTGTGCCCCAGATGCCGGCGAGCCCGTGCGCCGGCAAAGCGCCCACGGGGTCGTCGAGAACCCGATCGAGCGCGAGCACGCCAACCACGACGATCACTCCGGCGACCGCACCGATGACGATGCCGGCCCAAGGCTCTACATAGCCGGATGGAGCGGTGATCGCCACGAGGGCGGCGATCGCGCCGTTGCCGATCATGCCGACGTCCATCGTCTTCGTGATCAGATAGACCGTGGCCAGCGCGGCCACCGCGCCACCAGCTGCGGCGAGGTTGGTGACCACGGCGACGTCTGCGAAGTGCAGGTTGGTCGCATTGAGAGTCGAGCCCGGGTTGAACCCGAACCAGCCAAACCAGAGGATCAGCACGCCGAGCTGAGCCAGTGGCATGTTGTGCCCGGGGATCGCATTTGCCCTGCCCCTTTCGTACTTGCCGATGCGTGGACCGAGCAGCAGCAGGCCGGCCAGCCCAGCGGTCGCGCCGGTCAGATGCACCACTGTCGATCCCGCGAAGTCCTGCGAGCCGAGGGTCGCCATCAGATATCCGCCGCCGAAGAGCTGGTGGCTGATGAGCGGATAGATGAAAGCTGCGAAGGGGATTCCGAAGAGGATGTAGACGATGAACTTCGTGCGCTCGAGCATCGTCCCCCAGACGATGGCCAGGGAGACGGCGCAGAACACGAACTCGAAGAACCATTTCGCCGCGGCCGGAGTGGTGCTCCATGCGATCGCCGGCAGGTCCATTGTTGAGCCAGGGCTAAAGGTTGGGAAGAAGCCGCTGCCTCCGATGAAGGCGAAGGCGCCGCCAGCACCGAAGGCCAGACCGAAGCCCACCGCCCAGTACGCGATCGAGCTCACGCTGAGGTTGGTGATGACCTTGGCCACCACAGTGCCGACATTCTTCATCCGGCTGAAGCCGACCTCGAGCATCGCGAAGCCCGCCTGCATGAACAGGACGAAGCAGGCGGCGACAATCACCCACACCGTGTCGGCCGCGACGCCTGCGGCCGAGGTCGCGGTGGTGTCATCCGCGAATGCCGCCACCGGAGCGAAAGCCGCGAGCAGTGCGATTCCTGAAGCGAGGCCGAGCCTCGTCAGATGAAACTTCGGTCTGGACAACGAACGTCACCTCCCTGAGTTGATGGGGTCAGGCTAAGTGCCGACAGGGCCGCCTAGAAACGTGTGGCCCTGACGAACACGATGCGGACGTCTCGTGTAAAGCGCACAAGGTCGGCTGCCCTGTGGATATCTTTTGTCGTGTGAGGCGCACATAAAGACCCGCTTCGGATTCGTGAGGATGGCACCGTGATTTGGGCCCGAGTCACCCATAGGATTGGCCAAGAGCCCGTCAAGTCCAAGAGGTCAAGGGTTCATGGAGGGTGTTCATGGCGATACAGACGAAGTCGGGAAGCAAGACAAGCCCGCGCGAGGTGATCGAACGCGCGAAGGCTGAGGGCGTCGAGGTCGTCGACGTCCGGTTCATCGATCTGCCCGGGACGTGGCAGCACTTCAGCCTCCCGATCGGAGAGCTCGAGGTGGACAGCTTTACGGACGGCCTCGGATTCGACGGCTCCAGCATTCGCGGGTTCCAGGCGATCGATGAGAGCGACATGCTGCTCATGCCTGACCCCGACTCGGCGACGATCGACCCCGTCCTTTCGCACAAGACGCTGTTTCTGATCTGCGACGTCGTCGACCCCATCAGCCGGCAGCCGTACTCGCGAGACGCGCGGTTCATCGCCAAGAAGGCTGAGGAGCATCTGCGGAAATCCGGCATCGCGGATGTGAGCTACTGGGGACCCGAGGCGGAGTTCTATCTGTTCAACTCGCTCCGCTTCGACCAGAACGCCCACAGCGGCTACTACTACATCGACTCCGAAGAAGGGATCTGGAACTCGGGCAAGAACTCCGAGCCAAACCTCGCGTTCCGGCCGCGGCACAAGGAGGGCTACTTCCCGGTGCCGCCAACAGACAAGTTCCAGGACCTGCGCTCCGAGATCATGCTCAAGCTGCTCGAGGCCGGCGTGCGGGTTGAGGTCCAGCACCACGAGGTCGGCACGGCCGGCCAGGCCGAGATCGACATGCGCTTCGACTCGCTCACCTCGATGGGCGACAAGATGATGGTCTTCAAATACATCATCAAGAACGTCGCAGCGCAGCACGGCTTCGTCGCGACGTTCATGCCGAAGCCTCTGTTCCAGGACAACGGGTCTGGCATGCACGTGCACCAGAGCCTCTGGAAGGACGGCCAGAACCTGTTTGCGGACAAGGCCGGCTACGCCGGATTGAGCGAGATGGCCGTCCACTACATCGGCGGCCTGCTGAAGCACGCGCCCGCGCTGCTCGCGATCTGCGCGCCGACCACTAACTCGTACCGCCGGCTCGTGCCGGGCTACGAGGCGCCGATCAACCTCGTCTATTCCAAGCGCAACCGCTCGGCTTGCGTGCGAATCCCGATGTACTCGACCGACCCGAAGACAAAGCGAGTCGAGTTCCGCTCGCCCGACCCGGCGGCCAACCCGTACCTCGCGTTCTCAGCCTGCCTGATGGCCGGCCTCGACGGCATCAAGCACAAGATCGCTCCACCGGAGCCGGTGGACAAGGACATCTACGAGCTCGAAGGCGAAGAGAAGGCCAAGATCAAGTCGGTGCCCGGTTCACTCGCGGAGTCGCTCGACGCCCTGGAAAAGGACCACGCGTTCCTGCTCGAAGGCGGCGTCTTCACCAAAGACGTGATCGACACCTGGATCGATTACAAGCGCAAGAAAGAGGTGGACCAGGTCGCCCTTCGGCCGCACCCGTGGGAGTTCATGCTCTACAGCGACGTCTAAAGCCGCGAATCACTCTCCATGGAGGACTCCGGGGAAATCCCGGGGTCCTCTTCCTTTTCCTTAGACTGCCGCCAGCTTTGACACGGTTGTTGAGCCTTGCCGGCTGGAAGCGGCTTGCTGTCACCGCCTTGTGCCTGGGGGCATGGCGGGGCCTCGAGCAGATTGCAATACCCAGCTTGAACGCGTCCACAATCGCCTCCCGACTTCAACTCGTTGATACGTCAACGGTCCTTCACGCCATCGGCGGCGGCATGACGTTCGCGAAATACAGCATCGTGGCTCTCGGCGTCCAGCCATACATCAACGCGTTGATCGTGGTGACCCTTTTTCGTGTGATCTCGGCGAGGGTTCGAACCATCGAGAAGGGACCCGATGGCGCGGTGCGGCTGCTCCGCTGGACACGCGCCCTGACAGTACTTCTGGCAATGGGCCAGGCCTACGGGTGGACGATCTTGCTGCAAGTGCAGGGGGCGCTTCCCGAAATGGATTGGTCGGCAAGGCTGGTGGTCATCCTGGCTGTGACCGGAGGGACCATGGTCCTGGTCCTGCTCGGTGAGGTACTCGATGAGATAGGCCTGGGCTTCGGCAACGGCGTGGTACTGATATATGCACTGGGCCCCCTGGCCACCGAATTCCACAGGCTGGCTGCCACGGCAGCCGCATCGCCTTCCCTCGAAGCTCTTTATCGGCCTCTTGGCATGTGGACGATCTTTTCGATCGGCGTGGTGGCGGCGTCGGTCGCGGTTTTGCTTGCGGTTCGTCGAATTTCCTCCAACGAAAGCGAGAACCCTGTCGAGCTGAGGATCCTGTTGTCAGGGGTGCTTAGGCCGCCAATATTCGCCACGGGGGTTCTGTTTCTTCCGGTGGCCCTGGCCAACTATGTCTCGGTGGAGAACCCAGGCATATCCGCGTGGATCAATGACCACATGACCTCATATGGAACGAACCCATGGACGAATACCGCCTACACCGTTGTCAACGCCGGCCTCGTGATCGGGTTCACATACTTCGTCGTTGCCATCGATTTCGACAACGTTCCGCAAGCGCTCTCCGATGTCTTCAACCGTCTCACTTTCATTTGCGGAAGCTTCTTGGCTCTGAGCGTTGTGGTCCTGCCAGTCCTCGAGTGGAACGCATCGATTGCAGCTGGACGCGGGATCGGGCTGAATGGCTTCGATGTTGTGCTGGTAACGGCAATGATCATCTTTGTCGTGCGCAGTCTCGAGCAACCTCGCGAGCTTTCCAAGACGCCGCCGGTGCTGATGAGCCGTGTGCCTTAAGTCGAATACCCGCGTATGCCGGCACCGGCTGCTCTGGCTTGCGCCGCAAACCTGCGGGCGCCGGCACAGGAGGCAAATCCCGCCGGCTACATCCCTAGCATCGCCCGGGCCCGCAGCGCGATCGAGATCGCGACCCGCGTTTCCGGGTCGTCGAGCTGCAGGCCCGTGAGCGACTGGATGCGCTCGACCCGGTAGGACATCGAGTTGATGTGGATGCCGAGGTGGCGGGCGGCCGCACGCCGCACCCACCGCGCCGCCGCCAGCGCCTCGAGCGTCTCCAGCAACGGCGTGTCCCGCGATTGCGCGTACTGGAGCAGCGTTCCGAGCAGCTCGTTCACAAAGCGGCGCAGGGCGTCGGGACTCTGCACCTCCAGCAGCAACCTGAACGCGCCCAACGAACGGTACGAGGCGACCCGCCCGCGCCCGCCTGCGCGCCTCGTCAACCGCAGCGCCTGGCGGGCTTCGATGTGCGACCGCGCAAGCTCGCCGACTCCGTTCGCCAGATTGCCGATCCCGACTGAGGCGGAGCCTGGCTTCATCACCGGCGCCGCGGCGGCGAGCACCTGGCCCGCCAGCTTCTCGACCGCGGCCAGGTCGCCGGCCACCTCGTCCGGAATCAGAAACACAGCGGAAGCAGATCGCACGATGGTCAGCGTGCCGGGCAGTCGCGAGCGGATCACGCCACTGAGGGCTCCGTCCAGGCGGTCCAGCTCGCCGCGCGCGCCGAGCGCCGCCTCGGTTTCGTCGTCATCCGGTTCGAGGACGACCACCCACGCCCGTTGAGGAAGGCGGTGACCCAGTCTTTCCGCCTGGCGCGCCACACGCTCCGCCTCGTCCGCTTCGAGCCCGCCGGCCAGGACCTCCTCGACCAGGTCCCCGCGCAGCCGGCGCTCGACCTCAGCGGCCGCGCGTTCTTTAGAGAGCTCGAGGGCGAGCACCGTCGACCCATGCTCGAGCGCTCGTCGCCGTCCTTCCGAGTCGACCGTCTTCTCGTCCACGCCGACCGCAAGCATTCCCAGCACATCGGACCCTGCCCGAACAGGGACGACGTCCAGCGCGCGCGCGGGCCGGCCGGCGTTGATCCTCACCTCGCGCGCGCCTGCCTGGCCGAGCGGGCTCGGCACGTGGATGCGCGGCGGCATGCCGTCTGACGACTCCCCCGCTCCCCGGACCCTGTAGCCGTCCGGCGAGTAGAGAGCCGCGTGGCCACCGGCGAGCGAGCCGACGACCTCGAGGATCGAGCGAATTCCTGCCCCCTCGAGGGAGAGCTTGGTGAATCGCTCGTGGATATCGTGCGACAGCTGGATCTCCGCGAGCTGCACCTCGGTTCGCCTCTGCAGCTCACTGCGTTCGAGAATTCCCGCCACCTGGCCGGCGATTGCGCGCAGGAAGTCGATGTCGCCTGAGTTGAATTCGCGCCTTTCGGCGCTCTGCACGTTTAGCACGCCGACCAGCCGCGGCCCCGACTCGATCGGGACGGAGAGCATCGAGTGAAAGCGATCCTCGTCAAGTCCCGGCACCCACTTCCAGTGAGGCTCCTTGCTCACGTCGGGGACGACCGCCGGGCGTCTGCTCTCGGCGACCCAGCCGGTGATTCCCTCGCCCACCGGCATGACGACCTTGCCCACCATCCTCTCGTTGAGGCCGTTGGTCGCGGTCAGCAGAAGCTCGCGCCCCCGCCCTGTCAGCAGGTAGAGGGAGCAGACATCGGTTCCCATCGCCGATGTCGCCTCGCGGATGATCAGGTCGAGGAGCTCGTCGGGGCGCTGGGTGGCGGCGGCCGCCTGTGCGAGTCGAACCAGGAAGCTGAGCTCACGGGCGGCCAGGCTCGAATCGCCGCCGGCGGTGGTGATCGCCACAGGAACATCGTTGACCTTGCGGCGGCTCTTCAACTTCGTGTCAACAACACAATGGCTGCCCTCATGCCTAGTGTGACTCATACAGACGCCGAGTGAAGCGTCCAATGCAGCCAGAGGGCGTTAGGCTAGGCGCAAAGGTGACTTCTCCTCACTTCGGTCACTGGCGCGAGCATTTCGCCGGAGTCGACCTGCCCGTGCCTGTGGCCGGGGGAGGCACGGTCACCGGGATCAACTTCGACAACGCGGCCAGCACTCCGCCGCTGAAGCGCGTCCGGGATGCGGTCACCGGTTTTTCCGAGGTCTACTCGAGCGTTCACCGCGGCACGGGATATAAGTCACGCCTGGCGACGGAGGCATACGAGCAAGCCCGCGAGCTGGTGGCCCGCTTCCTCAGCGTCGACGACGGCTCGCAAGTGGTGATCTTCGTCAAGGGCACCACCGATGCCCTGAACCGGATCGCAGCCGAGCAGGAAAGGCTCGACGGCCGCCAGGTTCTCGTAACCGAGATGGAACACCACGCCGACCTGCTGCCCTGGCGACATCGCAGCGGCCACGTCATGGTCGGCCTCTCCGAAGACGGCCACATCGACCTCGACGCGATCGAGCATGCGTTGAAGGTGGGCGATGGAAAGATCGGTCTG
>DASQAU010000238.1:0-1888 GCA_035635595.1 Candidatus Eiseniibacteriota bacterium
TGAGTATGGAGTTCTTCGAGCAGAGAGCCAAACCGAAGCTGGACCGATGCTTCGCGGGCGAAGACGTCGCCGGCGGAGGGTGGATCAGGGCCCAGTCCGGAGCCCGATACATGGTGACGACCTTCTCGCCCCTGCGCCCAGACTCGGAACGGGTGGAGGCGGCACTCGTCATCGGCCGCGATATCACTGATTACGTCGAGGCCGAGGAAGCGCTGCAGGAGGCGCAGGCGGAGCTCGCGCACGTCACCCGCGTGACCACCCTGGGCGAGTTGGCGGCGTCGATCGCTCACGAGGTCAACCAGCCCCTGGCCGCCATCGTCGCCGATGCCGATGCCTCCCTCAACTGGCTGGCAGCCCCGCGTCCCGACCTCGAACGCGTCCGGGAAGCGCTCGAAGCGATCGCGATGGACGGTCACCGGGCGGCAGAAGTGATCCAGCGCATCCGGCAGCTGGCGACGAAGAGTGCGCCACGCAAGGATCCGGTGAACGTCAACGACGTCGTCCACGACGTGCTGCCGCTCGCGCGCGCCGAGCTGCGCCATCACGACGTCTCACTGGTGTTGCAGCTCACCCCGGTGTTGCCGGCGGTTCTGGGCGACCGGGTGCAGCTGCAGCAGGTGAGCCTCAACCTCGTGATGAACGCCATCCAGGCGATGGCGTCGGTGACGGGCCGGCCGCGGGAACTGACCATCCGATCGGAGACGCACGACCGCGACCGTGTGAGGCTGACCGTCCAGGACACCGGTGTCGGCATCGCCGCGAAACATCTCGACGAGTTGTTCAGCGCCTTCTTCACCACCAAGCCCGGGGGAATGGGCATGGGGTTGACGATCAGCCGCTCGATCGTCGAGGCACACGGCGGCCAACTCTGGACCACCCCGAACGAGCCGCACGGCGCGATCTTCCACTTCTCGCTACCCGTCGGGCCGGCGCCGCCGCCGGCAGACGTCGCGCCGGACAGCAGGCCGAGCGCCTCGTGATCGATCTTTCGGGTTTGGGTAGGATAGCGACCCACCGGAGGCCAGATTCCACCCAGCGTCTGTCTGGAGGTCCCCATGCCACGCATCTCGCTTCGCCTTATCGCCCTCGCAGTGCTCGTCCTGGCTGCCCTCGGCGTGCCGCGGACGGCGCCGGCTCAGTCGAAGGTCACCGAGGTGCTCATCGGTTCGGTGCTGCCGCTCACCGGCAGCTTCGCCAACTACGGGCAGCAGTACCTGTGGTCGGCGCAGACGGCCGAGGACATCGTCAACAACGACTACCCCGACCTCCAGGTGCCGCTCGGGCCGGGCAAGGGCTTCCCCGGGCTCGGCGGCGCGCCCATCAAGTTCATCGTGCGCGACGACCAGAGCCGCGGGGAGCAGGCGCGCACGATCGTCGAGCAATTGATCTCGGTGAATAAGGTCCACTGGATCAACGGCGAGGGGACGAGCGGTATCACCTCGCTCATCCAGCCGGTGGTGGAGAGCGCGGGCCTGCCGATGACGTGCCATCCCTGCGCCTCGCCCACGCTGACGGAGAAGGGGCTCAAGTGGTTCTTCCGCACCGGCCCCAACGACAGGACGATGGTCGCTAGCCTCTTCACGTTCCTGCACGAGTGGCGCGACAAGGGCGGTCCCGCGAATCTCAAGACCATCGCGTTCTTCATGTGCGACAACCTCTTCTGCCAGGACAACCGCAAGGTGGCCAGCGAGCTGGCGCCCAAGGCGGGTTTTCAGGTCGTCCTGGATCTGACGTCGAAGACCGGCGCCACGACGCTCGCCTCCGAGGTGCAGCGGTTGCAAGCGGCCAATCCGGACGTGCTGTTCCTCGTGCAGTACACTGCCGACACCAATGTGTTCCAGAACGACGCCAGGCGCGCCGGATGGAGCCCGAAGGTGATCGCCACCAG
>DASQAU010000239.1:0-2943 GCA_035635595.1 Candidatus Eiseniibacteriota bacterium
TTCTCGTTGATGTCGATGCTGGCCGCGATCGGAGTCGTCGGCAGGCCTGGCATTGTGCGCATCTCGCCACAGATGGGATAGATGAAGCCTGCGCCGACTGAGGCCCGGACCTCGCGAACGGGCAGAACCCACCCCGTCGGCGCCCCTTTCAGCTTCGGGTCGGACGAGATGGACAGATGTGTCTTGGCGATGCAGACCGGTAGCCGGCCGAATCCGTTGGCCTCGAAGGCGTCCAGCTGCTTGGCCGCGGGCGGGTCGTATTCCACACTGCGGGCGCCGTAGATGCGGAGCGCGACGGCTTCGATCTTTTCCCGCAGGGTCGCCGCGTCCGGGTAAAGCAGCTGGAAGTGGCTCGGCTCATCAGCGGCGTCGGCCACCACCTCGGCGAGCTCAGTGGCGCCTTTTCCGCCATCGACGAAGTTGTTGCACACGGCCGAGCGCACGCCCATGTGCTCGGACAGCTCCCGGATCGCTCGGTGCTCGGATGCATGGTCGCCCGGAAATGCGTTGATCGCGACGACCGGCGTCACGCCGTGGATCTGGATGTTCTCCACCTGCTTGCGAAGGTTGGCGGCGCCGGCCATGACATCGTCCGGGTTCTCCTTCAGCAGCTCGGGGGGCAGCGGCCTTCCCGCGACGACGCGGTACTTGCCGGAGTGCACCTTCAACGCACGCACCGTGGTCACGATCACGGCTGCATCCGGCGCCAGGCCGGAGGTCCGGCACTTGATGTTGAAGAATCGCTCCGCTCCCATGTCGGCGCCGAAGCCCGCCTCGGTGACCAGAAAGTCGCCGCTGTGAATGCCGATGAGATCGGCCAGGACTGACGAGGCGCCGTTGGCGATGTTCCCGAATGGACCTGCGTGGACGAGGACGGGCGTGTTCTCAAGCGTTTGCAGCAGGTTGGGCTTGATGGCGTCAAGCATGATCACGGTCATCGCGCCACCGGCGTGGAGGAAGTCCGCGGTGATCGGTTTTCCATCGCGCGCGAGGCCGATCACCATGCGGCCGAGACGCTGCCTCATGTCCTGCAGCGACGTCGAGAGCGCAAGCACCGCCATGACCTCTGAAGCAGCCGTGATGTCGAAGCCGGTCTGCCGGGTCACGCCGTCTTCGGGCGCGCCGAGGCCCACGACGACGCTCCGCAGGACCCGGTCGCTCACGTCCAGCACACGCCGCCACGTGATGCTGTGAAGGTCGATCGGAAAATCGCGAAGGCTGTGGTGGATGTAGTTGTCGATCATCGCGGCCAGGAGGTTGTGTGCTGCAGTGACCGCGTGAAAGTCGCCGGTCAGGTGCAGGTTCAGGCGCTCCATCGGCACCACCTGGCTGTGACCGCCGCCGGCGGCTCCGCCCTTGATCCCGAACGTCGGCCCCATCGACGGCTGGCGGATCGCGACGGTTGCCCGCTTGCCGATGAGGCCGAGGGCGTCGCCCAGCCCAACCGTGGTGGTCGTCTTGCCCTCGCCGAGCGGCGTCGGAGTGATCGCCGACACGACGACGTACTTCGCTTTTGGCCGGTCCTTCAGCTCCTCGATCGCGTCGAGCTTGATCTTCGCGACGTCGTGCCCATAGGGCTCGAGGAGGTGGGGTCCGATGCCCATCCGGGCCGCAATCTCGGGCATCGGCATAAGGCGCGCCTTGCGCGCGATCTCGAGGTCGGTGGGAAACGTGACCGCCATGCGTCCTCCTACAAATGCCGGCTAAGCCGCACGCGCCAGCATGTCCTGGCGCCACCGTTCCGTCGGCTCGATCTCGTTGAAAGTGAACACGTGCAGGCCGGCGACCCTGCGGTCGGGGAGCGCGAGGTCTGGGAGCAGCGCGTTGACGAAACGCCCCGGCTCGTAGCCGCCCGGCTGCAGCATGCGCAGGAACCAGTTGGAATGCCCGCGCAGGAAACGTGCCGAATCCACGATTCCGATTCGCGTTGAAATCCGGAGCAGCTTCGCGGGGTCGGCCACCCCGGCCATACCGATGTGGATGGGGAGGTCGACCCGGCGGCGGCGCACGCGACCAACCCACTTCTTCACGACGCGGGGATCGAAGCACAGGTTGCTGACGATGTAGGTCGCGATCCGGCGCTTGTCCCACATCGCCTGGATGGTCATGTCGTCGTCGATGAAGCTGTGGCTCTCGGGATAACCGGATACGCCGACGTCGCGGAGCGCATGGCCGGCCTGCATCATCGCTTCGAGCAGGGACACCGAGTCGGGAAACTCGCCGGCGGGCTCGCTTGCGTCGCCCGCGATGACGAAGACGTCGTGGGAGCCCATCGCGTTGACGGCGGCGAGGATTTCACGCAGGTGCTCGGAGTCGCGGATCAAGCGGGCGGACAGGTGCGGCACCACCTTGTAGCCCTGGGTAGAAAGGCGTTCGGCCAGCTTGATCGTGGCGTCCATGCCTCGGCGGGGCGAGGCGGTGATGGTGATGGTCACCTCTTGTGGGACGTGCGCCGTCACGAGGCCCTCGACGTCTTCGGTGGGCAGCACCTCATAGCGCGGAGCGCGAAGCAATCCGACCAGCGGCCTCAGCGTGACCACCTGCACTGTCGCACGATACGCCACAGTAGCGCTGTGCGCAACATTTGCGGGCCTAGCGGGTCACCGCCGCAGCACTCGACTGGCGATATCGCTGTCGCGAGCGAGCCACTGATAGGTGTCCAATTGGGGCGGGATCGCGTGGATGTTGCCGTCATCGGTCTTGATCAGCTGCCAGTTGCCTTCATGGACCATCCAGTGGTGGCGATGACATAGAAGGACGAGGTTGGGCAGATCCGTCGAGCCGCCCCTGATCCAGTGGACGAGATGATGGCCTGAGGTGTAGGTGGCCGGCCGGTCACAGCCGGGGAATCGGCAGCCCTTGTCGCGAACCTTGAGCCCTTTGCTCTGGGCCGGTGTGATGACCCGCTTGGAGCGGCCGACGTCGATCACCGCCGAGTCGGCG
>DASQAU010000240.1:0-1794 GCA_035635595.1 Candidatus Eiseniibacteriota bacterium
CTCGTAGTCGAAGGTCAGGTTCTTGAACCCCTGATCGCGAGGAGCCTGACTGTCGGCGTAGAGCTTCTTCAGGCGCTTGCCGAGCTGATAGGTGAACCAGACATCGGTGCGGCAGTCGCCCGGCGGCTCAGCCGCTTTGAAATGTGCCTGCAGCATCCGCTGCGTGTTCGTAAAGGTGCCGTCGGTTTCCGCGACCTGCGCCGCTGGGAAGAAGAAGACCTCGGTCTTGATGTCCTCGGGCTTGACCTCGCCGCTCTTCACTTCCGGAGCGTTCTTCCAGTAAGTGGCGGTCTCCTGCTCCCAGTTGTCCTTCACGACGAGCCACTCGAGCTTGCGCATCGCGGCGCGTTCCAGCTTCGCGTTGAGCGAGGTGGCGGGATTCTGGCCGATGCACAACATCCCTTTGACCTTCCCGTCGTTCATGGCGACGAACATCGGGAGGTGCGAGTGGTCGCCGAGGATCCTGGGATGCCAGCCGTAGCCGAACTCGTTCTCCTTGGTCGCGGCCTCGCCCCACATGGATTTGAGGTACGAAACGACGAATTTCGGCGTGTTCGCGTAGTAGCCGGTGGGAACGGTCTCCGCCGCCAGGTAGTCGTCGAGAGTGTCGTGCTTCTTGAGCACCGTCGGTGCCGGCAGGTATCCGTGAATCGAGTGGTAGAGCGTCGGAACGTCGGTCGATCCCTGGATCGAGGCGTGGCCGCGTAGCGCCATGATGCCGGCGCCTGGCCGGCCGAAATTGCCCAACAGAAGCTGCAGCAACGCACAGCAGCCGATGATCTGCGGGCCGTTCGTATGCTGCGTCCACGCCACGGCATAGGCGAACGACGTCGTTCGATCGGCGCCGGAATTCGCGAGGATGGTGTCGGCCACCTTGAGAAACACATCCCGTGGACAACCGGTCGTGCGCTCGACCATCTCGGGCGTGTAACGGCTGAAGTGCTTCTTGACGATCTGGAAGGCGCAGCGTGGATTCTGCAGCGTGACATCACGCTCGGGCGGTGGCTTCAAGAGCGACTTGACCAGTCCCTCATACGGAGGCCCTCGCGGCCCCGCGAAGGCTTTCGACCCTGTGCCCGACGGAACTCCCGGCGTTTCGCCGGACTGCGCGGTTGCGGCGACGCGGCCTTGATCGCCGACGCCACCCGAGCGGTACTGCCAGCTCTTCTGGTCGTACTGACCGACCAATCCGTTGTAGGGCCACTCCGGTACGCCTTCCTTGTCCTCCATGAGTCCCGAAAACACTCCGTCGTTGTCCTCGGCGTCCTTGTAGTCCTCGGAGATGATCGTCGCGGCATTGGTGTAGTTCACGACCCACGAGCGGAAGAATGGGTCCTTGTTCCATCGTTCGCTTTCGATGACGTGACGAATGATGCCGCCCAGGAACGCGATGTCCGACCCGGCGCGCAAGGGGGCGTAGATGTCGGCGACGGCGCTGGTGCGGGTGAAACGCGGATCGACGTGAATGAGCTTGGCGCCACGCTGGACCTTGGCCAGCATGGGCCAGCGGAAGGCGACGGGATGATTCTCCGCCATGTTGGAACCCATCACGACCACGCAGTCGGAATCCGCCATGCTGCGTGGGTACATGGTGGCTGCGCCGCGACCGAGCCTCGTCCCCAGACCGGGGACGCTGGAGCTGTGTCAAATCCTCGCTTGGTTCTCGATGGCGACGATGCCGAGCCCACGCATCAGCTTCTGCTGGATGTGGTTCCACTCGATGTCCAGCGTCGCGCCGCCCAGGGAAAAGATGGCGGTCGTCGCGTTCACGACCTTTCCGTTGGGAAGTCGTTC
>DASQAU010000241.1:0-3945 GCA_035635595.1 Candidatus Eiseniibacteriota bacterium
AGCGAGTCGGCGTTGAGGTCCTCCTGGAAAGATGCGTCCATCGTCACCTGCTCGGGCTCGCAGCCAAGTCGCTCGACGACGATGTTCTTGAAATCCTCGAAGCTCAGTTTTTGAGTTTCCATCTCGCGATTAACTCTAGCACCGGCCAGGGAGCAGGCCCCCAAGCGGCCGAGGGGCAGGAATTAGGCGCGTCTGCCGGCACACGCGAGTTGTGTGGCGATGACAAGACAGCCGGTGCCGGCACAGGGCGACTATCCCGACGGCCTTTTAACCTTCGATGGCAACCTCGTGAACCGCGGTCGGAGTTCCCACTGCGCCGGCTTTGGCCTGTGGCGCCAGCTCGCGCATCATCCCCGTCAGAGCACGTTTCGGCCCCACCTCGAGGAACGTGTCGCAACCAAGCCCGACCAGCATCTGGACGCACGCGGCCCACCGCACGGGTGATCGCAGCTGCATTTCCATCACCTGCGGAATTCGCTCGCCGCCCTGGTGAGGCCTTCCCGTGAGGTTCGCCATCACCGGGAGCCGCGGCGTCCGCCAGTCGATCTTGTCCAGCGCGGCGCGCAACCGCTCGGCGGCCGGCGCCACCAATGGAGTGTGAAAAGCCGCGCTGACGTTGAGCGGCACCACTCTTTTTGCGCCCGCCGCCTGCAGGCGCTTGGTGGCGGCTTCCAGGCCGGCGATCGTTCCGGCGATCACCGTTTGCGTCGGCGTGTTGTAGTTGGCCGGCCACGCGTCATTCATTCCCGCCAGGGCGACCTCGACCGCTTGCGAGTCGAGACCTAGCACGGCCGCCATCGAGCTCGTGCCGGAGGGAGCAGCTTCTGCCATCGCCTTGCCACGCTCGACGACAGCCTTGATCACCTGCGTCGCTTCGACCGCACCCGACGCGGCCAGCGCCGCGTACTCTCCGACGGAATGGCCGGCCGACGCGGCCGGCTCGATCCCGCGGCGCCGCAGCAGGGTGGTCAGGCCGAGACCGACGAAGCAAAGCGCCGGCTGGGCGTTTTGTGTCAGGCGCAGCTCGTCATCGTCAGCGCTGATCAGCAGGTGGCGCAGATCCACACCGGCGGAGGAAGAGCATTTGTCGCAGAGCTCCTCAACCTCTGGGTCGGTGAGCATCTCGGCCCCCATGCCGGGCTGCTGCGAGCCCTGGCCGGGATAGAGAAACGCGATCTTGGCCATCTACTCCCTCAAATCGTGGCTTGTAGGCCTGGCTTCGCCAGGCCGTCTACCCACCTTCCTGAAAGTCACCAGCGTGGCGACGAGAAACTTTTCGAAAATCCCATCCCCCGGAAGGTGAGCAGGCCCGTCGGCGCAGCCGACCGGACGATGAGCGGAAACCGCCCGGGTTTCCGCTCATATTTATGCGGTGTGTATGACCTCGCGGCCGGCGTAGTAGCCGCAGTTGGGACAGATGGAGTGAGGTCGGCGCGGCTTCTTGCAGTTCGGGCACGGCTGAATCTGCACGAGCGCCAGCGCGAGGTGTGAGCGGCGCCGTCCTTTCTTCGACTTGGACAGCTTGACCTTTGGTAGAGCCATGAGGTTTCAGAAGTTTACCGGACGCTACGATCCGGTCGCTAGGAGCCGGTCGCCTGGTCGGCGTTCTCCTCGCTGGGCGGCTGGTTGGTCTGGAGCGCCTCGACGCCGCGGCGCACGGTCGCCATGGTGCGAGCCAGGTGGGCTTCCAGCTGCTTGAGCTGCTCCATCGCGTACCCCTCGGCCTCGCGGATGATCTGGTCTGACTTCGCCTGCGCGTCCTTGATCACCTGGGCCGAGTGACGCTCGGCGCGGCGGAGGATCTCATGCTCCGAGGAGGTCTCCTCGGCACGCTCGTTGGCTCGCGACATGATCCGCGCCGCCTCCGCGTGCGCTTCGGAGATGATTCGCTGTTGCTCTGAAACAGTCCAGTTCGCCTGCTTGATCTCGTCTGGCAGGTTGAAGCGGACCTGGTCGATCAGCTCCATCATCTCGTCCTCGTTGACCATCACCTGGGTCGAGAGGGGGACATGGCGCGCGTTCTGGATCAGGTACTCGAAACGGTCAAGCAGCTCATCGACCTTTATCTGTACTTCTCCTTCAGCGCTCTCGCTACAGGCGGCGGAACGAGGTCCGACACATTCCCGCCGTAGCTGGCGATGTCCTTCAAGATACTTGAGGAGACGTAGATGTGCGCGAAGCTCGACATCAGGAACACCGTGTGGATATCGGGCGCGAGCTTGCGATTCATGAGCGCTTGCTGAAGCTCGGCGTCGAAGTCTGAGTACGCACGCAGGCCTTTGACCAACGTCGTCGCGCCCAGCGAGCGGGCGAACTCCACCGTGAGGCCCTTGAAGCTGGTCACCTCCACTCGCTCGCGCCCCTTCAGCGACGCGCTGATGAGCTGCATGCGCTCCTCCACCGTGAAGAGCGGCTGCCGCTTGTCCGGATTGGCGGCGACGGCGACGATGAGCTTGTCGAAAATGCCAAGCGCGCGATCGACGACGTCGAGGTGGCCGTTGGTGAACGGATCAAAGCTTCCGGGGTAAACGGCCGCTTTCGTTTTCGGACGGACCGCTGCGCTCAAGTTCTAAACACCGTGACCATCGTGTCGCCGTAGCGGCGCTGGCGGTCGACCTGGAGCCGCGTGAGAGCCGGCATCTCTTGGCGCCGCGAGTGCTCCGCGACCACCGTCGCTTTCTCGACGGTGCGGTCGAGCACCTTCAGCGCCCGGTCGAGCACCACGTCGTCGTAAGGAGGGTCGAGGAACACAACACCGGCGCGCTTCACAGTGTCCGGCGAAGCCTCCAGCCAACGCACGACGTCTCCGCGGACGATGCGGGCGCGCTCTTTGAGGCCGAGTACGTCCAAGTTCTGGCGCAGGATAGCAAGACCACGGGGCTGGTGGTCCACGAAGGTGACGCCGGCGGCGCCACGCGACAGCGCTTCGATGCCGAGCGCACCAGAGCCGGCGAACAGGTCGAGGACCTCTGCTCCTTCGATGCCGGGCCCGACGAGGTTGAAGATGGCCTGCTTGACCATTCCCTGCGTGGGCCGGATCCCCTTAGGCGCCTTGAGCCGCCGGCCTCTCGCCTCCCCCCCGCTGACCCGCAGCCTGGACACTTACTTGAGTTGGGGCCGGCGAAGGCTCCACGGCCGGGCTTGCTCGAGCTGCGCGGCAAGGCCGAGGATCACCGCCTCACCATGAGGAGGGCCTACCAGCTGGACGCCGATCGGCAGCCCTGAAGCATCCATCCCGAGCGGCAGCGAGATCGCGGGCTGACCTGTGCAGTTGTACGGAAAGGTGAACGTGACGAAATCCATGTACTCATCGCCCGCGCTTGCCAGGTCTGAGCCCAGGGTGTTGAGTGGCGGCACAGTCCTGGGCAGAGTCGGAGTGACGAGGACGTCGTGCGTATCCCAGAAGCCAACCACCTGGCGGCTGTGGACGCGGATGGCATCCACGGCGCGTACGTAGTCGACCGCCGTGAGCTGCCTGGCGAGCGCAATGCCTAGAGCGTTGAAGGGCTCCAGCTTGGTTTCGTCGGCGATCGGGAGTGAACCAAGTCCCGACACAACGACCAGCTGCATCGGGGTGCGAAACGGCTCGGTGTCGGGACCGCCCTCCGTCACGTTGTGGCCAAGACCGTCCAACACCTTCGCGATCCCACGCACGCAGTCCGCCACCTCGCCGTCCACGCGGGCGCTCGAGCTGACTGTGAACCCGATCCTCAGATTGCGATCGTTTGGCTTGGCGGCGTCGGCAAACCTGCCGGCGGTGGCCGCCCAGTACGCGTCGCCCGGCAAATGGCCCGCCATGGCGTCGAGCGCAGCGGCCGCGTCGGCGACTGTGCGTGCGATCGCGCCGTCGGTCGACAGGCCGGCCCAATGCTCACCAAGCAGCGGGCCTGGCGAGATGCGGCCTCGTGACGGTTTCAGGCCCACTGTCCCGCAGCAGCTGGACGG
>DASQAU010000242.1:0-2026 GCA_035635595.1 Candidatus Eiseniibacteriota bacterium
TAGACGCGGTTGGCCCATGGTCAGGAGGGATCTTCTACTGGGCGAGGTGGGCGTGGCTGTCCATGCTCTTGGCGGGCGGACTATCTGCGGCGGGCCTAATCGCGTTGATCGTGACTGGGGCTCGATCGGTCCGAGAGCGCACCAGTAGCCGACCCTAAGGTCGAGGAGTTGAAGCGCCTGACCGCGCGTCCGTCTTACCCTGGAGGAGAGGCTCCGAGTGCGCTTAGAGGATTTCCCGTGTTGGATTCTCAGCCATAATGACACCGCGTCAACATGTGATGTTCAAAGGAGACGACCATGAAGCGAGTCATTTGCGTCGTGGCGGGACTAATGGCGTTCGCGGTGTCTTCTGCAGCCCAGGCGCCGACGGCTGGTCAGAAAGTAGGCTTCGCGACCAACCTGCAAAACACCTATGGGACTCTCAAGGGGAACCTCACGCGGGCGGCCGAGGCCATGCCCGAGGCCAACTACGGATTCAAGCCGGCGCCCGACCCGGAGCTCCGGACGTATGGTCAGTGGATCGGCCACCAGGCCGACAATCAGTTCACCAACTGCGCCACGCTCAAGGGCGTGACGAGCCCGAGCCCTGCCCAGAGTAACGAGAAGAAGGCGACCAAGGCCGAATTGGTCAAAGCTCTGGCGGACGCGTTCGCGTTCTGCGACGGTGCCTTGTCAGCGCTGACCGATCAGAATGCGTTGCAGATGATCAAGCAGGGCGATGGCGAAACCGCGCGCGGCGCAGTGGTCTCGGCGCTGCTCTCGCACGGCCTCGAGTCCTACGGCATCACCGTCGTGTATCTGCGCGCCAAAGGCATCGCGCCGCCGGCTGCGCCTCCGGCGGCGGGCCGCGGTGGACGAGCCGGCCGCGGACAGTAACGCGGCGAGGAAACCCCAGCAAAGTCTAGTGTCCGAGCGGAGCTAGACTTTGCTAGACCCATCGACGCGGAGAAGCCGACCCCACGTTCCGCTCTTCGGTCTCGACAACGCCGCCGCGGGCGCGGAACGCGCTGATCGCCGCCTCGATGCGAGGCGCCCTTTCGATGCTGTCCAGCCACTCGGCATCGAGCAACCGCAGCACCCGCACATCGCGCAGATCCTGTTCGAAGGCCTCCAGTAGATCGTCAGCAGAGCGCCGGTGAATGACTGGAGGCGGCTCTCCCATCCGCGGTTCCCACTCGACCACATCCTCGGGCACAATCGTGGCGTCGGCACACCGCATGAACAGGGCGCGGCAGGACACTTCCAGGAGCCTGCCGCGTTCGGTCGTCCGCAACCGCAGGAAATCGCGGCGGCTGAGACGACCGTCGACCGTCACCCGCGGGCCTCGAGAATCGCCCGGCGCACCACGCCTCGGGTGAGCGGAATCTTGTAGGCGTTTTTCGAGAGGGCGCGCGCACCTGTCACCGACGCTTCACTCGCCTTCGCGGCGAGTTCCTCGGTGATGCGCTGGCCCGTCAGCATCCGCTCCACCTCGGGCAGCCGCCAGGGAATCGGCGCGACGCCGCCGAGCACGATCCGGGCAGATCGGCAGACCTCCTGGTCCATCTCGAGGACGACGGCCGCGCTGACAACAGCGTGGGTCCAGGTCTCGCGGTCCATTACCTTGTGGTATCGGCTGCGGGTACCGGCCCTGGCGGCCGGCACTTCAATCGACGCGAGCAGCTCGTCCTCGGCGAGGACGTTCTCGTGCGCCGGGTTCAGCCGTGGCAGGACGAAGAAGTCTGACGCAGGCACCCTGCGCTCGCCACCAGGCCCCACCACCGTGAAGGTGGCGCCAAGCGCGACCAGCGCGGGCGCCGTGTCGGACGGATGGACGATATAGCTGGGACCGCCGCCGAAGATCGCGTGGAACTGGTTCTCGCCGGCGAACGAGAAGCACTGATTCCCACCGTTCTTGTAGCACTGGAAGCCGTTCCGGTAGTACCAGCACCACGGACGCTGACACACGTTGCCGGCGATCGTGCCGACGTTGCGAATCTGCGGCGTCGCCACGCTGCCGGCGGCCTCGGCGAGCGCGGTGTAATCC
>DASQAU010000243.1:0-4836 GCA_035635595.1 Candidatus Eiseniibacteriota bacterium
GCTGCGAGGCGGTCACTGGAGAAGAAGGGCGTCGAGGTGCTGTTCAACGCCAGGGTCGAGGACGTGACCGCAGGCTCGCTCCGCCTTGCAGACGGGCACGAGATCTTCGCCTCTACGGTCATCTGGACCGCCGGAGTGCGGGCGTCTGACATCGGGAGCACGCTGGGCCTCACAGTTGGCAGGCAGGCGCGCGTCCAGGTCATGCCGACGCTGCAGGCGCCGGGGCATCCTGAGGTGTTCGTCATCGGTGACCTGGCCGGTGCGGTCGACGGTGATACTCCCCTGCCGATGCTCATCCCCGTCGCGATGCAGGAAGGGAGGAAGGTTGCGGCCACGATCAAGGACCTGCTGCGGAACTACGGTGCGACCAACTTCCGTTACAAGGACCCGGGAATCATGGCCACCATCGGTCGCAACTCGGCCGTGGCACAGCTCGGACCGGTTCGGCTCACCGGCTTTCTCGGCTGGATGATGTGGCTCGTCGTCCACCTCGTGAACGTGATCAGCTTCCGGAGCCGCATCATCGTGCTCATCAACTGGGCCTGGGACTACGTCTTCTATGACCGGCCCATTCGGCTCATCGTGCGGGCCGGCGACGCCAAGAACGACTGAGTACTGTGGTGGCGATGAGGCGAGGGCTCGTGGTGGTCGCGCTGGTTGTGGCGCTCAGCGCCGGCTGCGTAGGCCAGCAGCAGGCCGTCGACCCGGCACGCACGCTCCGCGACGCGGGAGCCGCGATGGCAAAGCTGCAGACCGTGACCGCTACTTTGAAGTTCACGAAGGAGCCGATCACCTTCCAGGGCTTCACGCTGGTCGGCGCCAGGACTTCGGTGCGGCTGCCGGCCGACAGCGACACCATCTATACCGTCAAGCAGCAGGATTTCACGATCAGCCTCGAGGTGATCATCTCCGGCGGCCACGTGTACCTGCACGTTCCGTTTTCAACTTTCCAGGAGTTGACGGGAAGCGAGGCCGCCGCGATCCCGGACCTCGCAAAGCTCTTCGACCCCTCCGGCGGGCTGCCCGCAGTGATCCCCTCCGGCCGCAATCCCAAGTCCGCCGGCGCAGACAAGGTTGGTGACGTGGATGTCCAGAAGATCGATGCGACATACAGCGGAGCACAGGTGAGTGGGATGCTCCCCCAGCTGAGCTCGAACGTCGACGTGAACGCGGAGCTCTGGGTCGGATCGTCAGACCACCTGATCCGAAAGGCGGTCCTCGACGGCGCTTTCGGCGACGGCGGCAAGCAGTCCTCGGTCGAGGTGAACATCTCGGGGTTCAACGCCACGGTCAACATCACGCCGCCTTCGCCGTAGCACCCGTGCCAAAACCGGTACTGCTCGGGTTGGCCGGCGCCGGGCTCTTCATCGCGGCACTCGACGCCTACGTGGTGGTCACCCTGCTGCCCGCGATGATCGCCGACGTCGGGCTGACGATCGACCGTTTCGAGCAGGCGACGCCGATCGTGACCGGCTTCCTCGGCGGCTACGTCGTCGCGATGCCGCTGCTGGGCGCCTATTCGGACGCGCGCGGCCGCGCGCCGGTCTATGCCGCCTGTATGGTCGCGTTCGCCATCGGGTCGGCTGTCACCGCGACCGCCGGCTTATGGAGCTTCGCGGGCCTACCCTGGCTCGTCGCGGGTCGGGTGCTGCAGGGCCTGGGAGGCGGCGGGCTGGTGCCGCTCTCGCTCGCGCTCGCGGCAGACCTGTACCGGGGCGGCGCCCGCTCCCTCGCCCTCGGGTCCGTGGCGGGCCTTCAAGAGGCCGGCAGCGTGTTCGGCCCCCTCTACGGCGCGACACTCGCCGCCTTAGCCGCCTCTGCGGGCGGGTGGCGCTTTGTTTTCTGGCTCAACCTACCCCTGGCGGCGATCTGCGCGACCGGCCTTCTGATCGCAACACGCCGTTCCTCAGCATCGCCAAGCGGCGCCACGTCGTCGGTCGATTGGATCAGCGCCGCGCTGCTGGGGCTCGGGCTCGGACTGCTCGTCGTCGCCCTCTACCCTGACGATCCGGATCACCGGGCGACCAGCGCGTTTCTGATCCCGGCCGGAATCGCGAGCGTGGTGTTTCTCGCGCTTTACGGGTGGCGGCAGGTTCGGCGCCTGGAACCGCTTGTTCCGCGCGAGCTCCTGAGGAGCCGGACCTTCATCGGCGTCGCCGCCTCGAACCTCTTGATCGGGGTCGCCCTCATGGTCGCGCTGGTCGACGTTCCAGTCCTCGGCCGGCTGGTGTTCAGCCTCGACCAGCTGGGCTCCGGACTGCTGCTCTCGCGCTTTCTGGTGGGAATCCCTGTCGGGGCGCTGCTGGGTGGTTACCTTGCCGGGCGCGTCGGCGGCCGCGCGGTGGCAGTGGCCGGCATGGCGCTTTCGGCCGGCGCTTTTCTGCAGATGTCCACCTGGCCGGCAAACGCGCTGGACCTGTACCTCGGGCCCTTACGTCAGGCCGACATCGCCCTCGCGGTCTGCGGGTTGGGTTTTGGCATCGTGATCGCGCCGCTGACGGCGGCGGTCCTGGCGCTGACTCGCGATCAGAGCCACGGCCTCGCCACCAGCCTGGTCGTGCTGGCTCGGACGATGGGGATGATGGTCGGGCTGTCAGCGCTGACCGCCTTCGGCCTGCACCGCTTTCATCAGATGCTCGGCACGCCCGTCCTCACCGATCCCGACCTCAGGGCGCGCGTCGATCACCTGGCCAGGCTGGTCGCGGCCGCCTTTCTGCAGGAATATCGCGAGATCTTCGGCATCGCGGCCGCGCTCTGCGTTGTGGCGGCTGTGGTGATGCTCCTGACGATCGATCAGCGCTTGAGGGCTACTGCGATCAAGTAAGAGTGGTGGTAGCGATAGGCGTCGTCCGGATCGCCAAGGCTGTCCATCGCTGATTCGACCTCCGCTTCCAGCTCATCGCGATACCGGGGTCCCAGGGCTCGGATGAGCGTGAAGGGAAGCGGTCCGGCGCCGGACATGAGGTCCGTCCACTCGCGAGCGTCGCGGGTCCGGCCGCCGGTCACCATCTCGGTCACACGAGTGACTTCGAAGCCCGCGGCGAGCAGGATCTTGGGCAGCACGTCCGGCTCGCCGAAACGGGCGCGCTCCGAGCTGAAGCGCGGCAGGCTCAGATAGTGACGGCGCGCAAGCGGCGCCAGGCCCTGGAAAAAGAGATCCTGCGCGCGCGTGCTCAAGCTTCGCCGCTGGCAGGAAACCGCGAAACGGCCGCCGGCGCGCAGGACCCGGTGCGCCTCGGCCAGGGCGTCGGTGGGATCGGCCAGGTAGGCAAGAGCCTCGCCCATCGTGACCAGGTCGAAGGTCTCCGGCTTGAAGACGAGGCGCTCGGCTGCCATGCCCAGGAACTGGACGTTCTTGGCCATTTTCGAGCGGGCCAGCGCCAGCATCCGGTCCGAAAGGTCGATGCCGATCACGCTGCCGGGGCTGACCCTCGGCGCGACCAGGTGCGCCACCAGCCCCGTCCCGGTGCCCACGTCCAGCACGTGTTCGCCCTTCTTGGGCGCGGCGAGGTCGACCAGCCTCGCGGCGACTCGCTCGTGCTGGCCGCCGGCCCAGCTGTCGTATGAGGGGGCGATGCGATCGAAGAAGTCGACCAGGTGGTCGACCATCTCGTCCGAGGTATCCGGGTCCATCAAGGCTGCGGCAGCGCTCCAAAAAACCTGGATCGTCGGGCACCCAGGCCCCGATCCTTTCCTGCTTCTACGTCTGGGGACACCCTGTTACCATGCAAGCTCGCTCAAATCCGGGGACTGCGCTTGATCGCGGAGCGCAAGTCTGCCTCGCGCTCAGAGTTTGACTACAGAGTATGGAAGGCACGATCAACGCAGTGGAGGATTCCCACATGGCCCAAGCTGAAAAATCTGCAACCCACCCGCAAGGGGCAGCTCAGAACGGGGGGACAAACGTTGTCAACCTCGGCCCACGCGACAGCCTCCACGGGCGCCTTGAGATTCAAGGCGACCTCAAGGTGGCAGGCAACGTCGAGGGAGAGCTCAAGGCGAGCGGTGATGTGTCAGTCGGCGAAGGCGCCGCCATCCAGGCGTCGATCGAAGGCGCCAACGTGAACGTCCGGGGTCAGGTCACAGGCAACGTGACCGCGAAAAAGCGACTGACGCTCGGCGGTTCGGGCCGCCTGAACGGCGACGTCAAGGTGGCGCGGCTCACCGTCGAGGACGGGGCCACGCTGAACGGCAACGTAACCATGCAGTCGGAGAAGGGCTAACCAGTCCCCACCAGGTGGGAAGGCTAGGCTCGCTCAGCCCGGACGATCGCGGGTAGAACCACCGTTTCCAGGTAGCGCTGGGCCGCGTCCATGGCGCCGTGTACGAGGCGCCATTCGAGCTGCTCCAGACCCACCTGCTCTCGGTTGAGCTGGGCCAGCCTCTCGCGCCAGAAGCCAGGGTCAAGGGTGAGCCCAGGCAGCTGAACGCGCCCCGCCGGCCGCGCCGGCTCAGGCAGCTCTGGTTGAGGGGAGTCCGAGCCCTGCGCCGGCGGCCCTGGCGCCTGGATTGTGACCGCGCCCGCGTGTTGTGCGGCGGCGGAGGCGACCAGGTTCCAGACGAGCACCAGCAGAAAGGCGACCACCACGCATTCGGCGATCACCATCCAGGTGAGCGGTTGTCGGAGAAGTTTGCGCATGCCGCCAACCTAGGGCGGTCGAATCGAATCCGGAACCCTGCCTGTTAAGGCAAAGACCCTTTTTGTTGCCTCAGATGGGTAGCGAGCCAGGCTTGATTGAATGACGCGCTGCGATTCGGGGCAGCAAGAACATCAAGGAGAGCCATGCCCCAAGCCAGAACGCAGCCGACGCGAGCAGCTCGACGCTTGTGACATCG
>DASQAU010000244.1:0-7576 GCA_035635595.1 Candidatus Eiseniibacteriota bacterium
GTCAACCGCGACCACATGCTGGCGGTGTACCTAGGCTGATCCCCTCGAGAACACCGCCCGCACGCGGGACCAGAGCACCGAAAAGAGCAGGCCGAACGCGTTGACCGGCTTGGCCGTGGTCGCCTCCGCCTGAGGCGTGGCACTCGCTGCGGATGCTCCAGGACCCTCGGCGCCGCCTGTCGCCGGCTCGCCCGCCTCCACGTTTGACTTGATGCACGCGGCCATATCGTTGACGATCCGGCGGGACACGTCTTCCATCACCCCGCGCCCGAACTGCGCGACGCGCCCGGCCACGCTGTAGTCGGTCACGATCTTGACCACGGAGCCGGCGCCCTCGGGTTGCACGCTCATGTGCGCCTTGGCCCGTGCGGAGCCGGGCCCGGTCGTCTCTCGGCCTTCTGCCTCGAGCGTGGCGGAGCGGTCGCTTTCGTTTCGATCCACGATCCTGGCCGTGCCGTTGTAGGCCACCGTGATCGGGCCCACCTTCACCTTGACCTTGCCCTTGAAAGTGTTGGGATCGACCACTTCCGAGAGCTCCGCCCCGGGCACGCAGCCAACGATCTTGTTGACGTCCAGCAGGTAGGCGAACACCCGATCCGGAGGCGCGCCGACGCTGAACGAATTTTCTAGTTGCATTTCGCCGCTAAAAGTAGCGCAATAGACAGGTTCGCCTTCAGCTCGTCTGGTCGACCGACAAGGTCCCGGGCGCCGCCGCCCCCTGGGGTTTAGAGGAGGAGCGTATGAAGCACAAGGTCGCGACGACAGTCAATGGGCACAAGCACGAGCATGAGGTCGAGCCACGGCTCTTGCTCGTGCACTACCTGCGCGATGTGGTCGGCCTCACGGGCACTCACATCGGGTGCGACACCAGCCAGTGCGGCGCTTGCACCATCCTGGTCGACGGGAAGGCCGTCAAGAGCTGCACGATGTTCGCCGTCCAGGCGGAAGGCCGCAGCCTCACCACGATCGAAGGCATGGCGACGGATGGACAGCTGCATCCGCTGCAGCAGGCCTTCTGGGACGAGCACGGACTCCAATGCGGCTACTGCACGCCTGGCATGATCATGGCCGCCGCGTATCTCCTCGATCAGAACCCGAACCCGACGGAGGATGAGATCCGGCGAGGCCTGGAAGGCAACCTCTGCCGGTGTACGGGCTACGTGAACATCGTCAAGTCAGTGCAGTCGGCGGCGAAGACGATGGGCGGCGCCCATGCCAAGCCTGCCGAGCGCCAATCCGCCGCGCGGAGGAGCTGACATGGCCGTTTCAACGATGATCGGAGCGAGGATCCACCGCCGCGAAGACCCGCGCCTCGTCACAGGGCACGGTCGATATGTCGACGACATGACGCGCCCGGGTATGGCCCACATGACTGTTGTGCGCAGCCCTTACGCGCACGCCAAGATCCGGTCGATCGATTCCTCCGAAGCCAAGAAGGCGCCTGGCGTCCATGCCGTGTACACGTACGCGGATTTCAAAGACCACATTTCGGGCGGACTCCCGGTTACCGCGTCGTTCGTAGCCGAGAAAAAGTTTGTGCCCAACCAGTTTCCGATCGCGCATGACGAGGTCGTGTACCAGGGCGAACCGGTCGCCGTCGTAATTGCAGACGAGCGATACCAAGCTGCCGATGCGGCGTCGCTGGTGACGGTCGATTACGAGCCGCTGCCGGCGGTCATGGACATCGAGAAGGCCATGGAGAAGGGCAGCCCCACCGTGCACTCGAGCGGCCCGGACAACATCGGCTGGGATCTGACCTACTCGCCGGATTCGCCCGAAGTGTGGAAAGAAGCCGATGTCGTGGTCAAAGAGCGAATTCTTCAGCAGCGGCTCTTTCCGATCGCGATCGAGGCGCGCGGCGTGGTCGCCGAGTATGACAACTACGACAAGCGCCTCACGCTCTGGACCTCGAGTCAGATCCCACATTTCGTCCGTTTGTTTGTGGGGACAGCGTGTGGGCTGGCCGAGAGCCAGGTCCGCGTCATCGCCGGCCCGGATGTGGGCGGCGCCTTCGGCAGCAAGATCCGGCCGTACCCAGAGGAGTACCTGGCCACGATCGCGTCAAAGCTTGCCAACCGGCCCGTCAAGTGGATGGAAGGACGTACGGAGAATCTGGTCGCCACGACGCACGGCCGCGGCGAGTTCTTCGACATCGAGGTAGGGGCCAAGAAGGACGGAACACTGGTCGCGTTGAAGGTGACCCAATACCTCGACCTCGGCGGGTATCAGGGGGTGTTTGGAGCCTTTCAGGCGGTCGCCTGCCTGCTGTCGGGTGGCGCATACAGGTGGAAGCACATCGCCGCTCGCACCGTCGGGGTCCTGACGAACAAGACATCGACCGATCCTTATCGGGGGGCCGGCCGGCCTGAGGCGACTCACCTTGTCGAGCGGGCGATCGACCTGGTCGCGCGCGAGGTTGGGATGGACCCCGCGGAGGTACGGCGCAAGAACTTCGCGACCGAATTCCCTTTCACGAACAACTTCGGACTCGTCTACGACTCGGGGAACTACGACGGGACGCTGGATAAGGCGCTCGAGCTCGCCGGCTACAAGGATCTGCGTCGCGAGCAAGAAGCCCTCCGCAAGCAGGGTCGATACCTGGGCATCGGCCTATCGACCTGGATCGAGATCTGCGGACTCGGGCCGAGCGCGGCGACGGCTCCCGCAGCCGGTGTAGCTCTGGTCGAGGCGTCACAGGTTCGCATCCATCCCACTGGCGGGGTGTCCGTGTATGTGGGCACCCATTCACATGGCCAGAGCCATGACACGACATTTGCCCAGATCGTGGCGGACACGCTCGGCGTGCCTTACGACTCGATCGAGATGCGACATGGCGACACTGCGGAAGGTCCCGCCTTCGGCTACGGCAGCTATGGCAGCCGCAGCCTGGCGGTGGGTGGGATGTCAATCCGCATGTCATGCTTGAAGGTGGTCGACAAGGCCAAGCGCCTGGCGGCGCATTTGCTCGAAGCGGCAGAAGACGACATCGTCTTCGACCAGGGCCGCTTCCATGTCAAGGGCAGTCCCGAAAAGTCGAAGGCGCTGGGCGAGATCGCGTTCGCCAGCTACGGGGCGGGTCTGCCGGAAGGGATGGAGCAGGGACTCGAAGCGGTCAGCTACTTCGATCCACCCAACTTCACGTGGCCGTTCGGCGCGCACGTCTGCGTGGTCGAGGTCGACCCGGAGACCGGCGCAGTAGACCTCCGCAAGTACATCGCAGTCGATGACTGCGGCAACGTGATCAACCCGATGGTCGTCGAGGGTCAAATTGTCGGCGGCATCGTGCAGGGCATCGCCCAGGCGCTCTTCGAGGAGGTCGTGTACGACGACGAGTCCGGCCAGCTGAGGACCGGCACTTTGACCGATTACCTTGTCCCGACCGCGAACGAGATACCAGAGCTGGTGCTGGGCAGCACAGTGACTCCAAGCCCATCCAACGCGCTTGGTGTGAAGGGAATCGGCGAGGCCGGCACCATCGCGAGCTCTGCCGCCGTGATCAATGCAATCTGCGACGCGCTGTCGCCGTTCGGGATCAAGCATGTCGATATGCCGGCGAGCCCGGACCGACTCTGGAAGCAGATTCAGCTGGCGCGCGGGGCGTCTAGCAATGGAAAGGAGGCACGCAAGTGATCCCGGCCGCATTCGAATACGCCCGCGCCTCCTCCGTCGAGGAGGCGGCCAAGCTGCTGAACAAATACGGCGAGGACGCCAAGGTCCTGGCGGGCGGCCACAGCCTCATCCCGCTCATGAGGCTGCGCCTCGCGCAGCCCAAAGCCCTGGTCGACATCAACGGCATCAAAGGCCTCGACTACGTCAAAGCGGACGGATCCAAACTGCGAATCGGAGCTTTGACGCGCCATGTGACCATCGAACACTCAGATGTGGTGAAGCAAAAGCTGCCCATCCTCGCCGAGGTTGCGAGCGAGATCGGCGACAACCAGGTACGCAACATGGGCACCATCGGCGGAGTGGCCGCGCACGCGGACGCCGCGGGCGACTATCCGACCATCGCCCTGATGCTCGATGCGGAAATCGTGACCAACCAGCGCACGATCGCCGCCAAGGATTTCTTCAAGGACCTGTTCACGACACCGCTCGCCGCGGACGAGATCGTCACCGAGATCGTGTTCCCTGTGGCGAATGGCCCGCACAAGTACATCAAGTTCCGGCGCCGCCTTTTCGACTGGGCGATCGTCGGCGCGGCGGCCCAGAAGATGAACGGCGACTGGCGCATCGGCCTGACCAACGTCGGACCCATTCCCGTCCGGGCGAAGGCGGTCGAGGACGCCCTTCATAAGGGTGCGAAGCCAGAGGAGGCGGCACAGCACGCGTCGGACGGCTTGAATCCATCGGGTGACCTGCGCGCGAGCCCCGAGTACAAGAAGCACCTGGCGCGGGTGCTGACCAAGAGGGCGATCGAGCAAGCGAGTCAGTGAGGCCAGGGTGGCTCGGCATTCGTGCCGAGCCTTGAAAGGGGTCCCCACGAACTCACGGCGTAGCCGCGGAGTTCGTGGGGAGTAACCTCGTAACCTTTGCCCGTGACCGAGGGCGCTCCCACCACCATCGAGGACGTAGAGCAGCGCCTGCGCGAGCGCAAGTACATCGGCGACCGCGGCCTCGCGACGTCGATATTTCTCGCCCTCAAGCTGGAAAAGCCGCTCTTCATCGAGGGCGAGGCCGGCGTCGGGAAGACCGAGGCGGCCAAGGTCATGGCTGACGTCCTGGGCGCCCGGCTGATCCGTCTCCAGTGCTATGAGGGGATCGACCTCGCGCACGCCGTCTATGAATGGAACTATCCGCGGCAGCTGCTCCACATCCGGCTGATGAGCGAGGGAGAGGATCGCCGTGCGGCCGAACGGGAGATCTTCAGCTCGGAGTTCTTGTTGCGCCGCCCGCTCCTCGACGCCATCGACAACGACGATCCGACCCCGCCGGTGCTGTTGATCGACGAGATCGATCGCTCGGACGAAGAATTCGAGGCGTTCCTGCTCGAGCTGCTGTCGGACTTCCAGATCTCGATCCCCGAGATCGGCACCATCAAGGCCAAGCGAGCCCCGTTCGTGGTCATCACCTCGAACCGGACTCGCGAGGTGCACGACGCTCTCAAACGGCGCTGCCTGTACCACTGGATCGACTACCCCGACCTCGAGAAGGAGGTCGAGATCGTCCGTGCCCGAGCGCCGGAGGCAGCCGATGGCCTTGCGCGAGAGGTCGCCGGCCTCGTCCAGGGATTGCGAAGCATGGACCTGTACAAGGTGCCGGGCGTCGCCGAAACGCTCGACTGGGCGCGATCGCTCGCGGCGCTGGGAGCGACGCGCATCGACTCCACCCTCGTGAACGCAACTCTGGGTGCGGCGCTCAAGTACCAGGAGGACCTGGAGCGTGTGCGCGAGCAGGTGCCGGCGCTCGTCGAGAAGGCCAGAGGTGCCTGACCAGTCTCCAGATCTTCTGCCGCGGCTGGGGGCGTTCGCGCGGCTGCTGCATGACGCCGGCATGGAGGCCGGTCCGAGACGATTGACCGACGCGACCCGCGCTCTGTCCCACATCGATCTCGTGCAGCAGGTGGATTTCCGGAACGCGCTGCGCACGGTGTTCGTGAGCCGCAAGGAGGACATCGCGACCTTCGAGGCGGCCTTCGACATCTTCTGGGCGCCGCCCGACCCTCGCGCGTCGGCAGGGGTGATGCCGGGACGCAGCCGCGCGCTGCCGATGTCGCCCGAGCGGGCCAAGGTCTGGGCGAACGCGCTCGGGCTGAACAGCTCGCAGATGAAGCGGGAGCAGGACCCGACCGCCGTACCGGCCAGCTCGAGCGGTTACAGCGCCGAGGAGCTGCTCCGGCACAAGGACTTCGACCAGATGACGTGGCAGGAGACCGAGCAGGTGCGGCGCCTCCTCGAGCAGGCGCCCTGGCGAGTCGCGGAGCGGCGGACGCGCCGTCTGCGTCCGGCTCACGGGGGTCGCATCGACCTGCGGCGTTCCGCACGACACGCGATCCGGTCAAGCGGGGAGCTGATGAGGCTCTTCCATCGCAAGCCCCGAGTGCGGAGGCGGCCGCTGGTTCTGATCTGCGACGTGAGCGGATCGATGGAGCGCTACTCGCGCCTGTTGATGATCTTCGCGCACGCGATCGCTCGGCGCGAGGACCTCGAGGCGTTCGTCTTCTCGACGCGCCTGACGCGGATTACCCGACTGCTTCGCTATCGCGACCTCGACCGCGCCCTCGAATCGGTGAGCAAGGGGGTCCACGATTTCAGCGGCGGCACTCGCATCGGCGACGCGCTGGCTGACTTCAACCGGCGCTGGGCTCGCCGCGTGCTGGGCCACGGAGCGGTGGTGATCATCGTCAGCGACGGATGGGACCGTGGCGACCCTGCGCAGCTCACTGCTGAGCTCGTCCATCTCCGCCGCTCGGCGCACCGGTTGATCTGGCTCAACCCTCTGCTCGGGTCAGACGGCTACCAGCCGCTGACCCGAGGCATGGCCGCCGCCCTGCCGCTGTGCGATGACTTTCTCGCCGCCCACAACGTTGCGGCGCTCGAAGACCTGGGCCGCCTGCTCGCGGGCCTGGACAGCCGCACGAGGACGCGTTAGAAATTGCGTGAGGTTCTCAGCGAGCTCGGCGAGTGGACCAAGGCGGGCGAAGAGATTGCCCTGGCCACAGTCGTCGAGACGTGGGGTTCGAGCCCTCGCCCGCTGGGGTCGAAGATGGTCGTCACCCGATCAGGCAAGATGGCAGGCTCGGTCTCGAACGGCTGCATCGAAGGCGCTGTCTTCGAAGAGGCTCAGAAAGTATTGAGGGCGGGCGAGCCGAAGGTCGCCGCCTTCGGCGTGGCGGACGACGTCGCGTTCGAGGTCGGCCTTGCGTGCGGCGGTCACATCGAGGTGTTCGTGCAGCCGCTCGGTCGCGTGCATGAACAGCTCATCGAGATGCTTCAGCGGAATGTGCCGGCGACGCTGCGCACGAACCTGGTCACGGGCGAGGCGGAGCTGGTCGAAGGCGCACCATCAGGCTCCGAGCTGGCCCGTCGCGATGGAGATATGTTCATCGAGCCCTTCCGCCGACCGGCCCACCTGATCATCATCGGCGCGATCCACATCGCGATCCCGCTGCACCGCCTCGCCAAGTTGATGGGCTACCGCGTCACGATCGTCGATGCGCGAGCCAAGTTCGCGAGCAAGGAGAGATTCCCGGAAGCCGACGAGCTGATCGTCGCGTGGCCGGACGAAGCGATGGCGCGCCTCTCGATCGACAACTCGTCTTATGTCGTCATCCTCACGCACGACCCGAAATTTGACCTTCCGGCGTTGCGGTCAGTGCTGGGGAAGCAGGCGGGTTATGTCGGGGCGATCGGCAGCAGGAAGACCAACCAGAACCGCTTCGACGCGTTGCGCGCCGAAGGATTCACCGAGGAACAGCTCGCGCGGGTGCACGGCCCGATCGGCCTCGACCTCGGTGGCCGCGGGGCTGAGGAGACCGCGCTCGGGATCCTGGCGGAGATCACCGCCACGCGATTCGGCGGAACGGGTGCTGCCATGCGTGAGGCGCGCGCTTCACGTGCGTGAGCCTTACGCCCGT
>DASQAU010000245.1:0-3657 GCA_035635595.1 Candidatus Eiseniibacteriota bacterium
GATGGCCATGGCGATAGCCGAACATGTCGCAGTCGTAGTTCTTTTTTGGGGCGATCCGGCGCCTTACGTCGAGCGCGCCCGCGGTACCGGCGTCAAGGTCTTCATCCAGGTCGGATCGGTCGCCGAGGCAAAGTCTGCCGCCGATGCGGGCGTAGACGGGGTGATAGCCCAGGGTATCGAGGCTGGCGGCCATGTCAGAGGGACCACGTCGATCTGGGACCTGTTGCCGGCGACGATCAAAGCGATCGACCCTGTGCCAGTGCTTGCCTCTGGAGGGATCGGTGATGGTGCCGGAGTCGCACGTGCATTGCGAGCCGGCGCTCAAGGCGTTTCACTCGGGACGCGTTTTGTCGCAAGTGATGAAGCCTGGCTTCATCCGGCTTACAAATTGCGAATCGTGCAAAGCAGCGCACAGGACACCGTCTTGAACGAGCTCTACGACGTCTGGTGGCCGGGCGCACCGCACCGGACTCTGCGCAACAAGACCTTTGCGGAATGGGACGCCGCCGGACGGCCCCCGACCGGAGAACGTCCCGGCGAAGGGACGTCCATCGGCAAACGGACGATCTGGAACGGAGAGCGCGCCGACTGGCCGAGGTATGCAATCGGTACCGCGCCTCCTGACTTTGACGGTGACATCGAATACGCGCCCCTCTGGGCAGGTGAATCCTGCACCGTCGTAAACGACATCAAGCCCGCGATCGAGATCGTTCGCGACCTCGTCCGCGACGCCGAAGCCGCGCTGCGCGGCTGAGCATGGCCAGGCTTCAAGGCGAACGAGTGACCCTGCGACCAGCCACCACCGCAGACGTGACTGAGCTGGCGAGGATCAGGTCGACACCAGAAGTCCTGCGTTGGTGGCGCGGGGGAGAGGAGATGGCGGCTTCGGTCGCCGAGGACCTTGCCGAAGAGGGAACCGAGACATTCGTCATCGAGCACGACGGCCGGGTCGCCGGCGCGATCCAGTGGCATGCCGAGGATGAGCCTGACTACCGCCACGCCGGCATCGACATCTACCTGGACCCTGCGGTCCACGGCCGGGGGCTCGGCGCCGACGCGATCCGCACGCTGGCCCGCCACCTCATCGTCGACCAGGGCCACCACCGCCTCGTCATCGATCCGGCCGCCGACAACGCAGCCGCGATCCGCTGCTACACCAAGGTGGGCTTCCGCCCGGTCGGCGTCATGCGGAACTATGAAAGGGGTCTGGACGGCACGTGGCACGACGGGCTGCTGATGGACCTGCTAGCGGACGAGCTGATCAGCTAGGCCCCATCCAGAAAAGTTCCGCCTCGAGCGATTCCTCTTCGAAAGCATCGTCGGGGTCGGGAATCTGACCCGTCTGGGCGATCGCCGCCCGGGAGGCCGCCGCCAGCTCGGCCGCCTTCTGCCGATCGCCGTCCTCGAACGCCATGACCGCGGCGTCGAGCAAGAAGAACGGTTCAAGAGAGTCGAGGCCCAGAGCATGCGCCTTCCGCACCGCATCATGGAACAGTTGTCGCGCCCGGTCGAGATGGTGATCGTGCAGCTCCACATAGGCGAGGTTGCGATGCTCGAGCGCCACCATGCGCTCCTCGCCCAGCTGGATGTTCAGCTCGATGCTTTCCTGGTACAGGACCCTCGCCTCCGAGTACGCGCCTTGCATGCGCACCGCGACCGCCTGCAGGTGAATCGGCATCCGCTCGAGCCGCGGCTCACCCGCCCTGCGGGCCAAGTCCCGCCCTTCAGTGGCCAGGGCACCCACGTGGTCGAGATCGCCGCGACGCAAGGCGACCCGCGCCAGCATGCAGAGAGCCTCGATTTGGTCGCCCACGGCGCCGCCGTCGCGCGCCTGGCTCAACAGCTCGAGGGCCAGCTCTTCAGCCAGCCCGGTCTCGCCGGCGCGGAACGCCGCGATCGAATCCTCGTAGCTCCCCATCAGTCGCCTATAAAAGGATAGGAGCTGCCGTCGCATAATCCCAATGGTGGCCACTGCACTGTCCCTGACCCACATCGGCTCGCTCATGCGCGGAGTGCGCAGCGTGGACGAGGTCGGCGCCGACGAACGCGCAGCGTCGCTTGCCAAGCGCTCGATCAAGAAGGCGTCCAAGCTCTGGGCGCTCGACCTGGCCGTCCGCTGCATGGACCTGACCACGCTCGAAGGCTCCGACACGCCTGGAAAGGTGGCCGCCCTCTGCGCCAAGGGAATCCGGCCCAAGCCCGGCGACCCGACGATTCCCTCGGTGGCGGCGATCTGCATCTACCCGGCGCGCATCGCGGACGCCGTCGAGCACCTGCGCGGCAGCCACGTGCGGGTTGCATCGGTCGCGACGGCGTTTCCCTCCGGCCAGAGCTTTACCTCGATCAAGATCGCCGAGACAGAGGATTCGGTGCGCGCGGGCGCGAATGAGATCGACATGGTGATCGACCGGGGGGCGTTCCTTGCGGGCGACTACCAGCGGGTCTACGACGAGGTCGTCGCGGTCAAAGAAGCGTGCGGCAGCGCGCACCTCAAGGTCATCCTCGAGACGGGCGAGCTCGGCACGTACGACGCGGTGCGTCGCGCCAGCATCCTCGCCATGGCTGCGGGCGCCGATTTCATCAAAACCTCGACCGGCAAGGTGCAGCCTGCGGCGACTTTGCCGGTGAGCCTGGTGATGATGGAGGCGATCCGCGATTTCGTGCGCGAGACCGGCCGGCCGGTGGGCTTCAAGGCTGCGGGCGGCATTCGCACCTCCAAGCAGGCCATTGCCTACCTGGTCCTTCTCTACGAGACGCTCGGTGCCGACTGGATGACGCCGGATCTCTTCAGGCTTGGCGCCTCCACGCTTCTCAACGACGTGCTCATGCAGATCGACAAGGAACGCAGCGGCGTGTATCAGTCACCCGATTACTTCACGATCGACTGATGGCGATCACCAAGAAGCAGAGCACAGAGCTCGCCAAGCAGGTCTTCGAGTATGCACCGGCGCCCGAATCAATCGACCACGTCAAAATCCAGCCGCGGTACGGCCTGTTCATCAACGGAAAGCTGGTCGAGCCGCACAGCAAGAAGCACTTTCCGACGATCAACCCGGCGACGGAGAAAAAGCTCGCCGAGGTGTCAGAGGCGGATGAGGTCGACGTCGACCGAGCCGTGAAAGCTGCCGGCCAGGCATTCGACTCGTGGTCGCACCTCGCGCCGTCGCGCCGAGCCCGCTACCTGTTCCGCATCTCGCGCCTGATCCAGGAGCGCGCACGCGAGCTTGCGGTCGTCGAGACCATGGATGGCGGCAAGCCGATCAAGGAATCGCGCGACGTCGACATCCCCCTCAGCGCCGCCCACTTCTTCTATTACGGGGGTTGGGCGGACAAGCTGGAGTGGGCTTTCCCCAACCGCCAGCCCCGACCGCTGGGCGTCGCCGGCCAGGTCATTCCCTGGAACTTCCCGCTGCTGATGCTGGCCTGGAAGATCGCGCCCGCGCTGGCCGCCGGCAACACAGTTGTCTTGAAACCCGCCGAGACGACTCCGCTGTCGGCCATGGTCTTCGCTGAGATCTGCATGCAGGCGGAGCTGCCCCCCGGCGTCGTCAACATCGTCACGGGCGCCGGCAAGACAGGATCGCTCGTGGTCGGGCACCCCGGCGTCAAGAAGGTCGCCTTCACCGGCTCGACCGAGGTCGGCAAGCTCATCCAGCG
>DASQAU010000246.1:0-4567 GCA_035635595.1 Candidatus Eiseniibacteriota bacterium
CGCGGTGGTGACGGCATGCCAGCGCGTTGGCATTCGCTCCCACGTCCAGCGGCTCTCGCGCCCTCACCGGGGCGATCGCCGGACTCGCCGTCGCCGTCGCGGGCAGCGACCTGCCGATGCTTCGCTCAACGGGGACAGCCCCCTCGCCACCAACGGCTCGGAATCCGGGCTTCTGCCCGAGACTGCAGAGAACGGCGCGCTTGCGGACACCAACGGCTCGAGGGTCCCGGAGCCGGCGCCGATCGAATCGACAACCGAATCGGAATAGCACCGATCGGCTTCACACAGCCTTAAGCTTCGGGCCGTAATGAGCGATGAGTGCATCTTCTGCGAGATCCTGCGCGGGAACTCGCCCGCGACCTTCACCTACCAGGACGACACGGTCGTCGCGTTCATGGACGTGCAGCCCATCACGCACGGCCACATGCTGGTGGTGCCGCGCGAGCACGCCGTCCTGATGGCAGACCTCAACGAGACCGTCGCCATGCGGACCTTTCGCGTCGCGCGCAAGCTCGCATCGGTCGCTCGGAGCACGCTGGGAGCGGGCGGCGTGAACCTGTTCGTCGCTGACGGCGAGATCGCGTTCCAGGACGTTCCGCACTTCCACGTCCACGTGATCCCTCGGTACCCGAACGACGGCTTTGGTTTGACTTTCCCCGAGCGCTACGGTCAGCCGCCAGGCCGGGCAGAGCTGGAGACGATTGCGGCGGCGATCCGCGCCGCGGGCTGATCTCTAAGGCGTGATGGTGACCTTGACCGAGTAGACGGCGATGTACTGCGGGCACGCCTGACCCGGCGAGCAGTTAGGGCTTGCGTTCGACCTGATCTCGGCCTCGCCGGGCGCCAACGCTTTGAAGCCGGCCAGGGTCACGCCGCGTGCCGCGGTCGCGGCCGGGTTCACGCTTGGAGCGAGGACCGACTCGTCGCTGGATTTCGGAGGTGTCCAGTTGTTCATCCCGGCGTAAGCGTGAAGCACGACCTCCAGCTTCTGGCCCACCCGCAAGGTGGCCGTCGTGTCCTTCTCGCTGACAGCCTTGTCAAAGCCCACAGCAGAGCTCGGGCTCGCCGTCCCTGAACCGGTTCCGGCGCTTCCGCACGCGGTGATGGCGAGGGCGGCCGACATGGCGAGGAGAAGAACTTTCATCTCGGCCACGTAACGAACCGGTCGCGACGCTCGTAACACGTGGGTAGGTAACATCGGCAGCTTGCTGAAGTCTGACATTCGTTCTCTGTTTTGCCGCCTTCGCGGACATGTCCTCGCGCCGATTACGGCGATTGCGATCTCATCCTGCGGGGGCGGCGGAGTCGCGGTACATTCGCCCACCCCGATCATTGGAGGCCTGTCGCAAGGACTGATCGCTTATGTTGCCGATCAGGGCGTCGGCGTGATCGACCCCGCCACGGGAAAGTCGACCATCCTGGCTCCACTGCCAGGCGGCGGCGCCTTCCGGGTCGCGGGGCCCGTCTGGGGACCGGCGCCCGGCGTCACACACCCGGTGCTCTACTTCACCGTCCACGACGACCGGCCCGCCGAAGGACGCACCACCACAGGCGTGGTGCCGTACGACTGGATCTTTCGCGTCGATCCGTTCACAGGCGCGATCGATCCGATCGCAGCGTCGCTGGACTCGCAGAGCGAAGGTCCCATCGGTCTGGTCGCCAACTCGCACTACCTTGCATTGACCGTCGGGTGCTGCGCGACGTACGAGGTCGACGCGCTCGACCTGACGCAGGCGGCCGGCGCTCTGCGGGTGCTCGCGAAGCCGCCCAACCAGGCGGCGTTCTTCACACAGGGGGCTGCGCCAGGCCGATCAGGGCTGCTCGCGGTGCGCGCCTTTGGAACCGGGGCGTGGTACTGGCTCAACGCCGACGCCGGTGTCTTGAATCCGTTCCCGCTGAAGCTCGGTCCCGACGACGGGCCGATTGCGATCTCGGAGGACGGCACGCTGGCAGCCGTTTCGCTGCCCGATCACGGCGCTGTGATCCAGCCCATCAACTCGACGCTTCCCCAGGCCTCACCAAGCCCGAACGCAGTGGTCACCCCGTCGGCGTCATCTCCCTCGGCGCCCACGCCGACCCCTTCCGTGAGCGGCCCGCGGCGCGTCAACTCGAAGCTCCCGCACGTCGACGGCCTCTCATTCAGCCCCGACTCCAAGGAGATCGTGCTCGCGGTGAGCGGCGAGCTCCAGGTCTACGCCACCTCTGGCAAAGACGGCAGTTCGCCGACGAAGCAGTACTTGACCGGCAAAAACGTGATCGGCACGGACTGGTCCACGCCGATGCCCAATGAAACTGCTGAGATGCTGAAGCCCGGACCCGGACCGCAGGCGATGGTTGACTCTCTTCTCAACGCCACCAAGCTGCCAGCCGCCGCCGACACCCCTGCCGCGCGACCCCTGACCAAGATCTATCTGTGGCAGTTCGACTCGAGCAAGACGTCGCCGATCGAATCGATCACGGACGCGACGCCGGCCGTGCTCTCTCAGTACCCGCCGCTGCCCGCAGGTGTCTTCTTCCACCACTGGGCTCCATCAGCGAGCTGGCTGCTGCTCGGTGGGTGCTTCCGCTATCGCGTGGTGGTGTCCGGCAGCGTGCCGCCGGCGGCGTCCACTTTCGGTCTGGCGTCCGGTGCGCTGTGCAGCGCGCCCAGTCCCAAGGCGACGCCTACACCGTCCTAGGATTGGGTCGTGCCCGATCTTGACTTCCTGGCGAGCCACGCCGAAGCGCTTCCGCACAAGCCCGCGGTGATCCTGGGGGATCGCAAGGTCGACTTCGCGGCGCTGGATCGGGCTGCGAATCGAGCGGCCCGCGTTTTCAAGAGCCTGGGCTGCGAAGCCGGTGATCGCGTCGCCGTCATGTCGTTCAACTCCATCGAAGGGTTTGAGATCGCCAACGGACTTCGCCGGGCCGGCATGGTCGTGGTGCCGGTGAACTACCGGTTGCGCGGGCCGGAGATCGCATACGTCCTCAACGACTCGGGCGCCAGGGTCGTCTTGGCGGGGCCCGACCACGTCGACGCGGTGATGGCCGCCGCCGGTGAGGTGAAAGGCGACGTCCGATTTGTCGCCCTCGGCGAACGCGTCCCCGAAGGCTGGCTCTCGTATGGCGCGCTGATGGAGCACGCCGCCGGGCGGTGGCAACCCGTGTATGCAGCTGCAGACGGGCTCGCGGCTTCCATGATCTACACGTCCGGCACCACGGGCCACCCGAAGGGTGCGTGGCGTCCCAATGGCGTCGACCTCGCGAACGTGCTGCAGGTAATCTCAATTTTCGAGCTCAGCCAGTCCGACGTGCACCTGATGTGCGGACCCGGTTATCACAGCGCCGTTTCGTTTTTCTCCGCGCTGCACCAGGTCCTGGGTGCGACGGTGGTCACGCAGCCGAAGTTCGAGGCGGAAGGAGCCCTCGACGCCATCGCGCGACATCGCGTGACCACCGTGTTCCTTGCACCGACTCTGCTCCAGCGACTCGTCGACGCCCAGCAGAAAAAGCCGCGAGACATCTCATCGCTGCGCGCGTTGATCCTCGGCGCTGCACCGTGTCCGCACGCGTTGAAGGTGCACGCTGAGGCGGTCTTCGGCAAGGTGCTCTGGGAGTTCTATGGCGCCACGGAGACGGGCATCAACACGGTCCTCAGGCCCGAGGACCAGCTCAGCAAGCCGGGGTCATGCGGCACCGCGGTTCCCGGCCAGGAGATTCGCCTGGTCGACGCCGCGGGCAATGACGTGGTGGAAGGCGAGCCCGGCGAGCTCATGGTTCGCAACACCTGGCTCGCCGAGTACTACCAGCGTCCGGATGCAACCGGGAAGAGCCTGCACGACGGGTTTTTCTCAGTCGGCGATGTCGCATACCGAGACGCCGAGGGCTACTACTACATCTGCGACCGCCGGATCGACATGGTCATCTCCGGGGGCGTCAACATCTATCCCGCCGAGATCGAGGCGGTGCTACACGCGCATCCCTCAGTGCTCGACGCCGCCGTGATCGGAGTGCCCGATGAGCAGTGGGGCGAATCGGTGAAGGCGGTCGTGCAGCTCCGTGCGGATGGCGCGAAAGTCACCGAGGAAGAGCTGATCGCGTTCTGTGCCGAGCGATTGGCGAGTTACAAAAAGCCACGCTCGATCGACTTCTGCCCTTTGAATAGTGAGCTGCCGCGCGACGCGGCGGGCAAGCTCCTCAAACGAAAAATCCGCGAGCCTTACTGGTCCGCCGCGGGCCGCAGGATCTGAGGTTCGGCCGGGAAGTCCTCGACGGATCTCAAGCGAGCAGCGGAAGCAGGTATTCGAGCGATCGGCTGATGCGCCCGAGGGGCCGGTCGTCGGCCGAGGCAAGCCTCGTCTCCTGCCTGAGCGTGTACCACCCTCGGTATTTCGAGCTGCGCAAGGCTTCGACGACACGATCGATCCGCGCGACGCCCTCGCCAAGCGGCTTGAAAAGACCGAGGCCGACCGCCTCGTTGTAGTCCTCGCCGTGCTCGCTCACCTGCCCCGCCAGCCCGGCGTCGAGGTCGTTCAGGTGCACGTGCTGGATGCGGCCGGCGGCCAGCTCGAGCACCTCGATCGGATCC
>DASQAU010000247.1:0-8721 GCA_035635595.1 Candidatus Eiseniibacteriota bacterium
GTGGTCCTGGTGCTCAGGGATTTTCCGGCGGTCGACTGGAATTACGACTGGTACAGCGGGTCGCCGTTTTTTCTCGGCGGATATCCACCTTTGTTCTATTTCGCTGCGAGCGCCCTCGCCGGTTTGGGAGTGGATGCCGCCGTCGCCATGAACCTGCTTATCGCCTTCAGCTATCTCGCCCTGACGCTGAGCCTGTACGCCCTGGTGAGGATTGCGACAGGCTCGAGGCTGGCCGGCATCGTTGCATCCGGCTTGCTGATCGCGACGCCGGCGGTGTGGACTCCGTTCGTCCAGGCCGGCCTCTACACGAGGGTCTTCGGCATGGGCTTCACGTCGCTCGCCTTCTTGCTGGCCGCTCTGTTCCTGCGTCGACCTACCACGACGCGTTACCTGATGTGCCTGGCGGCGGTCTTCGGCGCGTTGAACAGCCACATCGTCCTCGGCGCCCTGGCCATTTTCGCCGTGGGGTTGGTCCTGGTTCTCGTCCCCGACCGAAACGGGCACGCGCGAAGGTGGCGCGTGGTCTTGCTGGTCCCTCCGGTGCTTCTGAGCGCTTACTACTACCTGCCGCTGGTTCTTTACGCTCAGTCCGGCAGCCAGGTCACCGCTGTTTATCCCACTCTCGGCATCGACGGCCTGGTTTCGCCCCTCTTCCCGTTGGTGCCGATTGCAGCGCTCGCCATGATCGGCTGGCTCCGACTCCGATCGCGGCCATCCGTGGCAACGGCAAACAGGTTGATGTTGGTTTGCGGAGGGCTCTCCGCGGTCCTGTTGGTGTATGCGCTCGTTCCGCTGCCCCGACTCGCCGGGCTTCGCAGCCCAGACATGCTGTTTCTTTCGTCCTGGTTTCTCGCCGCGCTGACGGGACTCGCGCTTGGCTCCATCAAAGTCCCAGCTGTTTCCTGGCAGCGAAACAGCGCGGCCTTCATCGTGACGGCGGCGACGCTCGTGTCCGTCCTGGCCGTGATTCCCTTCGTCACTCAGACCATGGTGCGCGACCCGGCGAGACCCGAGACTGCGCTGGCCGGCTGGCAGCCGGTTGACCCTATGGAGACCAACTTCCGTGTCGCGAGCCCGACCGACAACCTCTCCGTTTGGCTCAACGCCGTGTACGACGTGCCACAGACGCGCGGCTACGCGGCAATCCCTCAGATCAGGAACCCGGACTGGCAGTTCTGGCTTGACTCGACGGCGTGGGACGGGGCCGCAAGCGAGGGACAGCGCAGCTTCCTCTTCGATTGGTATGCCGTCAAGTGGGTCTATGTGCCGTCGCCTTACATGCCCAGCACTGCCGGCGTGGTTCCGAAGCTCACCGGTCACCCAGACCTTTACAGGGCCGTGCCATCCACGCAAGACGGTCCGAGCCTGACGTTTTCGTACCTGCGACCGACACCGATCGCAGTCGCCTCCAACGCGCCCGTCATCCTGGTCATCGGCGGGCCGGACAGCTATCAGCTTGTCTTTCGCGATTTGTCATACGGCGACTTCGACACCGCACACGCGATACCGGTGCAAGGTGGTCGATACGTAGACGACTACAGTGCCCAGGACCTGGCGAAATTCGATGAGGTTGTGATCTACGGCGCCCTCGCGCACGACGCCGCGCACGCTTTCGACCTCCTGAAGGGGTATGTCAGCGCGGGCGGCGGGCTGGTCATCGACGCGAGTGGATCTCCCCTCGCCGATGGCTCCGGCATCAACGAACCGCTTCCAATCACCGGAGCCACGGGTCGCGGCGTGAATGGCGACTGGCGGTTCAAGGCGGAGAGCTCGCCGCTGACAGAGGGCATCGACTTCTCAAGTTTCGGCCCGGCTCGTTATGACGGCGGCCCTTGGACGGTGTCGGTTGCGACTGGAGTGAGGAGCTGGGCGCGTACAGTCCTGTGGTCGGGCACGGACAGCGTAGTGGTGGCCGGAGAGTTCGGTCAGGGTCGCGTGGTCTGGTCCGGCCTCAACCTTCCGTATCACATAGACAGTTACAGAAGCGCAGAGGAGTCGCGCTTTCTCACCACGGCTATGGCATGGGCGAGCCGTCCAAGGAATGATCTAACTGCGACTGCGTCAGCTCGCCGCGATGGGCCTCAGCGGGTGACGATCACCGTCGACTCCAGCGCCAGGGGCGTGCTGTTCAAGGAGAGCTGGTTCGACCGCTGGCACGCTTACGTAAACGGACATGAGGTCCAGGTCCTTCGCGCAGGTCCGGGCTTTATGTACAGCCTGCTCCCTAGGGGCACGCGGTTTCCAGCAGAGGTCCAGTGGCGCTACGAAAAATCGGTCGCCGACTGGGCGGGCATCGCGGTTTCCGCGGCTACGCTGATCGCGATCCTTGCGTGGCCGGTGTGGGGTGGTCCGGTCCGGAAGTGGCTTGGAGGCTGGTGGCTCAGGCGGAGAAAGGCGTGGGATTCAGACGATGGATGAGCACGTAAAGCCGCCGGCAGCGTTTGATTACGAGGCCAAGCGCTGGGGCGCCGCGCCCGTGCGGCCGAGACCCTGGTACATGAACGGGCTCAAGCTGCGCTACCTGCTGGGCGATCTCGAGCAGGTGCATGGTCGCGTGTTGGACGTTGGGTGTGGAGCGGGCTCGATCGCCAAAGCGGTCAAGCGGGCGCGCCCAGATCTCGAGGTCCTGGGCTGTGACCTGAGCGAGTCAGCCCTGGCCACCGCGCGGACCGAAGCCCAGGGCGTCGACTTTCGCCTGGCCACCGCCGAGCGCCTGCCGTTTGAGGACGGGACGCTGGATTTCGTGTGGATCGTCGACGTGCTCGAGCACGTGGATGACCCCGAGCGAGTCCTTCGCGAGGTGGCGCGGGTCCTCAAGCCCGGCGGCGGATTCCACATCGTGCTTCCCCTCGAGGGACAGCCGCGAACGCTCTACCGCCTCGTCGGATGTGGCACGCGATGGACGGCGAAGGTGAGGCACGGAGGGCACATTCAGGTTTTCTCGGCTGACCGGTTTCAGACCATGGCATCGGCATGCGGTCTGCCCGTCGTGCGCACACGGTGGAGCTATCACTTTCTGCTGCAGGTTCTCGACCTCGCCTATTTCACGTGGTTGGACATGCGAGGACCGGTCAGCGGGTCCGTGGAGGACATGTCCGCCTCGCGCGGAGGATTCGCCGGCCAGCTCATGCGCGGGGCGAGCCGCGCCGTCGCGACAACGGCATGGACGGAGGCGCGACTTCTGCGCTCGCTACCCGGAGGCTGCGGTCACTTCACGTGCGAGCGAAAGCCGGCGGCTAGTTGACCGAGGCAGCCCAGCCGATCAGGTCCCGAAGACCCTGGTCGAACGCCACCCGCGGCTCCCAGTCAAGGACGCTCTTCGCCTTGCTGATGTCGCTGACGTAGTACGTCTGGTCTCCCTCGCGCCAGTCCGCGAACGTGTACTGAGGTTTGTGGTTGGTCAGCTCGCCGATCTGCTCGATGACCTCGAGCAGGTTCCGCTGGTTCTCCGGGCCGCCGCCGACGTTGTAGATCTCTCCCCGCGTCTGGTCGATCTTATCGATCACCGTCGCGTATAGAGCGCAAAGGTCCCGCGCATCGAGCAGGTCACGCACCTGCGTGCCGTCGCCATAAATCGTCATCGGCCGGTCGTTGAGGATCGAATGGACGAAATGGGCAACCCAGCCCTGGTCCTCGGTTCCGTACTGGTGAGCGCCGTAGATGCAGCTCTGCCTCAGGACGACGGTATTCATGCCAAAGCAGCGGGCATAGTCGCGGACGTATTGGTCGGCGGCGCCCTTGCTGCAGCCATAAGGGCTGTGGAAGTCGATGGGCTGGCTTTCTTTACAGGCAACGTTGTTTCGGTCGAGCTTTCCATAGACCTTGTTCGTCGATGCGAAGACAAACGGCGCGTGCGGATTGTGCAGGCGCGCGGCCTCCAGGACGTTGAGGGTGCCGCGCGCGTTGACGTCGAAGTCGGTGCCCGGGTCGACCAGCGAGGTCGTGACCGCGACCTGGCCGGCGAGGTGCAGGATCGCGTCCTGGTTCTTCACGTGGTCTGCGAGCGCGCCCGCGTTTCTGACGTCCTCTTTGATGAAGGTGGTTCGCGCCGGATGTTTGGTGATCAGCCACTTGAGGTTCCGCTCGGTCCCGGGCCGGCTCAGATTGTCGAGCACAGTCGCGTGCCACCCGGATGAAATCAGGTCGAGCGCGGCATTGACCCCAAGGAAGCCGGCGCCGCCGGTGATGAGGACGCGCCGTCCGGCTTTGGTCTCGGGAGCGCGCGACGAGGTTTTGGGTTTAGTCATCAGTGAGGTCGGGTCCATCCGGGGCCCCTACGTTAAGACAATCACCCGAACTGGACTCCAACCCCTCATCCGTTGGCTTCGCCGGCGACTTCGGCACGAGTGGGGAAGCAAGCCGTCCTTACCATAGAGGTGTGACCCCAACTGAGCGATCGATGTCCGCCCCCGACACGCGGGCCATTCGCGCGAACCTGGACAGCGAGGCACGGATGGCCGATATCTATCAAGCGCTGGCCGGGGTCGTGTCGGATGCCCACCTCAAGCGCCGGCTCGCCTTGCTCGCCGAAACCGAGCAGCGCCATGCGGAAGCGTGGGCGTCGTTGCTGGGTTCAGGAGGCGCGAAGTCCTCGAACCACAGGCCACAGCTCGCCGCTCGATTGCTGGCGGTGCTGGCGCGCGTCGCCGGCATCGGACCGGCTCTCGCGCTTGCGGGAGCCGCCGAGGGAGTTGTCGTGCGCTCCTACTTGAGCCAGGTCTCAACCGTCACCGACGAGCGGGCGCAAGGCGTGCTCCGCAAGCTGCTCCCAGAGGAGCTCGATCACCAATCGCCATCAGACGTGACCGGCGACCCAACGACGTCAAGGCCGTTGGCGGCGCACGAGACAGGCGGCGCGAGTGCAGCCGAGGAGGAGGAGGAGTGGCACGGCGGCGGCATCGAGAGCATCCGGAACGTGATCTATGGCGTCAATGACGGGCTGACCGCAACCCTGGGTGTGCTCGCGGGCGTCGGCGGTGCGACGGTCAACCCGCGAGTCGTGCTGATCGGCGGGCTCTCCGCCATGGTCGCGTCCGGCGTGTCCATGGCGGGCGGGGCGTATCTCTCGAGCAAGTCTCAACGCGAGGTCTTCGAGGGCCAGCTTGCACGCGAGGCGGCGGAGATTGAAGCTATGCCGGACCTCGAGCGCGCAGAGCTCGTCCGGATCTACCGTTCCAAAGGCCTGACCCCCGAGGAGGCCGAAACCATCGTCGGGCGGATCACGCAGGACAAGAAGGTGTGGCTGGAGACCCAGGCTCGTGAAGAGCTCGGCATTGACAAGTCGCAGTTCGAGAACCCAACGCGCGAGGGAGTCGTGGCCGGCATCTCGACCCTGATCGGTGGGGCCATTCCGGTGGTGGGCTACCTGCTCGGCCGGCTCCTGCTGGGTGGAGTCATCCACGGGTTCGGAGCGCTGGCGATCGCGTTTGCCTTCAGCGCCGCCTTCCTGTTCGCGATCGGCTCGGCGCGGTCGTTCTTCACCGGCAAGGGCGGTGTCCGGTCAGGCGTAGAGATGCTTGTGGTGGGATCGTTCGTCGCTGCGCTCACGTACGGGGTGGGCTTGCTGTTCCGCGTCTAGCCGGTGGCGATCCCTCGAAAGTAGGCCACGCTCACGGTCCACGCCGCTCCGGCCAGGATCAGTGCTTCGCGCCTGGGATTGCCGGCGTGGGCGTAGAGGTAAGCGCCCGGTAGAAACAGGACCGCGAAGATTCCATAAACGAGGTGCAGCAGCTGGCCCCCCGGGCGGGCGCCGAGCGCGAACGCAGCCAGGCCGAGCAAGCCTTGAACTGCAGTCAATCCGGCCATGATCAGGTAGCTCGATCGAAAGCCGCCGGAAACCGCCGCGTGGCGGAAGTACTGGTAGGTCCCCCACACTCCGAGCACCACACCGAAGATCAGGAGAGCGTTCGCGCCCACCCGATGAAGACGGGCGAATATGTCGACCCACTTGAAGATGTAATCCACGATCGACTTATTGACTTGGGCTGGTGACCTGTTCGCGGAAATAGTCAACCGTCAGGCTGAGGCCTTCTTCGAGGTTGACTCGAGGCTCCCAGCCAAGGTCGCGGCGCGCTCGCCCGTTGTCCAGGGCGATACGGTAGACGTCGCCTTTCCGCCCCGGGCCGTAGTTCGGCTTCATCCGGTAGTCGGTGAGCAGGGCGAGCTTTCGGTAGAGGTCGTTGATCGTGACGGGGATCCCGGTGCTGATGTGGAATGTGCCTCCAGACCCTTTGTCGAGCACCGCCAGGTTCGCCACGGCCACGTCGCCAACGTGAAGCATGTCGCGCGACTGCTCTCCAGTCCAGTCGATGGTGACCGGCCTGCGGGCGAGCATGCGGCTTGCGAAGATCGCGATCACCCGACCTTCCTCTGCGGCAAAGTCCTGCCGCGCGCCATAGATGTTGGCGTAACGCATCACGGTGTAGTCGAGCCCGAAGGTTCGCTGAAACGTTCCGAGGTACTGCTCGAACGCAAATTTGCCGGTGCCATACGGCGACAGAGGTCGCACCGGATGGTCCTCATCGGCTGGCACCACGTCGGGCTCGCCGTAGAGAGCGCCTCCGGTAGAGCTGAAGATCACTTTGCGAACGCCATGGTCGACAGACGCCTTGAGCAGATTGAGGCCGCCGACGATGTTGATGTGGGCGTCGTTTGCAGGGTCGGCAACTGACTTCGGCACCTCGGACTGCGCGGCGTGATGGTTCACGACCTCCGGCCGGAATGAGGCGACGGCCTTGTCCACCGCAGGCTGATCGCGCAGGTCGACACGGTGCACGACGGCTGCCTCGTTGACGTTACCTTCGCTGCCGGTGCTGAAGTTGTCGAGGACAGCGACCTCATGGCCGGCTGCGATGTATGCGTCGGCCACATGGGAGCCGATGAAACCCGCTCCGCCAGTCACCAGGATTCGCACGCGCTGGACTGTAACGGGTTTACTTGCTGGCGGTGGTTGAGCGAGCCCGACTCGAGGTTGAGGTTTTCAAAGCGGTTCGGTCCCCGGTTCCACCGTCGTTCTTGCGCCGGTTGATGCAGCGTGCGGCGTCGGTGCCAGAGGTGGAGGCACGCCTGCCGGCAGGCGAGGCGACGATCGCCCTTAGGCTGACCAGCGACGAAGAGCTGCGCAGGCTGAACCTCGAGTTCGCGGGCATCGACTCGCCAACCGACGTTCTTTCATTCGCCGGCTCAGGTCATCACGTCGGCGATCTCGCCATCTCGTGGCCGGCGACTCTCCGGCAGGCACAGCAGTACGGTCACACGGACCAGACGGAGGTAAGTCTTCTGGCCGTACATGGATTGCTGCACCTGCTGGGCTGGGACCACGCCTCGGCGGCGGAGCGCAAAGAGATGTCACGCCTCACCATCGCGGCCCTCGCGCGGTCAGGACTTCAGCTGGCGCCGGGACGGCTCTGAGCTCCCGGTAAACTCTCGCTGATGGTCTGCGGCACTCGCCGCGGGCCTAAGTGCGTCTACCTGGATTTTGGATGGAAGAAAAACCGAGCGTTGATGAGCGTCTGATCGTGGGCCTGGGCAATCCGGAGTCGGAGTATGCCGACACGCGCCACAACCTCGGATTTGCATGTGTGCGTGAGCTCGCGAAGCGCCTCGGCGTGAAGGTGGATCGCAAGCGATGGGACTCCCTGGTGGGTCATTCGGAAGCGCGCGGCGTGTGGCTGGTCATGCCCCAGACGTACATGAACCTCTCCGGGCACGCGGTCGCGAAGGCGGTCCGAGACATCCGCGTCCCGCCGCAGCAGGTCTGGGTGGTCTACGACGAGCTCGACCTGCCTCTGTGCCGCATGCGAATCAGGCGTGGGGGCTCTGGGGCGGGCCACAACGGGGTGCTGTCGATCATCAGCTCCCTCGGCACGCCCGACTTCGTCCGCTTCCGCGTCGGCATCGGAAAGCCCGCGCGCAAGGGGTCTCAGTCGGGTCGACATTACGTCCTCGGTCGTTTCACCAAAGCCGAGTCCGAGCGGATTCCGGCCATCATCGATGGAGTCGCCAGCGCGTTGGAGCTGGCGCTGGAGGCCGGCGTCGAGCGTGCGATGGACCGCTACAACAGACCTGGCTCGCTCGGGTGTGAGGAGCTCGCATGAGCACGATCTGGGAGAGCACGATCTCAGCCACGCCGGCTTTGCAGCGCTGGGTCGGAGGCAGCGCGCCCCAGCTCGAGGTCGGGCGGCTGCCCCGGCCCGCGTGGCCGATCGTCGCCGGGGCGCTGGCCCGCGCGTGCGCAGCGCTGCGCCGGTCCGTCGTGATACTCGTCCCGGCACCAGAGCGCTTTGCCGACGAGCTGCGGCCCTGGCTGGCCGGCCATCCCGCGGTGCATGTTTTCTCTGAGATCGCCATATCGTTTCTCGACCGGCCACCCGCCTTCGACGAATCCGTCAACAAGCGCCTTGAGGCTCTGGCCGCGCTGGCGCGCTCGGGCGAAGAACCGACCGTTGTCGTCTCTTCACGCCGCGCGATGACCCGTCAGACGATCTCCGCGCGGGACCTTGCGGATGGGACTCTGTTGCTTGCTCCCGGAAAAGGCCCCGATCCGGTCGCCGTTGCGCGCCGCCTGGTCGAGCTCGGCTACTCGAGGGAGGCGCTGGTCGAGGATCGCGGGCAGTTCTCTCTACGCGGCGGAATTCTTGACGTGTTCCCGACGCTCGCGGATGCGCCGGTCCGGGCCGAATGGGAAGGCGACCTGATCGAAACTCTGCGGCTGTTCGACCC
>DASQAU010000248.1:0-1666 GCA_035635595.1 Candidatus Eiseniibacteriota bacterium
GCGCCAGCTGCGACTTGGAAAAGCTCACTGACTTGCCCATCTGCTCCGCGATTTCCTCGTGCGTGTAGCCTTCGACGTCGTGCAACCACACCACCGCGCGGGACGTCTCGGACAGGTGCTCGAACGCGCGCTCCAGATCGATGTTGGCGCCGACATGCATCCCCGGCTTCCCCGGCTCGTCGTCCAGCGACTCCGTCAACCGCACCTGATCACGACGAATCCGCATCAAAGCCTTGGTCGACGCGATACGGCGGATCCAACCCCAGAGATGGCCTTCACCGCGATACTGCTTGATGTTGCGCACCACCTCGAGGAACGTCTCCTGCAGCACGTCCTCGGCATCCTCCGGCCGCCGCAGCATGCGCCGGACGAGATTGTAGACAGGCGTCTCGAAGGCTCGGAACAGGGCTTCGAGAGCTGCTTCATCTCCGGCTTGCGCGCGGGCGACGAGGACATCCGGGACGGCGAGAGACACGGTCATTGTCCGAAAACTATGATGCCACAAGTACGTAGAAGGTCGCGAGAACGATCCTAGGGGAAATCACGGTTCCTTAAGGCGTTGCAAGGTAGTAGCTTGGCGCATGCCCACGGCTGAGGTAAAGGAATGGCTGCACCACTGGCAGGATGAAGCCGACGCGGCCTACCTCTACCTCGCCCTCGCCGGACAGGAATCCGATCCGCACAGAAAGGACGTCTACATCAAGCTCGCGGGCGTCGAGGAGCGCCACGTGCAGATGTGGACCAAGCTTCTCGGCGAGCACGGCCACACCGTGGATCACGCCCGGCCGTCGTTGAACGCGAAGCTCCGGGCGTGGTTCGGACGGCGCTTCGGGACGCGGTACCTGCTGCCGATGCTGCTCCGCGAGGAGGGCGAGGAGGTCAAGGGATATCTCAACCTCCACAATGAATCGAGTCTCCCCGACGCGCAGGAAGTCTCGCTGCAGCTCGCCAAGGAGTCCGCGGCGCACGCCGGGACGCTCGCCGACCTCACGGGCACGAGCAGCGAGCCGTGGCACAAGACGGGGTCGGGCGGATTCCTGCGCAACGTCGTGTACGGGTTCAACGACGGGCTCACGGCCAATTTTGGACTGGTGGCCGGCGTGATCGGCGCGGCAGTGCAGCCGCACGTGATCATGATCTCCGGCGTCGCCGGGATGATCGCGGACGCGCTGTCGATGGGATCGTCCGGGTACCTGGCAGCGAAGAGCGAGCAGGAGGTGTGGGAACACGAAATCGCGATGGAGAAGGAAGAGATTCGCCTGATGCCGGACGTGGAAGAGGACGAGATGGCCCTGCAGTACGAAGCGAAAGGCGTGGATCCCCGGACGGCGCGCCGCATGGCGGAGGAAGTAATGCGCGATCCGGTGCGCGCGTTGGGTGAGCAGGTGCAGCAGGAGCTGAAGATCGGCGAGGCACACGCGACGCCGTTCAAAGAGGGATGGGTGACCGGGATCGCGACTGCGGTCGGCGCGTTCATTCCCGTCGCACCGTTTCTGCTGCTCCAGGGCCGCGCCGCCATCTGGGTGGCGTTCGCGATCGCGATGCTGTCGCACTTTGCCGTGGGCGCGGCACGCAGCTTCTTCACCGGCCGGAACGTGATCCGCAGCGGCATCGACATGTTCGTCATCGGGGTCGGGATCGCCGTGGTGGGTTACTTCGTCGGCGG
>DASQAU010000249.1:0-7172 GCA_035635595.1 Candidatus Eiseniibacteriota bacterium
AACGCCCGAAAATAGTCGGCGTGTCCTTGACTCAGGATGCGCCGACTCGCGTTTTTCTCGAGGTCGGCGAAAAAAAGACCTTCGCGAGCGCGGCTGACTGGCCGGGCTGGTCTCGCGCCGGAAAAAGTGAGCAGGCCGCCCTCGACGCGCTCGCGGCCTATGCATCGCGATACGCGCCCGTGGCCAAGCTGGCCGGGGTTCCGTTCCCTCCCAACCCAACCTTCAAAGTTGTGGAACGCCTCAGGGGCAATGCCACCACGGATTTCGGCGCGCCGGGAATCCCGGCCGAAGATGAATCCCGGCCTCTCGACGCCAAGCAAACCAAACGCATGACTGATCTGGTCACGGCTTGCTGGGAGTATCTCGACAAGGTTGTCGCGAAGGCTCCCTCTGCCCTGCGCAAGGGGCCTCGCGGCGGGGGACGGGATCGTGACCCGATGTTCATCCACGTCCTCAGCGCTGAATGGGGTTACGCAAGGCAGATCGGCCTGCGCCTGAAGGAGCCGGAAGGCGCGCAGAAGGCGGCCGTGAGAACGTTCCGCAAGTCGATTCTCGAGAGCCTGGCGAATCCGAATCGAGTCGAGAAGTGGCCTGTGCCGTATGTCGCCAGACGCATGTCGTGGCACGCGCTCGATCATGCCTGGGAGATGGAGGACCGAAGCAAGCAGTAGCGGCGCCGGGCTATCGTGGGTCGCTATGGAAAATGCCCACGGCCTTCTGGTGGTGATGGCGCATCCCGACGATGAGTCGATGGGTTGCGGCGGCCTCATCCTGCGCCACAGCCGCGCCGGAGTGCCCGTGAACCTGATCTGCGCCACGCGTGGGGAGGCGGGCTGGACGGGAAAACCCCGTGGCGCGGCCAAAGAGGATCTCGCACAGATTCGCGCGGGCGAGCTCGAGGACGCCGCGGCCGCCCTCGCCATCAGCGGAGTCGAGCTGTGGGACTACCCGGACGGAGGCGTCAGCGGCATCGATCCACAGGAGCTCACGCAACGCATCTGGGAGCAGATCTCGAAGCTGCACCCGAAAGCAGTTGTCACCTGCGGGCCTGACGGGATATACGGGCATCCCGACCACATCGCAGTCGGCGCCTGCACCGACTCGGCCGTCAACGCCATGTCAGAGGGCGATCGCCCCGCGCTCTATCACCTCGCGGTCGACCAGCACGTTGTCGACTTCTATCGCGAGGCGATGCGCTTGTCGAATGGCGGAGACAACGAGCTTCCCCTGATCCTTGCGGACAAGATCGACATCGTCTTCGAGCTCGACGCCGACGAGGTGATGATGAAATTGCGGGCCATCGACTGCCACCGCAGCCAGCTCGAAGACTGGCGGATAGCGATCCGTGAGAACGCGAGGCTCATGCAGGAGGGCTACGGGCACGAGCCATACGTCGCCATCTCCTCGCGCACGGCAGGCACGACGGCCAAGGGGCTGCTCGGCGAGTTCGCCTGAGGCCGCCGCTTCCGATTGATTGCCTGGCAAAGACTGAACAATTTTGTCGCCGAATCGCAGCCGCTGTGGGCTAACGTTTAGCGCCTGATTCCGGGTATGCCGGAGTCCTATCCAAGTCGTGGGGGTGACGAAAGCTCATGGACGTTCAGGAGGCAGTGGCAGAGAGCCAATCGGTGGCCAATGCCGACGACAACGGCGACGCCAGGCGTGACGGCCAGCGCAAGTTCACGATGGGCCCGAACGACAGCCTTGAAGGAAAGCTGGTCTATGACGGCCACGTGCATATTGACGGCCGGGTTGAGGGCGAGTTCCGCGTCACGGGGAACCTCGACGTCGCGTCCGGCGCGACGGCCAAGATCTCGATCGACGCCGCAAACGCCACCGTGAAAGGGACTGTCGAAGGCCCGGTCACGGTCAAGGACAAGCTGACGCTCGGCAAGAACGCCAAGCTCAGCGGCGACATCGTGGTCCGCAGGCTCCAGATCGAGGACGGCGCGAGCCTAAACGGACACGTTCGAATGGGAGACGTTGAGCAGCACGGGTCCGGCGGCTAGGTACCGCACCTCCGCACCGGCGGGAAATGGTTCCGACGGCGACCAGCGCTCTTTAGTCCTCGGGCCGCGCGACCGGCTGATCGGGCAGCTGTACGTCGAGGGCGATCTGCGCGTGGTCGGAACGGTGGAGGGCGCGCTCGAGGTCACCGGCAGCGTGGAGATCGATGAGGGCGGCAGCGTCACCGGACCGGTGACGGCGCGTGATCGGCTGATCGTCGGAAGGGCGGGCTCGATGAAAGGCGACGTGCGAGTGGCGCGTCTGGTCGTTCAGGATGGCGCCACCTTCAGCGGCAACGTCTCAATGGGCAAGCCGGTGGTCGCGCCTCCCAAGCTCGCCGAACCAGCCCCAGCAGCGGAACCCATCAAAGCCCAAGCACCGGCGATGGCACCAGAGCCGATCAAAGCCCAAGCGCCTGTCAAATCATCAGAGCCGATCAAAGCCCAGGCGCCGGTCAAAGCACCAGAGCCGATCAAAGCCCAGGCGCCGGCCAAAGCACCGGAGCCGATCAGAGCCCAGACGCCGGCCAAAGCGCCACAGCCGATCAAGCCGCCGCAGACTGCTAAGCCGTCAGGGAAAAAGCCGAAGCGCCGCTAGCGCTTTTTCGCGGTCGCCTTTTTCTTGGCTGCCTTCGCAGGCATGGCGCGCGTCAGCGCGAGCGAGCGCTTGATCAGGGCCAGCGCCGGCGCGGGCGTGGCGCGCCAGTCACCCGGCACCATCACGTACCCGCCCATCTTGTGTCCGGCCACCGGCTCGAAGTCCCGGCCGCCCTGCTTCTTGACCGCTGCCCGCTCCGCCTCGGGCAACCTGACCACCAGCTCGTCGCCGAAGATGCCGCAGAACATGTTCCCGTTCACGAACGCGGAGAGCTGTCCGAACATCGGCTTCAGCGTGATGGCCGGTTCGTCGGGTACCAAACGGGTGAACGCGGCCTTGGCGTCCTCGCTTGGCCTGGGCATCTTCATCGTTCCGCGCTCCATGTTGTCAACGGCCATTCTGTGCTTTATCGTCTGCGGCGGTGGAGGGAAATCGCGCGCTGGCGCGCCGCATTTTCGAGTACGGCGTCTACCTGGTAGTCGTCCTGGTGGTGGTCCAGGTGCTCCTCGCCGGCCTCGGCGTGTTCGCACGCGCCGGCTTTTTCTGGCACACCAACGTCAACGGAACCCTGGTCTTCTTTGTGCCTCTCCTCCTGATCCTGGTCGGCTGGTACGGCCGGGTCCCGCTTCGGACGCGCCTGCTGATGCTGGCCATCCCAGGCCTGGTGATCGTGCAGTCTCTGCTGCTCATTCCTTACCACGCCAACGTGCAGGGTCCACTTCGTGCGATCGCCGGACTGCACGCCGCCAACGCTCTGTTCATCTTCTGGGTCTCGCTGCTGCTGGTTGACCGCGTGAGGGTGCCAAGCAAGGCTTAGCCGGTTCTCATTCCACAGGAATGGGTTGGTAGGCTAGCGATTCCAATGGCCGTCTCCACAGAGGAACGTCGCATCGTGACCGTGCTTTTCGCCGACATGGCCGGGTCCACTGCGCTCGGCGAAGAGCTCGATCCGGAGGAGATGCGCGGGCTGCTGACGCGCTATTACGCCGTCGCCCGTGAGACCGTCACGCAGCACGGCGGTACGGTAGAAAAATTCATCGGCGACGCGGTCATGGCTGTCTTCGGCCTGCCCACTGCGCACGGTGACGACCCCGACCGCGCAGTTGCCGCCGCACTCGCGATGCGCGATCGCATCCGTGCCGACGAGCTGCTCAGTGGACGCCTGGCGATCCGTTTCGGCGTCAGCACCGGCGAGGTGGTGGCCAGCCGCGACCAGTCGGCGGGCGACTTCCTGATCACCGGGGACGCGACCAACGTCGCTGCACGTCTGCAGCAAGCCGCCGACCCATGGGCGATCCTCGTCAGCGATCGCACGGTGCGCGCCTCATCGCGTGCGTTCGACTTTGGCGACGAGATCCATGTCCCGGCCAAAGGAAAATCGGCTCCGGTCGCCGCACGTGAGGTGGTTGGCCCCCGCAAGACGAGGTTGCAGCGGCGAATTCGGCTGCCTCTCATCGGCCGCGAGAACGACCTGGCTCAGCTGCAGCTCACCGCGCGACGTTCGATCAGCGAGCGGAGGCCGTCGATGGTCAGCGTGATCGCCCCCGCCGGCACCGGCAAGACGCGCCTGGTCGAAGAGTTCCTCGACTGGCTGCCTTCGCTGGCTCCGAATGCGGTGGTCGCGACCGCCCAGTGCCTTCCATACGGCCAGCAGCTCACGTACTGGCCGATGCGCCAGGTCCTGTTCACGCTGACAGGGGCCAGCGAGGACGCGACCCCCGCCGAGGTTCGCGACGCGATCGGTGCGTGGCTGCGAGGCATTGGCGTGGAGGATGTCGAGCGCGACGCCAGGCTCCTCGCGGCGACCATCGGCGAAGCCGGCACTGAGGGCGTGGACAGAGACATGCTGTTCGCCGCCTGGCGCTCCGCGCTCGAGGCGGTGGCCCGTCGCACGCCGCTCGTCGTCGTCTTCGAGGACCTCCATTGGTCCAGCGACAGCCTGCTCGACCTGGCCGAGTTCGTCATGCAGCCGCGCGGCGACGCTGCTGTCCTGATGATCGTGCTCGCGCGCCCGGAGCTGCTCGACCGGCGGCCGGCGTGGGGCGGAGGAAGGCGCAACCATCTGGCCATCGCGCTCGAGCCGCTCGGCGACACCGCCATCGCCGACCTCGTGAGACACCTGCTCGACACCGATGCACCGGACGTGATCGAGCTGGTGTCTGAGCGTTCGGAAGGAAATCCGTTCTACGCCGGCGAGCTCGTGCGCGCCTATCTGGACCACGGCTCCCTAGAGCGCCTTCCCGACACTGTGCAAGCCACGGTGCTTGCCCGCCTCGACCTCCTTCCACCGATGGAGCGCAGGATCCTTCAGCTGGGAAGCGTTTTCGGGCGGTCGTTCAGAGCCGCCGGTGTGGTGGCGTTGGATACGGGGCTGGCCGCGCAAGCCCACGAGCTGTGCGAGAACCTCGCCGACCGCGACCTCATCCGTCCCGCCGACAGCGACCGCTTCGCGTTTCGCCACATCCTGATCCAGGAGGTGGCGTACAACACCCTCCCACGATCGGAGCGGGCCAGGCTCCACACCGAGGCCGGACGTTGGGTCGAAGCCGCCAGCGAGGGGCGCGAGGTGGCTGTGGCCGAGATCCTTGCGTTCCACTACCGCGAAGCTGCCGTGCTGCGCACGGCGTTGGACCGGGGCGTCGAGTCGACTCACTTGAGCCGCGAGCTTGCCGCGGTCTGGCTGCGCAAAGCGGCTGAGATCGCGGCTGCAGCAGGCGCGACTCCGGAAGCGGTCAGGCACATCCGCGCGTCCTTTGACTTCGTCGACCCGAGCCAACGACCGCGCCTTCATGAGTGGATCGGTGACATGACAGGAGGGGACAGCGGCCTCGAGGAGTACCGGCTTGCACTCGAGGGTTACGAGCAAATCGGCGCTCCGGTCGACGACCAGCTGCGCGCTCTCGCGGGCATGCTGATGGTCTCCACCCGCTGGTCCGGATCGGTCGCTGACCGCCCGTCCGAACCATGGATGAACGACTTGCGCGCTCACGGCCGCGACCTGTTTTCCCGCGCAAGCGACGCGCGAGCGAAAGGACGTTTTCTGGCGGCGGATGCCTTCTTTCCCTTCTGGATTCAAGGCCTGCGCGACCCCACGATGGCCGAGATCGACGAGGCCGACGACAAGGCGAACCAGGCGCTCGAGATCGCTAACGAGCTCGATGCGCCCGAGCTCGCGAGCCTTGCGCTCGATGCGCTCGCGGGGACAGCTCAGGCGCTCAACGATTGGACCAAGGCGCTGGAGGCGAGTCAAAAGCGGCTGGCTTTCGAAGATCGCATCGGCCTGTACGAGCGCCTCGATGCCTACTCGATGGTGGCCTGGATGTCGTACCTCATGGGGGACCTTGTCACGGCCGATCGCCATTCAGCTGAGATGGCCGCTCGCCTCCTTCCTGGCCAGGCTCCGTACCCGGCGCTGCACCTCTTTGCCTGGCGGGCGGTCACGTTGAACACGCTCGGTCGCTGGGATGAAGCCGTCGGGATGTTCTGGCGGGCGATGGAAGCGTGGAACGATGCCGGCCGCCACGCGGCGGGGTACGGGCTGCGTGGGTTCGCGGCCGGTCTCGACATCGGTCGCGCTCGGGGCGATGCCCGGCTGATTGGTGCGGCGACCGAGGCAATGGAGTCGATCCTCGGGCGGTTTCCGACTCACCACGTCAGTCACGCCTGGATCACATACACCCAGGGGGAGGTTTCGTTCACGGCGGATGACGTTTTTCTGCGCAAGAGCTCGCCTGCGGAGATGATGGAGCGCAGGCTCAACCTGGTTTGCGACCGCCGAGCGGCGATGTCGGGGACAGCTCTCGAAGCTGGGCTCGCCAAAGCGCAGAGGTTGCGCGTCCCGGTGCTCGAGGCCCAGTTCAGGCGGGCCCTGGCCATTGCCCACCGCGACGCCTCCCAGATGTCAGCCGCGATCGAGATCTGGGAACGGCTTGGCGCCGTGCCTCAGCTTGGGCGCGGGCACGCCGAGCGTGGACAGCTTGTAGGCGATCAGGCAGAAACGGACCAGGGTTTGGCGGCCCTCAAGAAACTCGGCGACCTGAACTACGTAGACAACTTCGCGGCTTTGGTCTAGGGGGTGAGCAGCCGGTGATTGTTGGTATTGACGAGCACTGCTGCGACGACCCATCCCCGAACTCGGCTCATCGCTCGCTTCAAGGTATAAGGTGCTCGTCCCAGGACGTCAAGGCTCGAGCGACCGTTCGATGAGGCGGCGGCGTTGGTAGTTCGTGACGTGGTGAGAAACGTCTTTAGCCGACTCGGTATGGTCGGAGCGATCCTGCTCGTGAGCGCGCTTATCTTTGGCGCGCTCGCGGGTGGGGTTGTAGTCCAGCGGCTGAACTCAATGCCGGCGGCTTCGAGCGAGCAGGAGCGCGGTGAGGACGCCGGCGAAAAGAGTCAACCGAAAACGAAGACCAAGCACCCGAACAATGGACAGCACGAGACCAAGGAGCAGGACGACTCGGAAGACAAGGACGCTTGACATAGTCTTAAGCGGTCTTTACGATCCGGCCCGATGACGGAGCAGGACCCGAGCCAGAACCCAGCCGACGCCCCGGTCGACCCGCTGT
>DASQAU010000250.1:0-10978 GCA_035635595.1 Candidatus Eiseniibacteriota bacterium
TGGCCCTCGCCCGACACGACGGGCGCACCCGTGATTCGCTTGGCCAGCAGCGTCGCAGCGACCTCATCCAGCGACGTGTCTTCGCGGAACGTGATCACGTTCCGCGTCATCACTTCCTTGACCGGGATCATCGGGTTCGGAGCAGTGTAGCCACCGTTTCGAGGTTGGCGTTGCCGCCGGTGAGGATCAATCCCGCACGGCCTGCCGGGAGCTTTCCAGACAGGTGGGCGGCCAGAGGCAGCGCGCCGGTCGGCTCGAGCGCCAGGTGCAGGCGCGACCACGCGACCCGCACCGCCTCGGCGATCTCCTCTTCGGTCACGGTCACGACCTCGTCCACCAGCCCCTTCGCGAACATGACCTCAAACGTACGCGTCCCGATCGAGGTCGTCCGGACGCCGTCGGCCAGGGTCGTCGGCGCCGCGGCGAGCGACTGGATGCTTCCCGACTTCCAGCTCCGATAGGCGTCATCGGCAGCCGCGGGTTCGACGCCGATCACTCGCAGGGCTTCGTTGTGGCTCTTGGCCGAGATCGCCGTACCCGAGAGCAAGCCGCCTCCACCCAGCGGCGCTGCGATCACGCGGAGGTCCGGCTCGTCCTCGAGCAACTCCATCGCCGCGGTCCCCTGGCCGTGGATCACGTCCCAGTCGTCGAATGGATGGACCAGCGTCAGCCCGCGGGCCGCCATCTCCTCACGCAGCCGCTGCTCGCGGTTGGCGAACGTGATGCCGTCCTGGATGACCTCGGCGCCGAGCGCGCGCGTCGCGGCCACCTTGGCCGGGTTGGCGTCTTCGGGAATGAGCACGAGCGCCGGCAGCCCGACCGTCGATGCGGCAAGCGCGACAGCCTGCGCATGGTTGCCGGAGCTGATCGCGATCACACCCGCAGGCCTGGGCTGCCGGCCGGCCAGTGTGAGGATGGCGTTGAAGGCGCCGCGGACCTTGAACGAGCCGGTGACCTGAAAGCACTCCGGCTTCAGCCGCAGCTGAGGATCCAGGTCTGTGGTCAGGCACGGAGTGCGCCGGATATGCGGCCGGATCCTGCCGGCCGCCTCGCGGACCAGCGCAGAGTGTTCGTCGAGATAGTCGCTCACGCGGCGGCGGTGTCGCGGTCGAGTTCCGGCTGGCGGCGCTCACCAGCCCGACGGAGGTTCGTGAGCACGATGCCGGCCAGGATGACGACCATCCCGATCACCATCGGGAGACTCACCGTCTCGCCCAGGAGGACGACACCCCAGAACACCGCGGTGACGGGGACCAGGAGCGTGACGCCCGAGGCACGCACCGCGCCCAGACTGTTCATCACGTAGTAGTAGAGCAGGTAAGCGATACCCGTTCCGCCGGCGCCCAACGCGAGCACCGCACCCAATGAAACGGGATCGACGTGAACGCTGGGCAGGGTTGGGATCGCAAGCGGCACGGCGAAGACAGTGGCCGCTGCGATCTGGCCGATGCTGATGTCGAACACGCTGACGTTTCGCATCCTCGTGCGCTGATAGATCGCATTGAGCGCATAGGAAAGCGACGCCACCAGGACCGCCAGCGTGCCGAAGAAGTTGGCGGACACCCCGTGGCTCGACAGGTCGGGAAGGACGAGGATCACAACGCCGGCAAGGCCGATCAGGACGCCGACGTAGTTGACGGTGCTCGGCCGCTCCGAAGGCATGGCCCAATAAATGAGGACAGCGGTCCACAGGGTGGTGGTCGAGTTCAGGATGCTGGCCAGCCCGCTGGAGATCCGTTCCTCTCCCCAGGCAATCGCGACCCAGGGCACGATCGCGTTGGTGATTGCCATGAACGCAAATGAGCCGAGGCGGGTTCTCCAGCCAGGGCCGATCAGCGGCCGCCCCATCGCCTTCACGATCACAGCCAGCCCCACCAAACCCGAAGCGGACCGAAGGAGCAGGAGCACGGTCGGGCTCATGTCGTGCACGGCGACCTTGATCAACAGAAAAGACACGCCCCAGATGAGGGCGAGCGCGGCCATCGCGAGGTAGGGTCTCAGCGCGCTCCTCCGGTCAGACACGCGTCGGCCACTCGTCTGTCGAGAGCACCAGCGTCACCGGCCCGTCGTTTTCGATGCTCACCCGCATGACAGCTCCAAAACTGCCGGTCTGGGTTTTGATTCCCCGCGCCCGAAACTGATGAACGAATACTTCGTATAACTGCTCCGCACGCTTCGGGTCGCCCGCCTTGAGCAGGCTGGGGCGCCGACCGCGGCTCATGTCCGCGAACAGCGTGAACTGAGACACGATCAAGGCAGATCCAACCACGTCGGCCAGGCTCAGGTTCATCCGACCGTCACCGTCCGCGAACACGCGCAGGTCGATGACCTTGTCCGCCAGGCGCCGTACGTTCGACTCTTCGTCATCAGAAGCTGCACCCACCAACAACACAAGGCCGGGCCCGATGGTTGCATGGCGCTGAGAACCAGCATCTGATTCATCCTCTTGCCAGGTCACCGAGCCGGAGCTGACGCGCTGGGCGACGATTCTCAGACTTTCGGACCGAAATGCGGTTCCGCGTGCACGAGCGAGTCGATGTAGCGAAATCGCTCGTAGCGGTGCTGGAGGAGCTGCTCCGCGGGCTGGGCCAGGAGCGGCTGCAGGTGGCGGTGGAGAGCTTCGTCCAGGGCGATCGCGGCGGCGTCATAGTCGGCGCTCGCGCTTCCCTCCGGCTCCGTGACCACCTCTTCCACGACGCCCATCGCCAGCAGGTCGCGCGACGTGAGCTGGAGCTGCTCCGCCGCCTCCACCTTGCGCGCGTTGTCGCGCCAGACGATCGAGGCGGCGGCCTCGGGAGAAGCGACTGAATAGATCGAGTTCTCAAGCATGATCACGCGGTCGGCGACGCCCATGCCGAGCGCGCCACCGCTGCCCCCCTCTCCGATCACGGCCGCGACGATGGGGACCGGGATGCGAAACCACTCCATGATCGCCTCCGCGATCGCAGCGGCGATGCCCCGCTCCTCGGCGCCGGCCCCCGGATAGGCGCCCGGAGTGTCGATCAGCGAAACGATCGGGAACCCGAACTTCGCCGCCTGGTGCGCGAGGCGGATCGCCTTGCGGTAGCCCTCGGGATGCATCATGCCCCAGTTCCGGGACACCCTTTCCTTGAGGCTTCGGCCCTTTTGATGCCCGAGGAACATCGTCGTGCGCCCGTGCCACGTGCCGACGCCGCCGACCAGGGCCGGGTCGTCGCCCGAGAGGCGGTCGCCGTGCAGCTCGATAAAGTCCGGCGCCAGCCGGCGGATGTAATCGAGCGAGTAGGGACGGTCTGAATGGCGGGCCAGCTCGATGACCTGCCATACGGTCAGCGTGGTCTCGTCAGGCTTGCGCCCGTGGCGCGTCATGGGTACATCTCGAGCAGGTGCGCGAGCAGCCGCCTCACTTCGGTGCGCGGATGCACCAGGTCGACCTGGCCGTGCGAAAGCTGAAATTCTGCGCTCTGAAATCCGGGTGGCAGGTCGGCGTAGGTCGCCTGCTTGATCACGCGCGGCCCCGTGAAACCGATCGCGGCGCCAGGCTCGGCGATGTTGATGTCGCCCAGCAGCGCGAGCGAGGCGGCGGTGCCGCCAAACGTGGGATCGGTGAGCACGGAGAAGTACGGAACACCGGCGGCATGCAGGCGGCCGAGCGCGGCATTCACCTTGGCGAGCTGCATCAGGGCGAGCACGCCCTCCTGCATTCGGGCGCCGCCCGAGGCGGAGATCAGCACGTACGGGATGCCAGACGAGGCGGCCTGCTCCATGCCGCGTGCGAGGCGCTCGCCCGCGACGATCGAAAGCGTTCCGCCGACAAAGCGAAAATCGAAGGCGGCCAGCCAGATGGCGCGTCCCGCCAGCGTGCAGGTGCCGGTCCGGACGGCCTCGTTCAGCCCGTCCTCGAGGAGCTGCTCGACCACCTCCTGGTACGGCTTGGGCACCTTCCAGTTCAGCAGGTCATGCGATCGGACGTCGCCCCAACGCTCCTGCCACGTGCCCCGATCGGCGATCAGGGCGATCCAGGCGTCGGCCCCGAGGCGGAAGTGGTGCCCGCACTGGCACACGTAGTTGCGCTTTCGCATCGTCTCGAGGTCGAGCGCGATGCCGCACCCCGGGCAGTTGGTGGGCAGAGGGATTGCGGGCAGCTTGCTCCCGGCAATCCGCACGTCCGAGTGTTGCTTGGCCAGCGCGCTCACAGGGACAGGCCCCCGTCGACCGCGACGACCTGGCCGGTGATGAATCCCGCGCGTTCGGAACAGAGAAACGCCACGGCGGCGGCCACGTCCTCCGCGGTGCCCTCGCGCTTGATTGGCGTCATCTTGACCAGCTCGCCGACCATCTCGTCCGTCAGGGAGCCTTTGGTCAGCTCCGTCCGCACGTAGCCCGGCGCCACCGCGTTGCATGTGATGTTGCGCGATCCGTACTCTCTCGCGACTGACTTGGTGAACCCGATCAGGCCCGCCTTAGCCGCCGCGTAGTTCGACTGCCCTGCGTTGCCGGTCAAACCGACGATCGACGAGATGTTGACGATCCGGCCCCAGCGCGCCCGCATCATGCCCGACATGATGGCGGCTCGCGTGGTGGCGAAGGCTGACATGAGGTCGGTCCGGATCAGCTCCTCCCAGTCGGCCGGAGCCATCTGGATCAAGAGCTTGTCGCGCACAGCGCCAGCGTTGTTCACGAGGATGTCGACGCGACCGATCGCCTTGACCATAGCCTCGACCTGCGCGGGATCGCCAACGTCGGCCTTGTGCGCGCTCGCGCCAGGCAGCGAAGCGGCAGTCTCTTCCGCGGCGGCTTTGTCCGAACGGTAGTTGATGGCTACGCGCGCACCCATGGTCGCCAGCGCCTGGCTGATCGCTTTACCGATGCCCTTGCCCCCGCCCGTGACGAGCGCGATCTTGCCGTCGAGCTCGCTCACGTCAAGCGAAATCGATGAAGAGCTCTTCGGCGTTCCAGGTGTCGACGCCGGGGATGTGCTTGGCGGCAAGGCTCGCCAGCACGCGACCGGGACCCAGCTCGACGACCGTCTTCACCTTCATCGCTCGCATCGACACCATCGTGCGCGCCCAGTCGACCTGGCGCAGCATCTGCAGCCGCAGCTCCTCTTGCAGAGCGGCCACCGTCCTCAGCGCTTCGCCGGACGCGTTGGCCAGGATCGGGATCGACGGCGCTTTGATCGGCAGCTTGTCGACCACTTTGCGGAAAGCCGCAGCGGCGGCCTCCATCAACGGAGTGTGGGCAGCAAGGGGGATGGTCAGGATGAGCGCGCGGCGCGCGCCGGCGGCCAGGGCAAGGGTCTCTGCCTCCTGCACCGCAGCAACCTCACCCGAAAGCACGAACTGCACGTCAGCGTTGCGATTGGCCACCCACAGCTTGCCGTGCGCAGAGGCCTGCTCGCGGATCTTCTCGACGGCCGCCTCTTCGAGCCCGACGATGGCGATCATGCCGCCCGCCTGCTCGTGCGATGCCTGGGCCATGATCCGGCCGCGCTCTTTGACGAGCAGCAGCGCAGTCTCCCACGGGATCGAGCCTGCGGCTGCCAGCGAGGCGATCTCGCCGAGGCTGTGGCCCGCCGTGACGCTGACGTTCTCGAACCCGTAGCTCTCGCGCCACACCTCGTATGCGGCCCAGCACACGGTCATCACGCATGGCTGGATCACGTCGGTGCGGTTCAGCTCCTCGACCGGGCCTTCAAAGCACAGCCGGCGGACGGGCATCTCCAGGACCTCTTCGGCGCGCTCGAACACCTTGCGCGCCGCCGGGTAGCGGTCGTGAAGGTTCTTTCCCATGCCGGGCTTCTGCGTGCCCTGGCCCGGGAACAGCAGCGCGATAGGGCCTGTGAGCTTTACACCCACGTCATGCCGTTAGACCCACTTCAGCAGACAGGCTCCCCACGTCAGGCCGGAACCGAAGCCGGCCAGCAAGACGTGGTCGCCGGTCTTTACGCGACCTTCGCGCATCGCCTGTTCGAGAGCCAACGGAATCGATGCGCTCGACGTGTTGCCGTATTCGTCGATGTTGATCGCGACCCGCTCCAGGGGGAGACCGATCCGCCGCGCGGCGGCGTCGATGATCCGGAAGTTCGCCTGGTGGGGAACCCACAGGTCGATGTCTTCGAGCGCGACGCCGGCCTTCTCGCAGACCTCGTTGGCCTGCCGGATGAAGATGTCGACAGCGAACTTGAAGACGTCCGGGCCGACCATCTCGATGTGAGGGTTCGGGTCCTTCGCCGCGTAGGCGCCCTTCTCGATGTTTCCGCAGGTCACCTGCGCGTAGCCGCGGCCGTCGGATCCGAGGCACCAGCTGAGAAACCCGGAGCCTTCCGGCGCCGTGCGCACGACAGCCGCCCCGGCGCCGTCGCCGAAGATGACGGCGGTCCCGCGGTTGGTGTAGTCGAGCATCCGTGAGAGCACCTCGGCGCCGATGACCAGCACAGTGTCTGCCCGCTCCGTGGCGATGAACGAGTCTGCGGTCGCAAGTCCGTACATGAAGCTGGTGCACGCGGCGAGCATGTCCCAGGCAACCGCACCGGGAGCGTCGAGCTCGTCCTGGATGCGGGCGGCGATCGACGGGAACGGACCGTCGGGCGATGACGTGCCGACCAGGATCATGTCGAGGTCTTTCGCCGTGATGCCGGCCGCGTCCAGCGCGCCGCGCGCCGCTTTCGTCGCCAGCTCCAGGGTGGTCGTCCCCGGCGCGGCGATGTGGCGCCTGTGGATCCCGGTGCGCTCGGTGATCCACTTGTCCGAGGTGTCCATCATCTTTTCGAGATCGAAGTTAGTGATGATCTTGTCGGGCGCGTAGACGCCGACGCTTGCGATCGCGCTCGGGCGTCCCTTCGCTTTGAAGGAGCGCAGGGGAAGCGCATCAGATCGGGTTCGGTAGGCGCTCGTGATGGCCACGACTTCTATGCCTCCAGCCGCTCGGCGGTCTTCTGCTCCAGGAACTTCCAGAGGTCGCCGATCACTTTCATCTGCTCGAGCTCCGCTTCCGGCAGCTCGACGTCGTACTTGTCCTCCACGGCGGCGATCAGCTCGACCAGGTCGAGCGAGTCCGCGGCAAGGTCCTTGGCGAAGCTCTTGTCGAGCTGCACCTGTTCGGGCTCGATGCCCAGGATCTCGGCGGCGAGGTCCTGCAGTTCTTTGAAATCCAGCTGGGCTGCCATCGACTTTCTCCTTAGTGGCCCTCGGGGCCTTTGATGACGAGGGTCGCGTTGTGGCCACCGAACCCGAATGAGTTCGAGACGGCGACCTTGAGGTCGGCCTTGCGGGCCTTGTTCGGGACGTAGTCCAGGTCGCACTCCGGGTCCTGGTTGTCCAGGTTGATGGTTGGCGGCAGGAGGCCCCGGTCGAGGGCGAGGATGCAAGCCGCTGCCTCGATCGCTCCGGCGGCGCCGAGCAGGTGTCCGTGCACGGACTTGGTGGAGCTGACGGCGAGCTTGTGGGCGTGGTCGCCGAAGACCGCCTTGATCGCCTTGGTCTCGGCGACGTCGCCCAGCTTGGTCGACGTTCCGTGCGCGTTGATGTAGCCGACGTCCGTCAGCTCGACGCCGCTCTTTTCCAGGGCGCGGCGCATCGCGCGCATCGCTCCCTTGCCTTCAGGCTGCGGCGCGGTGAAGTGATACATGTCGGCGGTGGCGCCGTAGCCAGCAATCTCGGCAAGGATCCGTGCTCCCCGCTTCTTCGCGTGCTCCATGTCCTCGAGCACGAGCATCACGGAGCCTTCGCTCATGACGAACCCGTCCCGCCCGAGGTCGAACGGCCGGCAAGCCTTCTCGGGCTCGTCATTGCGTTCGCTCGTCGCCTTGATCTGGCAGAAAGCGCCCATCGTGAGCGGCGTGATGGTGGCTTCCGAGCCACCGGCCAGCATCGCGACCGCGTCGCCACGTTTGATGATCTCCGACGCTTCCCCGATGCCGTGCGAGCCTGACGCGCAGGCGCTCACGATTGCGTAGTTTGGGCCGCCGGCGTGCAGGTGGATCGCGACGATGCCGGCCGCCATGTCGGCGATCATCATCGGAACCGTGAAGGGGCTGATGCGCTTCGGTCCGCGCTCCATCAGCTGCGTGTGGCTCTTTTCGATCTCTTCCATGCCGCCGATGCCGGAGCTGACGATCACGCCGACGTCATCGGGGTCCATGTCCGAAGGTACCAGGCCCGACTGGGCCAGCGCCTGCTTCGAGGCCGCCAGCGCGAACTGGCAGTAACGGCCGATGTGGCGGGCCGTCTTCCTGTCCATGTATTCCTCGGGGTTGAAGCCCTTGACCTCACCCGCGATCTTGGTGTCGAAGCCGGTGGTGTCGAAGTGGGTGATCGGGCCGATGCCCGAGACGCCCTCGACCAGGTTCGACCACACGGTCTCGACGTCATTGCCGATGGGGGTGATGAAGCCCATGCCGGTCACGGCCACGCGTCGACCGTTTGAGTTGGATGTCATGCTTCAAGCATACGGACGCCAGGGCCAAGCTACATCGGACGTTGGTGGGAAAACAGGCGCCTTTCCTTGGACATCATGTCCAAATACGCGTCAAACTCCGGAATTCAGAGCAGTTTGCGCAGCTCCAGGGCGAAATGCAGCCGCTGGCGAGCCGACGGTTCATCCAGGTCTCCGCCGAGGATCTCGCGCAGCTTGTCGAGGCGATAGAGGACGGTGTGGCGATGCAGGCCGAGCGCGGCCGCGGCTTCTTTCACCGAGCCTCGCACCAGGTAGGCATCGAGGGTCTCCAGCAGCTGTTCGCGGTTCCGGAGCTTTCGATCCATCAGCCGTCCGAGGCTGTGGAGGACGAACCGTTCGGCGAGGCGAGGATTCTGAGCCATCACGAGATGAGGGATCAATTCGTCGTGGCGGTGCACCACGCCTTCGGGGCGGAGCTTGCGACCCGCCTCGATCGCCTGCTGGGCCTCGAGGTAAGAACGCGAGATGCCTCGCAAGCCTGGGTGGTATCCGCCGATGCCCGCGCGAACTCGGGCTCGCGCGGTGCCCGACCGCCGCACCGCCTCGTCCTGGAGCTGGGCCACGAACTGACGCGCCGAATCGACATTCGCGACCGACTCCGCGGGCCAGAGCACGACCAGGGTGCTGGGATCGGTCGCGTGGTGGATCTCGCCGCGAGGCGTCTCCAGCGAGCTCGCCACATCGGCCAGGGCCTTCCCGCCTCGCTCGCCGTCGCGGTTGCCGACGATGAGGTTGCAGACCGCCACCACGTAGCCGGTCGGGACGATCGGCATGTTGAGCGCGAGCGCCTGCTTCTGGAGCTCGAGCTCGGAGTCGAAGTTGTCGCTGATCAGGGCATGGAAGAGGCGCGCCTGCGCGCGGGTGCCGCGCTGGAGGTGCTGCTCGCGGGCGTGGAGGTAGGTCTTGGTGACCTCCGCTGCGACCTGGTCGAGAGCCGTGAACACGTAATTCGCGGTGAGCATGATCGCCTCGGGCGTCGCCTCAGGATGGCCGCGCCACGCAGCCAGGATCGCGTCCCAAGCGACTCGTGCCGCGATGCGATATGCGGCGAGGATCGGTTCGACCGAATGGCTGCTTCGCGCCTGGAGGATGCCGAGCTGGGCGACGCGGCGCAGCTCTTCGTTGGTCGCCGGTCGTGCTTCCCGAGCTGCGGCCAGAAAGAGGTCGAGGCCGGCCTCGCAGGCCCGGGCGATGGCTGTGCGCTGGGGCGGCACGCCGGTGGAGTCGTCCCAGCGGACGAGGCTGACCACGGCCCGGGCCATGTGGCGCGCCATGCCGGAGCGGCGCCGCTCCAGCTCGGCGATCAGCGCCGCCGGGAGTCGTGGAGCTGACCTGGCCGGCTTCGCGCCTTTGGACTTGATGGCCATCTGCGCCACGGTCCTGACTATACGGTTCGGTCCGGGATTAGGACTCCGGGTCTAGCTCTGCTTCTTGACGAAGGCCAGGATTCGGCGCCACGCGTCATCGCAGGCTTCCTTCCACTGCTCGAAGGTCCGGTCGAAGAAGCTGTGGGGCGCCCCCTCGTAGATGTGCATCTCGTGGGGCACGCGGGCTTGGGTGAGCTTCTTGTCGAAGTCGTGAAACGCTTCCTGCGGGGTGAAATCCGCGCCGGCGATCAGCATCAGCAGTGGCGCCTTCATCTTGTCGAGGTGAGGAAGGGAGCGTTCGGGACGGCCGTAGAAGCCCACGGCGCCGTTCAGGTCGGGCTGGAATGCGGACTGGTTCCACGAGCTGGATCCGCCGAAGCAAAAACCCACTGTGAACACCGCCTTGACCGCCCCGCCTTCCTTTGATCTGAGGTAAGCGATCGCCGCCGCCACGTCGGCCGCAATGCCTTCCTGTGTCGTCTTCTCGACATGAGGCATGAACTCGAATCCCTCGTCGCGGTCGGCGATGCCGGCGGTGCGGCCGAAGTAATCGATCGCCACGGCATCGATGCCGGCCTCCGCGAATCGCTGGGCGAGCTCCTTGTAGAAACTGTGCAGGCCGCGGACGTCGGGCATGACCACCATGCCGGCGCCCGTCGGCTTCCCGGCCCTGGCGAAGTAGGCGCCGAACCTGGTGCCGTCGGATGAGGTCAGGACCATGTCCCCCTGGTCGGCGGCGGCGCCGCTGATCGGAGGTAGGGGCACGCGAGCGTCGTCTGAGTAGCACATGAGTCGATTCTCCACCAGAATGGAGTCGCCATGAAGATCGAGAGCACGAGCTTCACTCGCGCCGACGTCGAGCAGTTCCTGGACCAGATGCTCGACCACGACCGCCGGCTGCTGGCGGATCGCCTCGAACGCGCGTCAGCACGTCTGGCCGAGGTTGGCCCGCGGGTTTCAGCGGGTCACGGTGATGGCGAGTGGTCTCAACACGAGCTGCTCGCTCACATCGCGGTCCTGTCCAAGTTTTACGGCGTGTTGGTGCACAAGATCTCGAGCGGCCAGCTCACCGAGATCGACCTCCTCGAAAACGTGAACCTGCGCGACGTCGTCGGCGAGCAGATGGCAGAGATCGAGCCGGCTGAGCTCCTGCAGATGGCGCTCAGCGACCAGGC
>DASQAU010000251.1:0-18668 GCA_035635595.1 Candidatus Eiseniibacteriota bacterium
CCGTTCGCCGGCATTGCCCAGCACCACGCCGACGATGATGATCGCCCCGCCGGCCCAGATCCACGTCACCAGCGGATTGACGAAGATTCGAAACGAAGCCGCACCGGCCTCATCGATCCCGGTGAGCACCACGTAGACATCGGCCAGGGGCGTGGTGCTGATCGCGACGTGGGTCAGCGACTGCCCGCCGAGCCCGGCGTACGTCGCTCGCCCGGGCTCGAGCGTGGACGTGCCGAAGCGCATCAAACCGACGAGCTCCGTGTGGTCGGCCAGCTGGCGTGATTCGGAGCCGGTATAGGTCAGGGTGTAGCCAGCCAGAGTTACCTGCTCCCCGGGCGCGAGTGTCACGGCCTTCTCTTGCTGCCAGAAATGAGAGGCGGCGATCCCTGTCACGAGGACTGCGAGGCCCAGGTGCGCGAGATACGCTCCGTACCTTCGTCGCCTGCGAACCAGCATTCCGGGCAGCCGCGACCATCCGCGTCCGAGTCGGGCGTACTGGGTGAAGCATGTGGCCGCGACGCCGGCGACAAGCGGCAGCGCGACCAGCGCGGGGATCGACCTGACTCCCAGGAAGGCAAGCGCGACCAGCACGATCCCTGCGACGCCGGCAGGCCAGATCAAGGCACGGATCGAAGCACGGCCCGCCGCCCGCCGCCAGGGCAGAAGCGGGCCTGCAGCCATCACAGCCAGCAAGACAAGGAACAGCGGGCCGGCGGCGCGCTCGTAATACGCGACACCAACCACCCGCTGCTGCCCGAGCATGCCGGAAATCAGGGGGAGCACCGTGCCCCACAGGACGACGGCCACGACGCCGATCAGGAGGAGGTTCTGGAGGACGAATGCCCCCTCCTTGGAAACAGGAGGCGCAGGTTCCACGCCACCACCGAGGCTCCCCGACCGGGCGGCGAGCAGGACCCCGGAAAACACGATGCAGATGAATAGAAAGGCCAGGAACCAGGGACCGATATCGCTGACCGCAAACGAATGCACCGACTGGACGATGCCGCTGCGCACGATGAACGTGCCGAATATGACGAGAAGGAAGGCGAGGATGACCAGCCCGAAGTTCCACGCGCGGAAGCGGCCGCGCTTTTCCTGCACCTGCGACGAATGCAGGTAGGCGGTGGTCGCAAGCCACGGCATGAGGGCCACGTTCTCGACTGGGTCCCAGCCCCAGTAACCGCCCCATCCGAGGACGTGATAAGCCCACCACATGCCGAGCACGAGCCCCGCGGTCTGAAGGCTCCACGCCATGAGGGCAAAGCGGCGCGTGTGTGCAATCCACGCCTCGTCTGGCCGGCCCGCAAGCAGGGCGGCCGCGGCGAAGCTGAACGGGATCGCAAATGACGCGAACCCGGCCAGAACGACCGGCGGGTGGATGAGCATCCCCCCGTCGCGCAAGATCGGGTTGAGCCCAAGGCCGTCGGGCGGCGTGACCAGGAGGAGATCGAAGGGGCTCGCCACGATCACGAGCACGATCAGGAAGAAGCTCACGATTGCAGCCAGCACGCCTGCGGCATAAGCCGCAAGCCTCACGCCGAGCGATGCGCTCGCCACCAGCGACACGCTGCCCAGGACGCCCAGCACCAACACCCAGTAGAGGAGCGATCCCTCCTGCCCGCCGTAGAAACCCGCCGCGACGAGGGCGGTCGGCACCGAGAGGTCGGTGTGCTCCGTGACATAGGCGAGCGAGAAGTCATGGCTGAGCAGGGCCCACTCGAGCACCGCCCCGGCGAGCACGATCATCGCGGTCGCGGCATAGAAGGCCCGGCGGCCGACCTGCACCATCACCGCGTTCTGCTGCCAGCCGGCCCAGAACGAGAGCACCGCGGAAAAGCCGCCCATGACGAGCGCCGCAAGTAGGGTGCCGGCGCCGAGATATCCGAGCATCACGGCCTCGGGGGTCGGCCGCAGATTCGCGGCATAGGCGGTCGGAGGCAAGGAAAGGGTGGCGCGAGGAGGAGCGCATCCGTTGATGCGTGACGACGCAGCGCCGGGCCCCTTGACGCAGCCTTGAGCGCCCTTCTCGGGGCCCCCACGGAATCGTCAGATTCCCTGGGGTGAGACGGCGCCCGGCCGTCTAGGCCGCGAAGATGCAAGGAACTCCGGGGTCGGGATGCTCGCATCAGGTGATCACTGCGTGTATGGGGTCGTGGAGAACCGTGATGGGCACTTGGCCAGCAGCGTCCGCGCGTGGAACACTCCGTCTTTCCCCAACCGGCCTTCGGCGACAACGGTGATGCCCGGCTTGAAGATGTCCGGCAGCGGCCCGGAATAGTCGACCGGGATCGAGGCCGTTGCGTCCTTCTCCGTGAAGGTCACGTGCAGTCCGCCGGCGGACTTCTGCACGTCGTCCTGGACGACGCCCGCGACGCGCACGTCTCCGCTGCTCGCGTGCAAGCGCAGCTCGCTCACCGTGAGGTAGTACTCGGCGGAGCCGCCTGAGGCTGTGTATATGAGGTAGCCGACGCATGCGGCGACCACCAGAGCCGGAAGAGCCCACCTCAATCCGGGGATCACGTCGATATGAGCGCCAGGTAGTGGTCGAGGGTGGACGCATCGAGCGGCCCTCCAAATGACGCTACGACTCGCCCCTGCGCGTCGATAAAGAACGTGACTGGAAGCCCGGCGACTCCGTATGACTGGTAGGTGCCTTCCACTATCGGACCGGCGGGATAGGGGTGCGGATGGCGCTCCTCGAAGCTGGCAAAGCCGCCGGCCGTGTCCTGGTTGTCTGCGCCGATGAACGCGACCCCGGGGTGCTCCGCGGCCGCGCCGGCCAGGACAGGCAGCTCCTGGATGCACGGCCCGCACCACGAGGCCCAGAAGTTCAGCACGACAGGCTTGCCCTTGAGCTCCCAGACGCCCATGCGCTGCCCTCCCTGAGCTTCGATCGCCAGCCGCGGCGCGGTCTTGCCCAGCAGCGGCGGGTTGGCCAGGGCGGCGTGCTGAAGTCCCCAAACGAGCGAGACCATGAGCACCGAACCGAGGACGATCGCGGCCGCAATGACCCCTACGGACCTGCGGTTCACCGCCTGAGTTTAGTTAGTCACCAATGCGTTCGCCTTCGCGATCCGGGCGTACAGGCGCCCGCTGGGCTTGATCGCCCTCTCGAGCGTCTTTCGATCGACAGCGATCAGGCCGAAATGCATCTGGTACCCACGGGCCCATTCGAAGTTGTCCATGTTCGTCCAGTGAAAGTAGCCGCGGACGTCGACGCCGTCCTCAATGGCCCCATGCACGTTGGCCAGGACGTCGCTCAAGTAGCGCTGGCGCCACTCGTCATCGTTGCTCGCGAGCCCGTTCTCGGTGATGTAAACAGGCTTGCCGAGCCCTTTCAGCTCGTTCAAGACGCGACGCATCCACGTGGGGTCGGCGCTCCAACCCATGTCGGTCACGGCGGCGCCGGGCACGTTAGAACGCCTGATGAACTGGTCCTGCGGCCGGCGAATGTCGAAGGCGCATACCTGTGCCCAGTAATGCGCGATGCCAATGAAATCGGACTTCGCCTCCACGATCCTTCGCAGCCGGCCCGGTCCGGTGGGCCAGCGGTCGACGGCGAGCTGAGCCGTCTGCGCGGCCAGGCGATCGCGGCGCCTTTGGGTCGCGGGCATCAAAAGAAACTTGTGATGCGACAGCCCGACGGGAGCGTCTGGCCAGCGGCGCTTGATCGCCTCGTACACGAGCTCGTGGGCCCGATGCATGTTGCCGCTCACCGCATACGAACCGAAGATGTCGCCATGACGGGCAGGCGGAAACTCACCCGTGATCCAGCCGTTCGCCGCGTAGATGCTCGGCTCGTTGATCGTGCACCACATTCCCACGAGGTCGCCCAGCTCGTCGACGACGCGGCGCACGAATGGAAGAAACGCACGCGGTGATCCGGAGGCTCGCCATCCGCCTTTCCGCGTGAACCAGAGCGGGCTGGTGAAGTGATGCAGGGTGAGCATCGGCTGGATCCCCTGCTCGCGCAGCTCACCCAGCACGTCGCGGTAGTGGCGGATCTGGCGCGCGTCGAACTCACCCTCGGTGGGCTCGATGCGCGACCATTCGATCGAGAGGCGGTGCGCGTTCTGGTTGAGCTCGCGCAGCATCGAGAAGTCCTCGCGATACCGGTGGTAGTGGTCGCACGCGATCTCCGACGAATCACCGTTGGCGATGCGACCACGCTGCTGCTCGAACTCCCACCAATCGCAGTTGCGATTGTCACCTTCGATCTGGTGGGCGGCGCTCGACGTGCCCCACAGGAACCCGTCGGGGAAACGCGTTTCCCGCACGCTCAGGCCGCTGCGCTCGCCGGCTTTGCCACCACCGGCGGTGGCACGTACTCCCAGGACACCGGCGTCTCACCTTCCATCTCGAGGCTCAGCATGCCTGCCTTGTCGATCGTCTTGCGGTACATCTCGCGCTCGTTGTGCGGGCGGCCGTCGAGGACGATCCAGGCCGCGTTGAGAGGGTCGGCGTGGCTCACGACAGCCATCGTCTCCCCCGGGTGCTCCCGGGCCATCCGCCGGACGACCGACAGGACGCGGCCGCCGAGCTTGTCGATCGACTCGTCGCCAGGAACCAGCCCGCGCCGGGCTTTGTGCACGAACCACAGCGGCCGGCGGAGCGGCACCTGCCAGTAGGGCAAGCCCTGCAGGTACCGGCTGAACTCGGCCTCTCGGAGCTCGGGATCGCTCTCGAGGAGAGCCGGCCGGGCCAGCCTCTCGTTGATCAGCCGCGCCGTCTCGACCGCGCGGTCAAGCGGGCTGCTCACGATCCGGCTCAGGTCCTCGGACTGGAGCCGGTCGCCCAGCGCTGCCGCCTGGGCGCGACCCAGAGCGCTGAGCTGAAAGCCGTCGAGGTGTCCGTAGAGGACTTTGTTCGGGTTCTCGACGTCGGCATGGCGGATCAGATAGAGGCGAGAACGCACCACTAAAGAGTGACGGGTCTTAGCGGCGGTATGCGCCGACCGAGGTTCGGTTGGTCCCGGCCGAGCGCCCCGTGTCGAGCGCCTGGTAGGCCTCCCGCAGAAGGTTGCCCGTGTATTCGCGCTTGTTGCCGATGAGGCCGGCTTCGTCATCGTTCCGAGCCTGAACGGCGATCGTGGCGGCGCCGCAGCTGACGGTGATGCGCCTCCAGGCTCCTGTCGTCGAGAAATCGTGTGAGGCGATCGAGCGCCGGATCTTGTCGGCCGCCAGCGTGGCGCCCTGCTCGTCGGTCTCGGGCAGCACGATCGCGAAATGCGGCGGCCCGTCGGCATCGAGGAAGCCGACGGTGTCGGTGTCGCGGATCGCGTGCCCGAGGCGCTCGGACATCTCGCGCAGCAGTCCCTCGACCTGGATCTGCTCGAGCTCCTTGTGCATGTGCTCCGCATGGTCCAACTCGATCACCAGGACTGAAAGCGGACGGTGATAGCGCACGGCGCGGTTCGCCTCCTGGCCGACCAGGGCGTTGATGAACGTCGAGTTCCAGATGCCCGTGGTCGGGTCGACGACCCCGAAAAGGGGGCTGGAGGTGTGATCGCTCTGGCTGTGACCGCACGTCGGGCAGTACTGAGAGGTCTCAGGCAGCTCGGAATTGCAGTACCAGCAGGAGGCCATGGGCGGCATTCTAGGCATCAGGCCCCCCAGGGGCGCCCGCAGAACACTTGGGAGTCAGAATTCGTATATGGCAGGCCAGGAGGAGCTGTTCCCGCTTCCAGCCGCCCCGGAGCCGAACGCACCGCTCGCGACGAGGCTGCGGCCGAAGAGGTTTGAGGACCTCGTCGGACAGCGTCGAGTGGTCGAGGTCTTGAGGCAGCTGACCCAATCCGGCCACCTCCCGAGCGTGGTCCTTTGGGGACCGCCCGGCAGCGGCAAGACCACGCTCGCGGGGCTGCTCGCCACCGAGACCAGCGCCCGCATGGTGGCGATGTCCGCCGTGACCGCCGGCGTCGCCGACCTCCGCAAGGTGGTGGCCGAGGCGAAGGTCCATCGGCGAGCCGGAATTCGCACGGTCCTATTCATCGACGAGATCCACCGCTTCAACAAGGCGCAGCAGGACGCCATCCTGCCGCACGTCGAAGATGGCACCGTCACCCTGATCGGAGCGACGACCGAGAACCCGTCCTTCGAGGTCATCGCTCCGCTGCTGTCCCGAAGCCGCGTGTTCCGGCTCGAGCAGCTGGAACGGGACGAGCTCGAGCAGGTCGTGCGGCGCGGGCTGGCAGAGCTGGGTGCGCGCATCGAAGACGACGCTCTGGGCGCATTGCTCGAAGGCTCGCGAGGCGACGCGCGCGTCGCGCTCAACGGCCTGGAGGCCGCCGCGGCGCTGGCCGGCGAGGAGGCAATCTCGGTCGATCATATCGAGCGCGCGCTGCAGCAGAGTCACCTGCTGTACGACCGCGCCGGCGACCAGCACTACGACATCGTCTCGGCTTTGATCAAGAGCGTTCGAGGGAGCGACCCGGACGCGGCCGTCTACTGGATGGCGCGCATGCTCGAGGCAGGCGAGGATCCCCTTTTCGTCGCGCGCCGGCTCGTCATCCTGGCCGCGGAGGACGTCGGGCTTGCCGACCCCCAGGCGCTTTCCGTCGCGATGGCGGCGCAGCAAGCGGCGCATTTCGTCGGCATGCCCGAAGCAGTGCTCCCGCTCACCGAGGCCGCCCTCTACCTCGCGCTCGCGCCGAAGTCGAACTCCGCTCTGACCTCATACGGAGCCGCAAGGGAGCTCATCCAGGAGACAGGGAACGAGCCGGTGCCTATGCACCTGCGCAACGCGCCGACCGGCCTGATGAAGTCCATGGGCTATGGGAAGGGCTACAAGTACGCACACGATCACGAGGGCGGCGTGGCGCCCGAGCAGGTGCACCTTCCGGAAAAGCTGAAAGGCCGAAAGGTGTACAGGCCCAACCCGCGAGACAAAAACCAAGCCAAGTAGCATTTCGCTCCGTGGCTGACGCGCTTCTGATCTTCAAACCCGACGCGGCCTACCGGCTTGCGGCTCGCGCAGGCCTGTGGAGCTGGCTGGCCACCGAGCGCAGCTGGAAAGTCGAATCGCTGGATTGGTTTCAGCCTCAGGTCGCGCTGATCGAAAGTCACTATGACTTCCTTCAGGGCCGGCCCTTTTTTCCGTGGCTCGTCGACTTCATGACCGCGCTTCCTCTCATCGTCGGCCGGGTCAGCGCTTCGGCCGACGCGCTGAAGCAGATGCGTTACGACCTGGGAGAAACGCGAATCGCACAGTCGCGACCCAACTCGCTGCGCGAGCGCTTCGGCATCTTCGGCGGTCTCAACTGCCTTCACCTGTCCGACGCGCCTGAGACTGGCGCGGCCGAGGTCGAGAGGTGGTCGGAGGTCGTCCAGCTGAAACACATCAAGGTCGAGCTCGAAACCACGTCGAGCATGCCGGACCACACCTACCGGCTGAGGTCTCTGGCCACGCAGGTGGCGGCGGGCATTCACGTCGAGCTCGCGTCGCAGGTTTTCCGCGAGCAGCTGGCCGAGGAGACAGAGCTCCAGGGCCCGCAGCTGGAGGCCCTCTACCGCATCACTCTGGGGGCGCTGGCTTAGCCTCTGAGTCAGCCTCCGACTTCTCCTCCGCGGCCCGCTTGTCCGCGCGGACGTGCACTGTCACGGCCTTGTTGAACAGCTCCGAGTTGGGGACCACCACGAGGTCGCCCGAGTCAGTCTTCAACAACGTGACCCTCAACTTGATCTCGGTCACAGTGCCCGAGCCGACGCCATCCATGGAGATCCGATCGCCCACCCTGATGTGCCGCTCCAGCAAAACGTAATAGCCCGAGACGTAGTCCTTGAGCAGGTCCTGCACGCCGAAGCTCGCGACGATGGTGGCCAGCAGGATGCCGGCGAGCGTGACGTTCTGGCTCTGAAACGCGAAACCGATCGCAAACCAGATTCCAAGCCCGACGAGAAAGACCGTGGCGACACGGCCGCCGACCTTGACCATGTCGGAGCGCATGTTCCGCCGGCGCAGCTGCTCGACCACGATGCTCGACACGAGTCGAGAGCCGATGACAAAAACGAGGAAAACGACCAGGCCGAGGCCCAGGTAGAAGAGGTTCAAATCCGAGATGAACGGAAGCAACGAACCCGCCAGCGGCGGCGAGGTCATTCCTTGCTCTCGGCGCCTTCCTCGGCGGCAGCTTCTTCGCCTTCGGCTGCGGCTTCACCCTCGCCGACGACCGCGGCTTCGGCTGCGGGCACTTCCTCTTCGACCTTCATCTCTCGCTTGTGGACGATCTTGACCACCAGCTCGTCCGGGTCGACGAGCACCGTCACGCCCTTGGGCACGCTGAGGTCGGAGATGCGGAACTCTGATTCAATTTCCTCGAGAGGCGTCAGGTCCACCTCGAAGGCCTCTGGAATGTCGGAAGGCAGGCACTCGACGCGGACCGCGTGGATCGGCTGCAGCACGTCCGCATCGCCACGCTTGACGGCGGCCGACTCGCCGACGAAGTGGACCGGCACCTCGACAGTGATCTTCTCCTCGAGGTTGACCTGGTAAAAGTCGACGTGGATCGGGCCCAGGCGGCGAGGATGCGTCTGGATCTCGCGCACGAGCACCTTCTCGGTGCGGCCTGCGTCCACGACGAGGTCGACCAGATGCGTGCGTCCGGATTTCAGGAAAACCTTCTGGAACTCGAGGCGATCGAGGACCAGTGGTGTCGGCTTGGTGTTGTGCCCGTAAACGACAGCGGCGAGCTTGCCCTGGCCGTGAAGACGGCGAGTGCGCTTGCCGAGCAGGTCGCGGGTGGAGGCTTTGAGTTGCATGGTTAGGCCTTTACCCCACGAACTCTGAGGCTTCACCGCGAGTTCGCGGGGGCCCCGAATAATGCGGGGTTGAGAGGCGTCGTTATGATACGGCAAAGGCCTGCGGCGACTGGCTGGGGCACGTCCACACCGAATGTTCCAGGAGGGTACGAAGGCATGCAGAACCCACCGCCTCCCCCACCGCCGAGCTACGGGCAGCCGCCTCCCCCTCCAAGCGGCGGCGAGCCTCCGATGATGCCTCCTCCCGGTGGCGGCTATGCGATGGCGACGCCGGGCAACCTCGCCAGCCCCGGCATGCGGATCGTCGGCGGCCTGATCGACGTCGTCATCTTGCTCATCATCAACGGCATCATCAGCGTCATCCTTCAGAAGGCCCAGGGCGTCGCCGGCATCGTCAACCTGGCCGTCGACATCGCATATTTCGCCTACTTCTGGAGCTCGCGCGGCCAGTCGATCGGCATGATGCCGTTCGGCTTCAAGGTGCGCGACGTAGCGACCGGACAGTTCCCTTCGATTGGCAAGGCCGCCCTCCGCGGGTTCATCTGGTGTCTCGAGGTCGGCTTCACGGTCTGCATCATCGGGGCCATCGGCTGGCTGTGGCAGATCTGGGACCCGCAGCACCAGGCCGTCCACGACAAGATCGCGGGGACGATCGTCACCACGTCCTGACCTGAGGACGGGATGCAGAACCCACCACCACCGCCGCCCCCAAGCGGCTATCCACCCCCGCCACCGGGCGACTATCCGCCGCCGCCACCGGGCGGCTACCCGCCGCCGCCGCCGCTGCCAGGTGGGTATCCGGCGGTGCCGCCACCGTCATACGGCTACGGCTTCGTGCCCCAATCGACCTATGGAGGGTTTGGGATCCGGGTGGCCGCCTACCTCATCGACTGGGTGATCGGCAACGTCATCGGCTTTGCGCTCGGAGTCGTGATCGGCATCCTGGCGGTGGTGACCCATCCCGACAATCCCGAGCAGGCCGCCAACAACCTCAGGCCCGTCACCGCACTGGTTGGTCTCCTGATCAACATGGCTTACTTCACAGTGCTCTGGACGATCATGGGGGCCACGATCGGACAGCGCGTGTTCAGGTTGCGTGTGGTCGATGCCGGCAGCGGCGCACCCATCGGCTTCGGCAAAGCCTTCCTGAGATGGGTAGGGCTGTTGATAGCGTTTCTCGTCTGTTTCATCGGGGTGATCTGGGTCGCTTTCGACGCTCGCAAACAAGGGTGGGCCGACAAGATCGCGGGCACTGTCGTGCTGAGGGAGTAGAGCTGGGCTAGGCAGGACTCGTGGGGAGGCGTTTGCGGAGCCACTCGACGATTTCCTGGAGCGGCGTGCCCGGAGTGAAAAGCTGCTCCACGCCCTGCTTTTTCAGCGCGGCGATGTCGTCGTCCGGGATGATCCCTCCGCCAAATACGATGATGTCGGTGGCCTTGCGGCGCTTCAACTCCTGCACGACCGCGGGGAAGAGCGTCATGTGCGCGCCCGAATGGATGGAGAGCCCGATCACCTGCGCGTCTTCTTGAAGGGCCGCATCCACCACCATCTCGGGCGTCTGGCGCAATCCGGTGTAGATGACCTCGTAGCCGGCGTCGCGTAGCGCGCGCGCCACCACCTTGACGCCGCGGTCGTGGCCATCTAGCCCGACCTTGGCGACGATGATCCGCACGGGACGGACCGCGGTCGGGCTCATACCACCGCCCGTTCCGTGTAAATACCGAAGACCTCGATCAACGTGTTCATGATCTCGCCCTCGGTGGCGTACGCGCGAACCGCCTCGAGGATGTACGGCATCAGGTTGTCTTTGCCTGCCGCCGCCTTCCGCAGGCTGGTGAGCGCGTTCGAGCATCTCGCCGGGTCGCGCTTTCTGCGCACCTCGCGGACACGGGCCACCTGCTCGCTCTCAAGCCTTGGGTCGATGCGAAGGATGTCGATCGGCACCTCTTCATCGACGGTGAAGTCATTGACACCGATCATGATCCGGCGCTTCTGCTCGAGCTCCGACTGATAGCGGAATGCAGAGTCCGCGATCTCCTTCTGGAAGAAGCTGGCCTCGATCGCCGGGATGACACCGCCGATGTCTTCGATCTGCTTGAAATACCTTTCCGCCTGGAGCTCCATCTCATCGGTCAGGGCTTCGATGAAGTAGCTGCCGCCGAGCGGGTCGACCGTGTTGGCGACGCCGCTCTCGTAGGCGAGAAGCTGCTGCGTGCGCAGGGCGATCCGCGCAGATTTGTCGGTCGGCAGCGCCAGCACCTCATCCATCGCATTGGTGTGCAGCGACTGGGTGCCGCCCAGCACGGCCGCCAGCGCCTCGATTGCGGTTCGCGCGATGTTCAGCTCCGGCTGCTGCGCGGTCAGCGACACGCCGGCGGTTTGCGTGTGGAAGCGCAGCTTCCATGAGCGTTCATCCTGTGCGCCGTAGCGCTCGCGCATCCAGCGGGCCCAGATGCGCCGGGCGGCGCGGAACTTCGCGATCTCCTCGAAGAAATCTATGTGAGCGTCGAAGAAAAACGAAAGTCGGGGGGCGAAGTCGTCGATGCGCATGCCTCGCTCGATGCAGGCGTCGACGTAGGCCATGCCGTCGGCGAGGGTGAACGCCAGCTCCTGGGCCGCGGTCGAACCTGCCTCGCGGATGTGGTAGCCGGAGATGGAGATGGTGTTCCACTTCGGCACCTCTTTCGCGCAGTACTCGATGGAGTCGACGACCAGCCGCATCGACGGCGCCGGCGGAAAGATGAACTCCTTCTGGGCGATGAACTCCTTGAGGATGTCGTTCTGCAAGGTGCCGCCGAGCACAGAGGCCGGGACGCCTTGCTCCTCGGCCACCGCGATGTACATGCAGAGGAGGATCGCGGCCGGAGAGTTGATGGTCATCGAGGTCGTGATCTCGCCGAGCGGGATCCCATCAAACAGAGTTTCCATGTCGGCCAGCGAATCGATCGCGACGCCACAGTGGCCGATCTCACCACGGCTGGTGGGCGCGTCGGAGTCCTGCCCCATCAGGGTCGGCATGTCAAATGCCACCGAAAGGCCGGTCTGGCCGTTGGCGAGCAGGTACTTGTAGCGCCGGTTGGTCTCCTCGGCCGTGGCGAAGCCCGAGAACTGGCGCATGGTCCAGAGGCGGCCTCGATAGCCGCTTGGGTGGATGCCGCGGGTGTAGGGAAACTGGCCCGGGAGCTCGTCGGCCCTGGCCGGGAGGTCGTCCCTCGTGTAAAGCGGCTTGAGTGGTATCCCGGAGATCGTCGACGTCTCGATGCCGTCGTCGCGGACCGGGCTGGACTCGAAATCCTCAGTCCAGGCCTGTTTGGGATCGCGGGCTCGAACCTTCATGGGACTGCGTTCCATTATGGCTTTCGGTCGAGGATCTCCTCGGCGGTACGGTATGGAGTGCCCTCTTCCAGCAGCCGCGCGGCCAGCTCCTGGTCCTCGGCCAGCGCCTGCCTCACCCGGTCGCGCGCGATCTCGGCCGCGACCTCCGCGGTCTCGTCCTTGAGCCGCTGCTTGGCGAGCTCTTGGGCCTGTCCACTTGATTCCAGGTGACGGCGGTGGGAGAGGACCGCCTCCCAGAGCTCCTCGACGCCCTCCTGCTTCGAAGCCACGGTGGCGAGGATGGGAGGCTTCCAGGCGCTCTTTGGCGCAAGGCTGAGCATCGACCGCAGCTCGGTCGCGACGCGGACGTGTCCATCGAGGTCCGCTTTGTTGACGACGAAGATGTCAGCGATCTCGAGAATGCCGGCCTTGATCATCTGCACCCCGTCTCCGAGGTTCGGCGTCAGCACGACGACCGTTGTGTCGGCCACGGCCGCGACCTCCAGCTCCGACTGGCCGACGCCAACCGTCTCGAGGATGACCTGCTCGAAACCAAACGCCCCCAGCAGCCGGATCGCCTCGCGGGTCGCGAGCGAAAGTCCGCCGAGATGTCCGCGGGCGCCCATGCTGCGTATGAAAACTTTCGGATCGAGCGCATGGCGCTGCATGCGGATCCGGTCGCCGAGGATGGCGCCGCCGGTGAATGGCGAGTTGGGGTCGGTCGCAAGCACAGCGACGGAGCTGCCCCTTTTTCTCAGCAGCGCCACCACGCCGTCCACCAGCGTCGACTTACCCGTGCCTGGCGCCCCGGTGAAGCCGACCACGCCCGGGGCACGAGCCTGGTCGCGAATCGACTCCTCCAACGCGCGCACGGAGGGGTCGCGCTTTTCGACGAGACTTATGGCGCGAGCGAGCGCCCGCGTGTCGCCGGATCGGAACCGAGTCGCTAGATCGCCTTCGTTCAGCTCACTTACCCGCCCAAAAAGCGTAGGGCGAAGTCGTGTCCCAGCACCACCACCAGGCCGAACGTCTGCTGGCCGCTGGCAGGGGCGGGGCTGGTCGGGGTCGCCGCGACGACGGTGGCGCCGAAAAAGTCCTGGAGGTACTTGGTCGTGAGCGGAAACTGTCCGCCCGAGTAGTCGAGGATCTGGGTCTGCGACACCGCCTTGTGCGCGACCGGATCCGCCAGCTGCAGGCCGGTCGGGTCGAACATCGACGTCACTCGCGCATCGAGCCCGGCAAAGTTGTTCGCCCCGTTGGCGAACTGGACCGGCGCCTTCTCGCCGAGAGTCTTGGGGTCGATGAAGATGGAGGCGATGTACCTGCGGATCATTCCGTAGCTGTCGTCGTCGGGGCACAGCTGCGACACATTCGCTCCCATGCCGCAGTTGTAGGAGTCGAGCAGGTTTCCAGGTCCCACCGCCGACGGCCCGGTCAACGCGACCCGGATGATCGAGCTGTCAGGAAGGTTCTTCCCCCAGTCGTAGATCGCCTTCATGTCCGAAAGCGACATGTCGGTGTGGATGTTCTTCTGCAGCGCGTCGAGCAGCTGCGGCGCTTTCGAGAAACCGTTCACGGTCGTCGCCTTCTTCTTGATCGCCTGCATGATGTCCTGCTGCCGTCGCGCGCGGCCGAAGTCAGACGACTGTTGAGGCTGCTGGGCGTGTCGCGAGCGCGCGACCTGGAGCGCCTGGTTGCCGTTCAGGTGCTGGCAGCCGGCTTTGTAGTGGATTCCGCCACGAACGTAGCCGTTGCTGAAGTCGGGATACTCGTAGTCGTCGAGGTTGGTGGTCAGGCAGACGTCAACTCCGCCGAGCGCCTGGACGATGTCGCTAAACGCCTTGAAGTCCACCGCAATGTACTTGTCGAAAGTGAGGCCTGTGATCTTGCCGACCTCGTGCTCCGCCGCCTTGCCACCTCCGTCGCGCCCGCTGTACTGCGGGTCGACACAGCAGATGATGGGGATGTACGGAACCTCGTAGGCCGCGTTGATCTTGTTGGTCCAGACCCGAGTCGAGGGCGTCTGCAGGTTCATGTGCACGACGAGGTCGCGTGGGATCGACATGAGCATCACGCGACCGGTCGTCGGGTCGATGCTCGCGGCCATGATCGAGTCGGTCAGGTACGGGGCGTCGTTCAGCTCGCCCCCCATGCCGAGCAGCAGTACGTTCACCCTCTGCCCGTGGTTGAGCTTGTACGCGATCGTGCCTTGCGCGGGCTCGACGGCCTGGACGACCTCCCCGATCGGGTTGAGGTGATGGCCCGTCGTGGCGGCGATGAAGTCGTCGAAGCGCTTGTAGGTCAGCGTTGCCCCGACGAGAACGACGAGAAGCAGGGCAGCAGAAATCACCGCAGGGACCGACCGGGTCAGGCGGTAAAAGACGTTGTAGCGAGATCGCCTGGCCCTTGGCCTGGCCCTGAGCATGCGCACGGGGATTCTAGCGTTCAGGCCTTAGAAAACGGTCGGCGCGTAGGACTGGTTACGTCACGGCGACGGCGCGCCGTTCGATGACGAGGTGATCACACCCGAGATGAGCAGGAAGAACCAGCCCACGCTCGCGATGAATCCGATGATGCCGAGCACGAGGCCGACCGTGGCCAGCGTCCCTCCACCCACGGTGCCTCCACTGGAGGCGATGCGCTGGCGGGAAATGAATCCCATGATGGCCGCCGTCGGGCCGAGAATGACGCCCAGGCACGCCACGGCGCACACGAGCGAAAGGATCCCGATGATGAGCGATGCGATGGCCAACCCGTCGGTGCGCGGGGCCGCGTAACCGGCGCCTGGCGCAGCGTATCCGCCTGGGGGAGGCGGCACGTACCCCCCACTCGGAGGAGGAGGCGGCGGCGGGGGCATGGCGCCCCCACCCGGCGGGGGTGGCGGTGGCGGTGGGGGCGTGTAACCTCCACCCGGCGGCGGTGGTGGCGGCGGCGGGGGCAAATCTGACATGGATTCCCTCCTTACGCCGCCTTCGCGGCGGCTGACCCGAGCTCAAAACTGCGAATGATCCACGCCTGCATCGCAAGCGCGTACGCCGATGTAAAAAGGACTCCTATACCGCACAAGACGATGCCCAACGAACCGACGAAGCCGGCTGCGATCAGCATAAGGCCGGCGATCAGGGTGTTGGCGACGTTGATGCGAGATCGTCGCAGCACGGCGGAAACGCGCAGCCCCCCTGGAATTCCGTCGCGATCAGTGGCCAACACGATCGACGGCAGGGCGAAGTTCAAAGCCAATGTTCCCAGCGTCGCGACGCTGAAGGCGAGCAGGCTCAGCACGATCGCGAGCGAGACGAGAGCCGGGTTGGCCGAACCTTGCGACTGGCCGGCCGCGATCAACAACGCCGGGACGTAGATCGCAGCCGCGATGAGCGCGACGCCCAGGCCGTAGACGATGTTGACCACGAAGAGACGAATGCCGCGCCCCATGTAGCTGAGATTCGCGGGGGCGAGCGTCTCGTCGCCCGCCCGGAGGCGGTCGAGGGTGGCCAGCATCCAGCCGAGGCCATTGATCGCGCCGGCGATGGGAATGAGCAAGATCAGGGCGATGATCAGAAGCTTGGTCAGCCACTCGGAGTCGCGAACCGGCCAGCTGAAGGCGTCGGTGACGCGGTCCACGACTGGACGCTATTCGACGGCGGTGGTTTCAGAGACGGCGACCAGCACCACGACCAGCCAGACGAGGGTGACGGCCGCACCGATGGCCATCGACACCGCGCCGAGCACCCAGCCCGTGACCGCCATGCCGCGGCCGCCGACACCTCCCTTCGAGCTGTCGATGTTGTCGACCGCGGACTTACCGAGGAAGTAGGCCAGCGTCCCAAGCACCATTCCGGGCACCCCAAAAGGCAGCCCGAGGACGATTCCTGCGATCGCCGACAACAGCGATGCGGTCGCCCGCCCGTCGGTTGAGCCATGGGCGCGAGCCTGGGGCGGTGGTGGGTACGACGGCGGCGGATGCCACTGTGCGACGAAAGGCGACTGCATCCCCCCTTCGACGTGGCTCGTCTCGATTTCAGATCGCGTCGAGGTCATAGGGGCCCCGCGAAATCACGGCGGGAACACCCTGATTTCGTGGGGATCCTCACCGTGTGAGCGCCCGGGCAATCACCACGCGCTGAATCTGGTTGGTGCCCTCATAGATCTGAGTGATCTTGGCGTCGCGCATCATCCGCTCCACAGGGTAGTCGGAGATGTATCCGTAGCCGCCAAGCAGCTGCACGCAGTCAGTCGTCACCTTCATCGCCATGTCCGAGGCGAACAGCTTGGCCATGGCCGCGATCTTGGTCAGGTCGGCGGCTTTTGAGTCAACCTTGGTCGCGGCGCGGTACACGAGATGGCGGGCGGCCTCGATCTGAGTGGCGATGTCGGCCAGCATGAACTGAATGCCCTGGAAGCTCGAGATCGGCTGCCCGAACTGATGGCGCTCCTTGACGTAATTGAGCGCGTACTCGAACGCACCCTCTGCGATCCCGAGCGCCTGGGCGCCGATGCCAGGCCGCGAGCGGTCGAGCACCGCCAGGGCGATCTTGAAGCCTGCGCCCTCTTCGCCAAGCCGGTTCGCGGCAGGGACCTTGACGTCCTCGAAGACCAGCTCGGCGGTCGGAGAGCCGCGAATGCCCAGCTTGTGCTCGAGCTTGGGCGCCTTCCACGGGCTCGTCTCGCGCTCCAGCACGAACGCCGAGATGCCGCGGTGATCGGCGGCGGGATCCGTTTGTGCGAAGACCACCAGGGTGCCTGCGACGCTCCCGCCGGTGATGAACTGCTTCGAACCGTTGAGGACGTACTCGTTGCCATGGCGCTTGGCGACGGTCTTCATCGCGGCTGCATCAGAGCCGGAACCCGTCTCAGACAGCGCATAGGCCGCGACCGTTTCGCCTGAGGCGAGCGAGGGGCACAGACGCTTTTTCTGCTCTTCGGTGCCGGCGACCAGGATCGGATAGGAGCCAAGGGCCTGGACGGCGAGAATCAGCGAGGACGAAGCGCACGCCTTCGCGATCTCTTCGATGCCCATGCAGATCGTGACGCTCGAGCCGGAGATTCCCCCGTACTGCTCCGGAAACGGGATACCGAGGATGCCGTTGTCGGCGAAGAGCTTCTCGATGTCCTTCGGATATTCGGCCTTCTCGTCGATCTCGGCCGCTCGCGGCGCGACGCGGTCCTGCACGAGCTCGCGGATCGTGTCCCTTATCGCGATCTGCTCTTCCGAGAACTCGAAATCCATGGGGGGAGCTTAGCCCAGCAAGTGACGAGCGATGACGATCCTCTGAACCTGGTTCGATCCCTCGTAGATCTGGAGTGCTTTCGCGTCGCGGAGGTGCCTTTCAAAGGTGGCTCCGGCGAAGGTCCCTTCCTCACCCGCCAGCTGAACCGAGTCGATCGCCAGCTGCATTGCCGTATCGGTGCAGTGGAGCTTGGCCATCGACGCCTCACGCGTGAAGGGCCGGCCGCGGCTGCACAGCCAGGCGGCGTGGTAGGCGAGCAGGCGGGCCGACTCGAGCCGGGTCGCCATGTCCGCGAGCAGGAAATCATCGCCCTGCTCACGGCCTCGCTCACGGAGAAGCGCGCGGGACTCGTCCACCGCAGCCTGGGCGATGCCCAACGCCTGCCCGGAGATCCCGATGCGACCCGAGTCCAGCGCCCGCATCGCGATCGCGAAGCCCTGGCCTTCGGCGCCCAGCCGGTTCTCCGCGGGGACCTCGACGCCGTCGAGCACGAGCTCGCCGGTCGGCGAGCCGTGCAGCCCCATCTTCTTGAAGACCTGGCCCACGCGCAACCCGTGGACCTCAGAAGGCACGACAAAGGCGCTCACGCCGGCGGCCTTCTCCTCGCCGCTGCGCGCGAAGACGATGTAGAGCCCGGCGCGGCCGATGTTGGTGATGAAAACCTTGGTGCCGTTGAGGACGTAGCCGGATCCGTTGCGGCGCGCACTCGTCTTCAGCGAGGCTGCGTCGGACCCTGAAGCCGGCTCGGTCAGCGCGAATGCTCCGAGGAGCTCGCCGGAAGCAAGCTTCGGCAGCCACTTACGTTTCTGGTCCTCGGTTCCAAACAGCAGGATCGGCTCGCTGCCGACGCTGGTGTGCACATCGACGATGACCGATGTCGAAGCGCACGCCTGCGCGAGCTCTTCGATGCAGATGGCGAACGCCAGAGCGTCGAGGCCGGCGCCGCCGTACTCGCTCGGGATGAGGACTCCCATCAAGCCGGCGTCGGCAGCAGCCTTGACCGCCTCGTCCGGGAAGCGGTGCTCCCGATCGACCTCGGCCGCGAGCGGGAGGACGACGCCTTGCGCGAGCTCGCGCACCGCCGCACGAAAGGTCGCGTGCTCGGCGGTGAGTTCGAGATCCAACTGAACCTTAACTAGAATAGTGATCTGGTCATGGAAGCTGGTCCCCGGTATCTCGAAGGCACCACTGTAGGCAGTGGGCGCGACATCATCGGCGTCCGGCGGGACCGAATCGCCGACATCATCGGAACCGGGCGCGAGATCATCTCGCGCGCGAAGTCGGAAAAGATCCTGCCCGATACCATCACTGGGGCCACAGCCGCGCTGCTCGTGACCATCGCCGGCTACGGGGAGCCCCTTTCGGAGGG
>DASQAU010000252.1:0-14677 GCA_035635595.1 Candidatus Eiseniibacteriota bacterium
GTCGGCACCACTGAGCAGCAGGCGGCCAGGTGCTCGACCACCAACCCCTCACCGAGCCGTTCGGCGTCGTTGCGGCCTCCTGTCGTGACCATGATCAGGACCGCCTTCTCCCCCACAGCCTAATTCTCGGCTTTTCTCGGCCTGTCGAGCCAGACCGTCGCGGCGATCAGGGCGATTCCGCCGAGCAGCAGGCCGCCGATGACGTCCGACTCCCAGTGCACATCGAGGTACAGGCGGTCGGCGACCATGAGGACGATGATCGCGATCGCCACCGGAATGGCGAGCGATCGCGCTGTCCGCCACGGCGACAAGCGCCGAACGACGAAGGCCAGGAGGCCGTAGACGACGACGGCGCGCACCATATGGCCGCTGGGAAAGCTGTTGCCAAGAGTGGGACCCAACTGTTCGGTCACGCTCGGACCGTCGCGATGCGAAAGCGAGTGAGGTGGGCCGGGGTGATAGAGCAGCGACTTATAGAGAACCTCCAGCGCCTGGGCGCCGACGAACGCTCCGACGACCAATGCATCGCCGCCGAACCCGCCGCGCCACAAATAGATGAAGAGGGCGAGCATCAAGATGGTGGTCAGCTCGAGCCCGCCGAGCTCGGCGATCAGCTGGAACAGAGGATGCAGCGGCTCCTGCCACAGGCTGTGCATCGCCTGCGCCACCTGCAGGTCGAGGGTCGTGAACATTCCGGCCGCGATGGCCATGGTCAGCGCGACGAACGCCACCGACAGAAGAACGATGGCTACGAGGCGTTGTGTTATCGCTGGCAACGGCGGCAGAAGACGGTGCTGCGGCCGGCGATGCGGATCAATGCCAGAGGCCGGCCGCACGTGAAGCAGGGCTCGCCGGCGCGGCCGTAGACAAGAAGCTTCTCCTGCTGTCCGCCGAGCTCGCCCCACGCGTCGCGATATGTGTCGACCGAGCTGCCTCGATTTGCGATCGCGACGAGGAGCGAATCGCGGAGTGACTCATGCAGCCGGCGTGCGGACTTGCGGCTGAGGCTCCCCGCGAGCCGGTCCGGCCGCAGCCTCGCGCGGTGCAGTGACTCGTCCGCATAGATGTTTCCGACACCTGCGAGCGCTTCCTGGTTGAGAAGAAACGCTTTCAACGCCGTGCGGCGCTTGCGCAGCCGCCGATACAGCTCCTCCGCCGCAAACGCCGGGTCGATCGGCTCAGGACCAAGGCGCGGCAGCTTTTTCGAAGCGAGCAGAGATTCCTCGGTGCCGAGCAGCAAACGTCCAAAGCGTCGAGGGTCGCGGTAGCGCAGATGAAGCCTGGCCTCCCCACCGAGGGGGGAGGTGGCCTGCAGCGCCGGAGGGGCGAGGGGCCTGGCCTCCCCACCATGTGGGGAGGTGGCGCGCAGCGCCGGAGGGGCGGCGGAGCCCGCATTCAGCGTGAAGATGGCATGCGTGTGTTTCTCAATCGGTGCGTCTGCATCGACAAGTCTCAGCTGCCCGGTCATCCCGAGATGAACGACGAGCATCAGGTCGTTCTCGAGGTCGATGAGGATGTACTTCCCCCGCCTCCTCACCGACATGATCTGCATTCCGGCCACCAAATCGATGAACACCTCAGGCTCCGGGTGCCGGACGATGGTTGGAAACAGGAGGTCGCAGCTCACGATGGTGCGGCCGGCAAGATGCGGCCGCAGGTCCGCGACGATCGTCTCTACCTCAGGTAGCTCAGGCATCCGGCCCCCGGCGAGCGTCGAGAGATTCGGCGACGAGGTGGCCCAGATCCGGGTGAAGCGCCGAGCAACGCAGCGCGCGCATCGCGTTAGATGCGTAAGCGAGTAGCGCAGGCGCTGAACCCGGAGATGGGCCGCATTCGGCGCCGAAGATCCGACGATCGGCCGGGGGCGGATGCCTAAGCACGCACGACGGCCAGTTTTTTCATGTCCGCCCAGTTGGAGCCGACCTTCGTCTCGACCTCGATCCCCGTCTCGAGCTCGTATGCGCTCGTCATGATGCGGGGCACCTTCTCAGCGAACTGGTCGACCTCCGAGCGCGGCACCTCGAAGAGCAGCTCGTCGTGCACCTGCAGCAGCATGCGGCCCTCGATCTGGTCCGCTTCGATCTCGCGCTGCAGCCGGACCATCGCGATCTTGATGATGTCCGCGGCAAGCGACTGCATCGGAAAGTTGATCGCCATCCGCTCGGCGGCGCTGCGCAGCTGAAAGTTCGGCGACCGAAGGTCGGGGATCGCGCGTCGCCGCCCGGTCGCGCTGACCACGAACCCCTCCTCACGCGCTTTTCGTCGCACCTCGTCGAGGTACTCCTTCAGTCGCGAATACGTCGACCAGTACTGAGCGAGGAATTCTCTCGCCACGTCACCGGTGATCCCCAGCTGTTGCGACAGGCCGTATTCGCCCTGGCCGTATATGGACCCGAAGTTCGCGACCTTGGCCAGCCGGCGCTGGTCCGGGTTGACCGACTCGATCGGGATTTTGAACACGGCGGCGGCGGTCGCGGTGTGGATGTCCTGGCCGGCCGCGAATGCGCCGAGCAGCTTCGGGTCGCCGCTGAGGTGCGCTGCGATGCGCAGCTCGATCTGGGAGTAGTCGGCCGAGACCATGACGTGGTCGGGCCGCCCTGCCTTGAACGCGCGGCGGATGCGCTGCCCGAGCTCGCTGCGGATCGGGATGTTCATCAGGTTGGGGTTGGATGACGAAAGCCGGCCCGTCGCGGTGCTGGCCTGGCCGAATGAGGTGTGGACGCGACCGCTCAGCGGGTCGACCAGCTGTGGCAGGGCGTCGACGTAGGTCGACTTGAGCTTCGACAGCTGCCGGTGCTCGAGGATCAGGCCGACGATCGGGTGCTTCTCGCGAAGCGCCTCCAGCGTGTCCGCGTCTGTCGAGTACCCCGTCTTGGTCCGCTTGCCGACGGGCAGCCGCAGGTCCTCGAACAGCACCTTGGCCAGCTGCTGAGGAGCATTCAGGTTGAACTTCTGGCCGGCGACCTGCTCAACTTCCGACTCGATTGCGGCCAGCTGCGATCCCAGCTCGTCCTGCATCTGCTTGAGGTAAGGCACGTCGATCGCGACGCCCTCCGACTCCATGTCGGCCAGCACCCCTGCCAGTGGCAGCTCGATTTCATGGAAGAGGTAGTCAACGCCGAGATTTCGCATCTCGGCCTCGAGTCGAGGCCCGAGGTTGAGGATGGCCTCCGCCCTCCGAGCCGCAAACTCCGCCGCCTCGTTGACCGGAACATCAGCCGCCTTGCGCGCGGCACGACCGGTGCCCAACAGCTGCTCGGTGCTGACCAGGGTCACGTCGAGGAACTCGCGGGCAAGGTCTTCGAGCCGTGGATCGCGCGAGCCTGCTCCGAGGAGATACGCCGCAAGGAACGTGCTGAAGACCCAGTCGCGTTTTCCACCGCCGAGCGAGCGCAGAGCGAGCTCGGTCTCCTTGGCGTCGTGGCCCGCGATCGGCCGGCCCGAGAGCGTGCTCGCGACAGCGTCCATCGCATCCTGGCCTGCGACATAGAAGGTGTCCTTTCCGGTCGAGACGCCAAGGCCGTGGACTCGCGCCCCGCGACCCGCCCCGTCGGTAAACGCGAACACACCGACATCGGGTGAGCTGTCGAGGAGGCTGGCAGCCTCGGCCGCGTCGTCGACCACTTTCAAGCCTGCAGGTTGAGGGGCGGCCTCGAACGCGAGGCTTGGCTGCACCGGCACCTGGTCGGGCGGCGGGAAGCGGCTGAGGAGCTGCCTGAACTCCATCCGGTCGAAGACCAGCCGGACCTTCTCGTAGTCATAGCGCGTCCAGCGAGCGCGCTCGAGCTCCAGCTCAACGGGAACGTCGCGAACGATGGTGACCATGCGTTTGCCGAGCCGCACCTGGTCGGCGTTGGCTTTGAGCGATGTCTTCAGCCGGCCGTCGGGCAGCTCATCCACCCGCTCGAGGAGGGCTTCGACGCTGCCGAAGTCCTGCACCAGCTTCGCCGCCGTCTTGTCGCCGACGCCGGGGACTCCTGGGATGTTGTCCGACGTGTCGCCGCGCAGGGCCTTGAAATCGATCAGCTGCGCCGGCTCGAAGCCGTAGCGCTGGCGGACCTGGTCGGGCCCGTACACGAATGTGTCGGTGATGCCGCGCCTCGGCACTAGGGCCTCGACCGACTCGCTGACCAGCTGCAGGCAATCCAGGTCGCCGGAGACGATCGTGACGGAGTGTCCACGTTCCTCCGCGATCCGCGAGAGCGTGCCGATGACGTCGTCGGCCTCGAAGCCTTCAATCCCGTGGATGGGGATCGAAAAGCTCTCCAGGACCTCGCGAACCTTCTCGATCTGCGGCCGTAGGTCGTCTGGCATCGCCCGCCTTCCGGCCTTGTACTCCACGTATTCCTTGGAGCGAAAAGTCGGAGCGCCGACGTCGAAAGCCGCGATCGCGAACTCGGGTCGCGAGGCGAGCACGATGGCCAGCATCGACGTGAAGCCGTAGACCGCGTTGGTCACCTGGCCGTCCGAGGTGCTCATCGGCGGCAGGGCGAAAAACGCCCGATAGATGAGGCTGTGGGCGTCGATCAGCACCACCCGCCCCCGCTTCCCCTTCACCACGTTCGTAATCCTACGGGGGCCCCGGCATAGCCAAAACTCGGGACCTTGAAGGTCCGAAAGGTATAGTGGAACCGAGGATGAAAAACCTCATCGAGGTGTCCGTAGACAGCATCCGGATACACATGCCGACCGCCCAGCATCTGGTGATCCTCAAGGAGAAGGAGGCCGACCGCTACCTGCCGATCTGGATCGGGTCCTTCGAGGCCCAGGCGATCGCGACCAAGATCTCCGGCAACCCGCTGGGCCGGCCTCTCACCCACGACCTGATGGCCACCGCCTTCAGCGACCTTGGCATCAGCGTCAAGCGCATCGTGGTGACTCGGCTCGCCGACCAGGTCTTCTACGCGCGCCTCTACGTGAAACAGGATGGCCGTGACCTCGACTTCGACGCGCGTCCGTCGGACGCCATCGCGCTCGCGGTCCGAGTCGAGTGTCCGATCTTCGTCGCCACCGAGGTGATGGAGACCGCCGGCATCATCCCCGAGGCGGATGAGGACGCCGGAGACAAGGACAAGACGGAGACGCCTGTCGACGAGGAGCGGCTCGCGGTCTTTCGGGACTTCGTGAACAGCCTCGACCTGCCCGAGCTTCCGGACGAGCCGGGCGCGAAAGACGAACCCGGGGCGCAGGACAAACCCGGGGGCCGTCCGGGCCGAGGCTGAGCCGCTGCCTCTATCCGGTGGAGAGGCGGACATGGGTCTCCGCCTTGTCGTCGCTCTCGTCCTCGGTCTGGCATTAGGAATAGAGCGCGAGCTCAGAGGTCATCCGGCCGGGATCAAGACGATGGCCCTGATTTCAGTCGGGGCGTGCATGTTCACGACGCTCGGGCTTTTGCCTGAGTTCGGAAGCAAGACCGACCCGACTCGCATTGCGGCCCAGATCGTCACCGGTGTCGGGTTCCTCGGCGCTGGCGCGATCATGCGCCAGGGCAGCGACGTGCACGGGCTGACCACCGCGGCGTCGATCTGGGTCGCCGCGTCGCTTGGCATGGCCGTAGGTTTCGGCTACTACGCCATCGCGGCCTTCACCACCTTTCTCGTCATCGTGATGTTGGTGGCGATCAGGCCTGTCGAGCTGCGTTTTTTCCGGAGAAACCGGCGCAAGGATGATCCTCCGATCATCGACCGTCGCGGGGTCGACCAGTGACCGTCGCCATCGTCACCGACTCGACGGCGGATCTGCCGCCCGAGCTGGCCGCCTCGCATGCGATAACCGTCGTGCCGCTGACGCTCAACTTCGACGGCCAGTCGCTGCTCGACGGCGTGGACATCAGGCCCGACGAGTTCTATCGCCGGCTGCCGGGCGTGACCACGCATCCCACAACATCACAGCCCTCGCCTGGTCGATTCGCGGAGGCTTACTCGGCATTGCTGGCCGACCACGACAGCGTGATCTCGCTCCACATCTCGGAGAAGCTGAGCGGGACGTACGCGTCGGCGCAACAGGCGGCAGACATGACAGATCCCAGGCGCGTCCGCGTCGTCGACTCGCAGCTCGTTTCGATGTCCCTGGGACTGATCACGCTAACGGCGTCTGCCATGGCCTCGAAGGGCGCCGACGTTGAGGCGATCGAATCCAAGGTCCTCAACATGAGGCCGCATGTGCAGACCTATTTCTCGGTGGCCACGCTGGAATTCTTGCGTCGCGGAGGACGCATCGGACGCGCGGGCGCGTTGCTCGGCTCCGTGCTGCAGGTCAAGCCGGTGCTCTGCATCCGCGACGGCCAGGTCACACCTCTGGAGCGTGTGCGTACGTTCGAGCGCGCGCTCAACCGCATCGTGGAGCTGACACGCGAGGTCGACCGCGGACACGGCGTCTGCGTCATCGTCGGCCACGCCGATGCAGAAGCCGACGCCGAGCGGATCGGACGTGACCTCGAGCCCGTCGCCGAGACGTTGATGATCCAGCCTCTGGGCCCGGTTGTCGGAGCCCATGCGGGACCCGGTGTGGTCGGTGTCGGCTGCTACCCCGCCGAGCTCTTTCCGCTCGGCATCAAGCGGGTGTCCAGCGCACAGACTCGGGCGTGACCGACTTGCTCACGCGGTCGTCGACGGCCAGGGCCTGCAGGTGCGCGAGCGCTTCCTGGAGAGCGAGCCTCTTCTCGTAGAGATTCTGGCGAGGGCCCCACAGCTCGAGCGCAACCTCCCAACCCGTCTTCTTCCCGCGCCCTACGATGTCCACGATCTGATCCAGCCGTCGTACGTGGTGCGCCTCTAGCACCTTGACCCTGGCCGGAGCGTCGGTGAAGGGACGGCCGTGCGAAGGCAGGATGAGTTTCGGATCGTAGGCGGCGAGCCTGCGCAAGCCGGCGAGGTATTCGTGGAGCGGGTCCGGCGTGCTCTGCGGGTGCAGCCCGATGTTTGGTGAGAGCTCGGGGAGCAAGGTGTCACCGGCGAACAGCAGCCCGTCCTGCCGGTCATAGAGGCAGATATGGCCCGGCGAATGCCCCGGCGTCCACTCGACGCGCAGGTGTCGCCGGCCCAACTCCAGCGACTCGGCGCCGTCCAGCTGCACCGACGGCTCTGCCGTCTTCACCACTGTGCTCAGCGCGCGCTGGGAGTTGCTGAGCTCTTCAGCGAGCGTAGCCGGCACCCCGTTCACCAGCAGGTAGGTGCGGACCTCTCGGACCAGATGCTCGAGCTCTACGTAGCGCGGGTGAACGAGTGGGACTTCGAGGCGGTGGATGTAGAGGTCGGCCATCCCCTCGCCGGCCAGCGATCCCGCGGCGCCGTAGTGGTCCGGGTGGATGTGGGTCACGACCAGGCGGCGCAGCCGCTTGGCGCCGACCTGGGCCATAGCCTGCTTGATTTCTGCGACCGACTCGTCGGAATTCATGCCGCAATCGAGGAGATCTGCTTCGACGCTGTCGACGAAAAGGAAGACGTTGACGAGCCCGTCCTCGAAGGGGATCGGAAGCCGGAGCTCGAAAACGCCGGCCGCCACCTCGGTCAATGCGGCGCTTGTCGCCATCCCGGCATTGTCGCGGACTAACATGAACCGAGTCACCTCGTCCGATCTCTCAGGAGGAGCGAATGTCTGAAGTCCAGCTTTCACCAGACCAGATCGTCGAGGCGCTGCCCAAGTACATCGTTCCCGAGAAGGCAGGCAGCACCAAGGCCACCATCCAGTTCGACCTGTCAGGAGACTCGGGCGGCAAGTGGTGGGTGAAGATCCACGACGGCGCGGCCGAGTCCGGAAAGGGCGAGCCGCCGGAGCCGGCCAACCTCACGCTGCTCGCCGACGCGGGCGACTGGGTGAAGATCATGACCGGCCAGCTCGACGGAACGGCAGCCTTCATGCAGGGCAAGCTCAAGATCAAGGGCGACATGGGGCTGGCGATCAAGATGCAGTCGCTCTTCAAAAGGCCTAGCTAAGGTTCCCCACCCTCCGCCCTCCCTGGCTACTCTCTATTTAGTAGGTGAATTTCCAGGTGTGAAGCCGGCTCGACATCTCCGTCTCGAGATCGAGATGACCCTGGCCTGAGTGCAGCTCGAGAACGACCACGTGGTGCGCCGTCAGCGCCATCCGGCGGCCGTCAGCCAGCTTGACCGCCTCGACCGCGTTACCCCACACGATGCTCTCGCCTGGGGGAGGACTGGCCAGGTTTGACTGCTGCCAGGCGGCCAGGCTCGTCGCGTTGCCACGCTCGTATGTAGAGATGATCATGAAGGCGAAAAGGCCAGCGCCCGGCGAACAGACCGGCCGAGCCGAAGCCCCGGTTGGATTCGTGCACGGGATGTCCGTGATGTCGAAAGTGAGGTCCAGACCGGGAGGATTCAGACTGGACTGCGACCGTTCCTGGTACTTCCACGAGCCCGGGTAACAGAATCCCCAACCAGCCTGTGGATCACCGAAAGGGTGGTCCGTCCCTGAACACTTGAGATCTCCGCCGATCTGCGCTACGCTCGGGACCGGCCGCGTGTTTGGGCCCGGTTGGCAACCGGCGAGCGCGACCAATGCGACCAATGCGGCAAGAGTTTTTACGGGGGATGGCAGCGGGGGCGGCATCAGGCGACTAATTGTGCGCGACCCGGGTATGCGCCCTGGTACGTGCGTTGTGTCTCACGAATCCAAACGTCGCCTGGCCGGAAAGTCTGTTTGGAGGGGGGTTTTGTCAATGGCAGTTCGCAAGAGACCCGAGAACGCTCCGGAGGAGAGGCTCGAGGCCGACCGGCGACAGCTAGAGCTGCTGGCCGCCCAGTGCGGTGAGGAAGCGGGGCTCCACCGGCCTTTGAACGACGTGACGGGCGGTGTGATCACGGGGATTCCCGAGGACACCGACCTGGCGCAGGCGCTATCCGATCGCGAGACCACGGACATCCTGGTTCACCTCCTCGACCAGAACCGGGAGCAGGTCGAGCGCGCCCTCGAGCGGCTGCGCGAAGGAGCGTACGGAATCTGCGAAGCCTGCAGCCGGCGCATTCCGGCGGAGCGGCTCAGGTTCCAGCCGGCCGCCACGCGCTGCGTCGAATGTCAGTCGCAATGGGACCGGCTCAACGGACGAACCGCCTAGGTCTTGCTCCGTCTCGGCCGGCCGATGAACCCGGCGGCGCCCAGCGCCAGGCCGATCACGACCATCGCGCTGCCGATCCAGAACCACTTGATGTCGCCCGTCATCACGCTGCCCGGGATGTAGCCGAGGCCCTGACCGGCGAAGACCGCGCCGGCGAGCAGCACGAGGAGACCCACCACGCCGACGCCAACCCTCACAGAGCTTCCTTACTGATAGGGGTTACCTAGCCCATGCCGCCGTAGACGACCGACTTCTCCTCGGTGTACTGGAGAAACGCCTCGACCCCGTGCTCCTTGCCGAAGCCTGATTGCTTGGTGCCACCGAAGGGCAGCTCGTCGTGCGCGATCTGCAGCGCGTTGACCCAGGTGTAGCCGGCCTCCAGCTCCTGGACGGCCCGGTATGCGGCAGACATGCTGGCGGTCCAGATCGAAGAGCCAAGCCCGTACTGGGAATCATTCGCGAGCCTGAGTCCCTCGTCGAGGTCCTTGATCTTGCGCACCGGCAGGGCGGGGCCGAACACTTCCTCAGTCCACATCCGGGCTCCGTCGGAAACGTTTTCGAGGATCGTCGGCTCGATGAACCATCCCCTGTCGTATGCATCCCCTTTCGGCCGCCCGCCGCCGAACACCACGCGCGCCCCGCGCTGGATCGCATCTTTGATCTGCGCCTCGACCTCGGCACGCTGGGTCTCGGTGTGCATCGGGCCAATGCGGCTGTCCTTGTCGAGCCCGTTGCCGGGCTTCAGCTTCGAAGCCCTCGCGACCAGCTTCTCCATCAGCGCGTCGTACACACCCTCCTGGACGTAGAGGCGCTTCACCGCCAGGCACGCCTGGCCGCAGTTGAAGAAGCGTCCGATGGAGATCGCCTTGGCCGCGCCCTCGATGTCCGCGTCGTCGAGCACGATGCAAGGATCGCTGCCGCCGAGCTCGAGCGTGATCTTCTTGAGGTGCTCGGCCGCCTTCGCCATCACCTTCTTGCCGGTCGGCGTCGATCCGGTGAGAGCGATCTTCCGGATCAGCGGGTGCTCGACGATCGCCTCGCCGGTCGCCTGGCCGAGCACGACGTTGACGACTCCCTCGGGAAGGCCGCCCTCGATCAGCGCCTCGATGCAGGCGAGAGTCGAGAGCGGGGTCGTGCTGGCAGGCTTGAGAACCACCGTGTTGCCGGCGGCGATCGCGGGCGCCACCTTGTTCGCGGCAAGCGTGAGCGGGAAGTTCCAGGGCACGATCGCGCCGCACACGCCGATCGGCTTACGCACGACCAATCCATAGGTGGTGATGTCGGGGAGCGACACGTGCTCGCCGTGAATCTTGTCCGCGAGGTCGGCGAACCACGCGATGTTCTCGCCAAATCGCTGAGCCTCGATCCTCGACTCGAGGATCGTCTTGCCCTGTTCCTTGGTCAGGATGGGCGCGATCTCCTCCACCTTCTGGAGCATGTGACGCGCAGCCTTGTGCAGGATCTCGGCCCGCTTGTTGTTCGGCAGCTTCGACCAGGTCGCGAACGCTTTCGCTGCGGCCTGCGCCGCCTTGTCGACGTCAGCGGCCCCGCCGGCCGGGACCTCGTCAACGACTTCGCCGGTAGCCGGGTTGCGGACCTCATAGGTCTTGCCGGACGCGGCCTTGGTCCTGTCGCCTTCGATGATCATCGTCGCCATTGATAGGGCACCCCTCTTCGATTGGATTTCGTGTGAGTGCTTCAATTATCGGCGTCGGCGGAACCGGGGGTTTGGAGGCGGTTGCCATGTCAGTCAGGCTCGAGAAGGAAGGCGGCGTCGGGGTCATCGTGCTCGACCGGCCGCCCGCCAACAGCTATGACTACGCGTTCCTGCGTGAATTCGCCGGTGCGATCGACGACGCACGGGTCGACCTGAGCATCAAGTCCGCGATCGTGGTGACCAGCGCCTCAGAGAAGTTCTTCTCGGCCGGCGCGGACGTGGGCGCATTCGCGGCGGGCAGCCCGAGGCAGCGATTCATGACCGCCCTCATGGCACACGAGGCGTTTCGAAAGATGGAGAACACGCCTCTCGTCTTCATCGCCGCGATCACGGGGCACTGCCTTGGCGGCGGACTGGAGCTCGCGCTTGCGTGCGACCTGCGGTTCGCGGCCGAGGGCGGTTATCAGATCGGTCTCCCGGAGGTGAACCTCGGGCTGTTCCCCGGATCGGGTGGAACGCAGAGGCTGCCTCGCCTGGTTGGCTTGTCCAAGGGCCTGGACCTGATTGCGAACGCCACCACGCTGAAGCCGGCCGAGGCGAAGGATGCCGGCATCGTCGACCGGCTGTTTCCGGACGCGGCCGCGTGCCGCGCCGGGGCGATCGAGTACGCGGCCAAGCTCGCGGCCGGTCCGGGGGTTGCCATCGGCCACGCCAAGCTGGCGATCACGCAGGGCTACGGCGGACCGTTGGACCTCGGTCTTGCCATTGAGCGCGAGGCGATCGGACGCGTGTTCGAGTCTGAAGACGCGGAGGAAGGCATCAAAGCGTTCATCGAAAAACGGAAACCGGAATTCAAGAGCAAGTAAGCTGCCCTCTCCCCATCGGGGAGAGGGTCGGGGAGAGGGGCTTAAGCTGGCACCGTGGTAGGCTGGCGCCACGAAATCTGGAGCAGGAGGTGGCGTTCGAATGACTGAGCTTGCAATGACCGATTCCCGGCCGTCGGCCGCCTCCGGAGCGCGCTTCTAAAAAGCGATCCTCCTCAGGGCGGACCGATACCGCCCTTCCGTAGTTCCCGGAGGATTCTGCGTTGTCCATTTACTTCAGCAACCAGCTCGCGGCGCTGGGCTGGGATTCGTATTTCGACGAAAAGTTCAAACGTTTTGCCGTGGCCGGCGGTGTGCCCGCGCGGGTCATCGCCGACTATGGAGCTGAGTACCTGGTGCATGACGGCACGGCCACGAGCCGCGCGGCGGCGGGAAAGCACGTGCGCAACGACGGGTCGACGTTGCCCGCGGTTGGGGATTGGGTCGCTGTCGTCAAGCGCGGGCCGGTTGACGTGATCCATGGCGTCGTGGAACGGCGCACGGCTTTCTCGCGTCACGCAGCCGGTATCGAGACGCGCGAACAGGTGCTGGCGGCGAACATCGACGTCGCGTTCGTCGTGGCGGCGGCGACGGATGTGAATGCTCGCCGGATCGAGAGGTACCTAACCATTGCGTGGCGGAGCGGAGCGGTTCCGGTTGTGCTCCTGACCAAAGCCGACATCGCGGAGTCGGTTGAAGAGTTGCGCGTGGCGCTCGAGGCTGTGGCGATGGGCACGCCGGTGGTGGTGACCAGCGCGGTCACAGGGGACGGCGTCGACGAAATCGTGCGCGAGCTGCAGCCGGCGCGGACAGGCGTGCTGCTTGGACCGTCGGGCGCCGGCAAGTCGACGCTGATCAACCGGATCGTGGGCGCGGATCTCATGCGCACTCGGGCCATACACAGCTCGGGCGAAGGGAGGCATATGACGAGCCACCGACAGCTCGTCCAGCTGCCTCTGGGCGGGATGATCATCGACACGCCGGGGCTGCGGGAGGCGCAGCTGTGGGAAGGGGAAGACGGGCTTGGCGGGCTCTTCGAGGACATCGAGGAGCTGGCGCTTCACTGTCGGTTCAGTGACTGCGCGCATGTGACGGAGCCGGGGTGCGCGATCAAATCGGCTCTCGCCGGCGGCAGCCTCGATGCGGGGCGGTTCCAGAGTTATCGGAAGCTGCAGAGGGAGCTGCGGGCGGTGGCGGCCAAGACGGACGCGCGGATCCGCATCGAGGACCGCAGGAAGTGGAAGCAGATCACGATGGCGGCGCGGGTCCGGACTCGGCCATGAAATCGGAGGGCCTGACTTGCGCCAGGCCCTCGCGCGGGGGATGAGATTACTTTGTGGTTGTGCGGCGCAGGCCATCCCAGAACGGGATGTGTCCGTTGGAGATGCGATCGATCACGTTGTCCGCTTGAGCCTGCGTGATGACCTTGTGGTCGACGAGGGCCGCTAGCCGGGGTTTCAGGTTATCTACGAGCCTGGTTTCGAACTGCTCCTTGGTCATGCCCTTGTCTTTGGCGAGGTCGGACACCTTCTGTCCTTTCTTCAAGTCCTCTCGCAGCGTCCGGGCCGCGATCCCAAGCACATCGGCCTCGGACTCGAACACCGCCCGGGCGACGGCGCGGCGGTCGGATCGGTGATCGGTCGCCGGGCTGGGGCTGGGGCTGGGACTTGGGCTGGGGCTGGCGGCCTGGACCACGCCCAGGCTCAACAGGACGGCGGCACTGGCCGCTCCCACGGTCTTGACTGCGACGGCTGCAAACGGATTCATCGCACACACCTCTTCTTGATTAGTCGATCCATCAGTGGGATCGAACATCAAGGTGACGGTGGCCTGTTAGAGGGTGATTGCGACGCGGTCAGTCTTTTGTAATCGGCGCCGACGGCGGAAGAGGGTGCTTCGGCTGGTAGATTCCTAACACCCCGCCACCCGGAAGCTCGATGTAAGCAATCCGCCCCCACGAGCGCTCTTCGATGTCTCCCGTGGTGACAACTCCTTTTCGCTGAAGGCCTGCGATGGTCGCCTCCAGGTCGTCGCACATCAGATAGAGCTCGTTCCTGTATTCGTCGGCGGGATGAAAAGCCACTTCCGCAGGGGGCAGGCGGAAGATCAACCAACCGCCGCCGGCGTCGACCGACTCGAACCCGAAGATATCGTTGAAGAAGTTGCGGTCCGCCTCGGCATCGTTGCTGTACACGATCACGTGCGCCCCGCTGATCATCATGGCGTCCAGTCTAGGTCTGAGGGGGGCGGTGAGGAAGGACTGGGAAGAGGGAGTCGGGGCGGGGCCTGGGAGGGAATTTACGCACGCCTGGCGAAGATGGTTTGTGTAAATTAGAGCTTGACACGCGAACGTATGTTTGGTAGGCTTTCAGCATGTCGGGGGAAGGGGGAACACCCCTCTCGGAGTTACAAGAAGCTGCTCGCAAATTCCTTGCCCGCAGCGAGCGCGGCAAGTTAGATCTGCCGCAGTACCGAGCAGTCATCGACGCGCTCGAAGGTGATTTTGGATCGGAGGCCCGCGAAGCGCAGAAGGCCGGCGCTCACCTGGTCAGCGGGAACATCACCGCCGCCTCGTGGATCGCACGGACTTGCAATATGTCAGTGACGTCAGCCGCGGACCGGCTCTGCGTCGGCGCCCAGCTGGAAGAGCTGCCAAAGGTCAAGGCGGCGCTTGCGTCAGGCGAGATCGGCTACCAATCCGTGGCCGTACTCTCGCATCTCCGCGACAAGCTCGGCGAGAAACGAGAGCTCTTCGACGAGCAGGAGATGCTCGATCTCGCCCGCCGGCACACTGTCTTCAACCTGCGTCGCCTCTGCAATGTCGCGCGGCATATCGCAGACCCGGATGGCTTCTTCAATGAGGCCGAGGAGAGCTACCTGCGGCGCGGGCTGCACATCAGCCAGATGTCTGACGGCATGTACAGGGTCGATGGCGTGCTCGACCCGGTGACCGGCGCGTCGGTGAAGACGGCGTCCGAGACGCTGGCCAAGCGCCAGGGACCCGAAGACGAGCGGACTCACTCGCAGCGGATGCATGACGCCTGGGGCGAGATCGTGAATCACGCGCTGGGCCAGGGCACGCTG
>DASQAU010000253.1:0-3423 GCA_035635595.1 Candidatus Eiseniibacteriota bacterium
GTGGCGCACTTTCTTCACTCTCGTGCTGATGTTCATCATCTGGTTTGTCGCGCGCACCGCGCTGCGCGCGTTTATCGTCCTCGCACAATCCCTGCTGCAGCTGGTCATCCCGTCGATCGCAGTGCTCTGGATCTCCGCGGCGACGAGCGTCATCGTCGGCTCGCTTGTCAACCCCCTCCTGCAAATCGCGATCGTTCTCATTTACTTCGACCTGCGTGTGCGGCGCGAAGGGCTCGATCTTTTCCAGCTGGCGCAGCGCGTGACCGGCGCACAGCCGGCGCAGTGAGAACTCGCTGAGACATCAACATATCGTCCTCCCCGCGATCGGGTTCGCTTGCGCGATAACGGCGCTCGCCGGCCTGGGGGCGTTGCCCGCCTCAGCTGATCCTCCACCACCTCCGAGCTACCGACAGGCGGTCGAAAACGCTTACCAGCTGGTCCGAAGCGCGGCGGCCGGCGACGTCGCAGCAGCGCAGAAGGCGGAGGCTGCGCTGCGGGCCGGCACCGGCCCGACCCAGCCTGAGATCATCGACGACCTTCGGCAAAAACCCCCCGATCTCATCGACGCAAAGGCACGCCTGCTCGCACTTCTAGCCGCCCTCAACGAGCCGGCCGACACAGCGGACCCAGCAGCGGCACAGCAGAGGCTGCACGACGTGCTGGCCATGCCCAGATATGACGCGTTGCACCGCCCACCCTCTTTATTGGACCGCTTCGTGCAGTGGGTGGGAGACCGGATCAACCAGCTGCTGCGCCTGTTGTTTGGAGCCGGCGCGGGAGCGCAGGCGCCCACCTGGATCTTCTACCTGTTCGGCGCAGCCGTTGTCATCGGCGTGGCTGTCATCGTTTTTCGATCCGCCCGTGGCCGGTTTGCCGAGGGGGTCATCGGGGGTCAGCCCACCGGTCCTCGCGCGCCGGCGGACTACTTTGCGGAGGCCGACGCCCTCGCGACCAGGGGTGACCGGGTCGGCGCAATTCGAGCGCTTTGCGCGGGCGTCGCCGGCACGCTGTCCGGCGAGCGGACCTGGGAGGGAAGTCCGCTGACCGTGCGAGAGATCTTCCAGCGAGCGCCTGACCCAGCCCACCTGCGCCCCCTGCTGATGCCATTCGAGGCGGCCGTTTACGGTGGACGGGATGTGGACGCTGCCACGTATGAGCGAGCGGCGCGGGTTGCGGCACCCTTCCGCCGGCCGGCGAGTGCGGCGGCATGAAAGGGGCATGCGGTTGGGTCATCGCCGGACTGCTCTCGATCGCCGTGGCCGCGATCGCCTACTCTATCCAGCCGCACACGGACTCCCCTGAACACAGCTCGAACAGCGATTCCGCCAACGGAACCTCGGCGCTGCGCCTCTTCGCGGAAGCGATGGGTCATCCGACCGACCAGGTCGCGGGCTCCTTCTCGACGATCACGCCGTTCGCCCTGATGTTCGTGTTCTCTCCTACGAGTGCGTACACCTCGGACGAGGCGGATCGAACGCGGCTCTGGGTTGGCTCGGGCGGCATCCTCGTGTACGCGTCCGAGAAAGCCGATCCGGAGCTGGACCGGGCGTTCGGCGTGAGGCGGCTGGACGGCACCGCCTCGGTCAGCACCGAGGTCGGAAACCCGCTGGTGCCAGGCGTCAATAACGTCGCCGGTGCGAGCGAGGTGATGCCTCTCGATGCGAGCGCCGACCAGGTCCCCTTCCTGCGCACACCGGACGGTTTTGTGATCGGCTTCTTGCAGCGGGTGCAGTCGGGCTACCTGGTTGTCCTCGCCGACCCGCTGGTCCTGTGCAACGGCTATCTCGACAAGCAGGACAATGGGCGTCTCCTGGCGAATCTGCTCGGCCTGGCCGGCTCCAACGCACCGGTCCTCATCGACGAGTATCACCACGGCGTGAATCTCAGCGACCTGGCGCCGCAGGCGTGGGTCTTGACTCCATGGGGCGCCGCATTGCTCTGGCTCCTGATCGCCGTGTTCGCCGGATTGATCCTTCGCGGCCGCTCGTTCGGCCCTCTGATCCCGCGGCCGGCCGAGGTTGCGCGCGTAGACGCCGAATGGGCTGTCGCGGTTGGTCAGCTGCTCCGACGTTCCAGCGCCCGCGCCGTCACGCTCGGTCTTCTCGCCTCCGCCACCGAGCGCTCCCTGGCGGCCCGCACCGGGATTCCGCTGCAGCCACGTGAGCGCTTCTGGAATGCTCTGTGGGTGCGCGTGCCCGAGATTGCAGCCGACCTGGCCGAGGCCGAGCATGCCCTCACGGCATCTGCATCGACCGAGCACGAGCTGCTGAAGAGCGCCCAGCGCCTTCATCGCATCGCCCATCCCGTACCGGAAGAAAAGGCCCCACCCGTCCGAGCCCTTCGGGCAGGGCCGAACTCCCCGCATGGCGGGGAGGCCAGGCCACGCACGCCTTGATGGCCGACACGACCGCCGTCTCCGCACCGGACTTTTACGCGCGCCTTCGCGAGCAGCTCATCAAGGCCGTAGTCGGCCAGGAAGACGCCATCCGCCTCTGCGCGATCGCGCTCGTGGCGCAGGGCCACGTGTTGCTCGAAGGAGTACCAGGCACCGGAAAGACGCTGCTTGCGAAATCGATCGCTCGCGCGCTGGCGCTGGAATACGGCCGCGTGCAGTTCACGCCCGACCTGATGCCCGCGGACATCCTCGGCACCTCCGTCTACGACCTTGCGAATCGCACGTTCGCGCTACGCCGCGGACCGATCTTCACCAACGTGTTGCTCGCGGACGAGATCAACCGCGCACCCGCCAAGGTCCAGTCAGCGCTTCTCGAAGCGATGGAGGAGCGCGGCGTGACGCTGGAGGGCCAGCAGCTCGCACTGCCGGCCCCATTCTTCGTCCTCGCCACGCAGAACCCGATCGAGTACGAGGGCACGTACCCGCTGCCGGAAGCGCAGCAGGACCGCTTCCTCTTCAAAGTCCGGCTCGACTATCCGTCGCCGGCAGACGAGATGGAGGTGCTTCGGCGTTGGGAGTCAGGGATCGAGCTTCGTGATCCCGTCAAGGCCGGCGTCGAGCCGGTGCTCGGTGCTGCGGACATCGAATCGTGCAAGGCCGAGGTCTCGAAGGTGGTCCTCGACGAGAAGATTCGCGCCTACGTCGTGAACCTCGCATCGGCCACCCGCACCGCGCCCGAAATCGCCCTCGGCGCCAGCACCCGCGCCGAGGTCCTCCTGATGCTGGCCGCGCGCGCGTATGCCGCCTTCGAAGGACAGCAGTTCGTCACGCCCGACCATGTGAAGGCGCTGCTGGCGCCGGCTTTTCGACACCGCTTGATCCTCCGCCCGGAGGCGGAGGTCGGTGGCCAGACCCCCGACAGCGTCCTGGAAGCGGTGGCCGGCCGAGTCGTCCCCCCTCGATGAGCGATTGATCCGGGGGCTCGCGCCTCAACCCCGGCTGCTGTGGGCGGTGGCGATCGGCGCGGT
>DASQAU010000254.1:0-12128 GCA_035635595.1 Candidatus Eiseniibacteriota bacterium
GTACGTCGCGCTGGTCACTGGCAGCCCAAGCAGCTCTGACGTCGAGACCTTGCGCAAAGGCGTCAAGCTCGATGACGGCGTGACCGCTCCAGCCGAGGTGGACGTGCTGCGAATCACGCCGGGCAGCCGCGACTCAGGAATTGCCGAGGTCCGAATCGTGATCCGCGAAGGCCGGCATCGGCAGGTCCGCCGCATGCTGCACGCCATCGGCCACAAGGTCCAGTCACTCCGGCGCGTGGGCTTCGGCCCGCTGAAGCTCGGGCGCCTGAAGATCGGTGGGTGGCGGGTGCTGGGGGAGGCCGAGATCGCGGCACTTCGGCGCTCCGTAGGCGCCGACGCCGAATGATCGTCGCCATTGACGGCGGGGTGGCGTCCGGCAAATCCGCCGTCGGACGCCGGGTCGCCGAGGCCCTAGGGCTCCCGTTCGTCGACAGCGGCCTGATGTATCGCGCGGTCACCCGGCTGGCGGCCGAGCGCGGCATCGACCCGCATGATTCCGAGGCGGTGACGCGGCTCGCTCAATCAACAGAGATCAAGCTCGACGGCGAACGCGTCTGGGCTGACGGCGTCGAGCTGACAGGCGGAATCTATGACGCCGATTACGCCGAAGCGCTGCCGTTGATCTCAGCCATCCCCGGTGTGCGCGAGGCTCTTGTCGCCCAGCAGCGGCGCATGGGGAGGACGGGAGTCGTGATGGCCGGGCGCGACATCGGGACTGTCGTGTTTCCGGACGCCGACCACAAGTTCTTCCTCATCGCAAGCCTCGACGAGAAGGTTCGCCGCCGCGCCGCGCAATACGAGCGTAGGGGCGAACGCGTTGACCACGAGGCGATGCGTAAAGAGGTCGAGTATCGCGACCGAGTCGACACACAGCGCGCTGTCGCTCCGTTGCGGCCGGCACCGGACGCGGTGGTGATCGATACCGACCAGCTCGACATCGATCAGGTCGTCGATCTCATCCTGCGGCACATTCGCAATCGGAGCGCCGCGAAATGATGTACGCGTTTCTGCGCGCGCTCATGCGCACCATAACCCGGGTTTACCTGGTCGGGCTTTTCAGGGTCGTCGGGGTCGAGAACGTCCCGCGCACCGGGCCGCTGATCATCTGCCCCAACCATTCGGCGACGCTGGACCCGCCGATGGTGCCTGCCTTCGTGCCGCGGAGCGACACCTGGAGCATGGCCAAGTCGGAGTACTTCCGGAAGCCACAGTTGGCCTTTTGGTTTTACGCATATCACGCATTTCCCGTGGTCCGTCACTCAGCCGATCGCACGGCCTTGCGGCGATCCTTCGACCTCCTCAAGGCGGGGCATGCGCTGATCATGTATCCCGAGGGCACTCGCATCGAGTCCGGCGTGCTGGCCAAGCCCGAGCCTGGCGCCGGCTTCATCGCGCAGAAGGCGGGGTGTCCAGTGCTGCCGGTTGGGTTGACCGGAACGCGCGCATGCTTTCCGAAGGGAGCACGCTGGCCGCGCCGCACCAGGGTGAGCATCACATTCGGCAAACCGTTCCTGGTGCTGCAGAAGAGGGCGGACGGCACCCGCGTGTCTCACGAAGAGGCGTCCGACGCGATCATGGTCGCCATCGCCGAGCTCCTACCCCCCGAGCAGCGAGGGGTGTTCACCGACCTGGAGGCCCACCGCAAGAGACTTGCGGGGGTGACGCGTCCGGTCTAGCCGATCGCGGGTCGAGCCCAGTCGTCCTCGGTGAGGCTGCCCAGCGCCGGGTTGAAGCAGGCGTCGAACGCCTCCTTCAGGGTTTGCGGAGTCAGGCGCGGCGGCTCCTGCCTGTAGTTCGCGAGGTCGACCAGGCGCGCCACCAGCGCGCGGGGGTGAGAGCCGCGGAGCGGCTTTTTGCCGTAGAGGTTGTTGAGGAGGTACCCGACCGCCTTCTCGTCGAACTGCACTCCCTGGCGGTCGCACTCGTAGCGGAGGATGCGTCCGAAGGCTTCTGGCGACGGGTTGCCGACGCCGATCTTGTACGCCATGCGGCGGAGGAAGGCCTCGTCGACGAGCTCGGTGGGTGAGAGGTTGGTCGAGAAGACGACCTGGCACAAGAAGGGCAGCTCGATCTTGCGACCGGAAGCCGACAGGTCCAGGTAGTCGACCTTCTTCTCCATCGGCACGATGAACCGGTTGAGGAGCCGCATCGGCGGAACCTCCTGGCGGCCGAAGTCGTCGATCACGAAAACGCCGGCGTTCGCCTTCCACTGCAGAGGCGCCTCGTAATAGCGGTTGGACGCGTCGTACGTGAGGTCCAGCTGCTGGAGCTTCAGCTCACCACCGGCCACGACCACCGGACGCTCGACCTTGACGAGCCTGCGGTCGATCGGCTGCTCGCCCTCGGCGATCTTGTGATAGACGGGGTCGATCACGCGGATGATCTCGTCGCCGATCGCGACGGCATGGGGGATCTCGATCGGGGCGCCCATCAGAAGGGCCATGCGTTCGGTGATGGTGCTCTTGCCGTTTCCGGGGGCGCCGAAGATGAACAGGGAGGCCCGCGAGACCATGGCGCCGCCGATCTGGTCGATGACATGCTGCTCCAGCTCGAGCGTCCCGAGGGCCTTCTTCAGCAGGGCGTCTGTGACGTTTGCCTTCCCGGTGACCTGCGAGCGCACCAGCCCGAGGTAGTCGTCGAAGTTGATGGGGCACGGGCCGAGATATCGCGTTTGCACGGAGGACATCTCGGAGGCTCGCTGGCGGCCGGCGCTCGACACGACGTAATTCATGCGAACTGGGATGGGCCGACCTTCGACACCGGGATCGTTCGAGAACCCCATCGTGTCCATGAGCTGCGTTTTCTGGAACTCTTCGATGATCGGAAGCAGCGTCTCGAACGGCAATCCGAGCCGCGTTTCGATCGCCGCCCCGCTCAGCTGGTCTGCAAACGCGATCGTTCGAAGCAGGAGGCTGGCGACCAGGTCACGGCGAACGTGAAGGTCCTCCAGTCGCTTAGGTGCTTCGATCGCCCCAGTTAACATCGGGCGCAAATATAGCAACGTGCGCTTCGCTTAGACCCCGCTTCGAACATCCTTACGTAGAATCCCGGGTACCGGTGCCGGAATACGCAGCCCTCGACCTCGAGACCACCGGTCTCGACCCGGCCCGAGACAGAGTCATCGAGGTCGGCGCGGTGGCTTTCACCAACGATCGGATCACCACGACGCTCGAGCGCCTCGTCGATCCCGGCCGAGCGGTGCCTGAGACGGTCCTCCGGCTGACCGGGATCAAGCAAGAGGACCTCCGCGGCGCGGCCAGCGCGGAGTCCGCCCTACGGGAGCTGGCCGACTTCCTCAAGGGCCGGCAGCCCGTCGGCCACGGCGCTCGCCTCGACATCGACTTCCTGGCTGCGGCGGGCCTGTGGGACCCGGCCACGGAGATCCTGGACACGCTCGACGTGGCGCGCATCCTCCTGCCCTCGGCGGCGAGCCACAGCCTTCCGCTCCTCGCCACTGAGATGGGGTTCAACCAGCCCCGTCCTCACCGCGCGCTTGACGATGCGGACGCCACGCGCCAGCTGCTCCTCCGGCTGCGCGACGAGGCCGCGGCTCTGGACGAGGCGTTGAAGGAGTCAATGCTTGCGCTCGTGGCGCCATACGAATGGCCGATCGCGCGTTTCTTCGCCGACGCGCTGACCGCTCCCAATCCGGACCCAGGACCCGCGACCGCGGAGGTTGTGGACTCCGGACACAGGAGGGCTGCAGACCCTCCTCCCGACGATCCGGGCGTTATGGTCGCCCTTCTCGGCCCTGAGGGACCCCTGGCCGGCCTTCTCCCCGGCTACGAGCACCGCGAGCCCCAGCTTCAGATGCTCCTCGCCGTGGCCCAGATCCAGGCTCGGGGCGGCACCCTGATCGTGGAGGCCGGCACCGGGACCGGAAAGAGCCTCGCCTACCTCGTTCCCTCGATCGCTCGCGCCGTGCGCCACCACGAGCGTGTGGTCGTTTCCACGAACACTCACACGCTGCAGGAGCAGCTCATGGGGAAGGACCTGCCTGGATTGCGTGAGTGGCTGCCGTGGGACTTCAAGGCCTGCCTCCTGAAAGGGAGGTCCAACTACGTGTCACTCCGCCGGTGGCGTCGATTTATTGCCGAGCCGTGCAAGGACGCCGACGAGCTCAAGTTCAAGCTCAAGGTCCTCATGTGGCTGCACACGACCGAGAGCGGCGACCGTTCGGAGCTGCGCCTTCACGGCCGCGAGGAGGTTCTGTGGGCGAACATCGCCTCGGATCCGCTCGACTGTGTCGGGATCCACTGCACAAAAGAGGACTGCTACGTGCACCGCGCTCGCGCGGAGGCCGAGGCGTCAGACCTCGTCGTCGTCAACCATTCGCTGCTGCTGGCCGATGCCGAGGTGGGGGGCGGGCTGCTTCCGGACTTCGATCACCTGGTGATCGATGAGGCTCATCACCTGGAAGAGGCAGCAACACGCGGGATGCGCCAGGAGGTGGACGGCCCCGGGCTGCTCGCCCTCGTTGAGCGATTGGCAAGGGTCGGCGACACTCCCTCTGGCTTGCTGTCCGAGCTAGAGCGTCAGCCGCACCTGGGCGCCTCTGGCGAGGCTTTCGAGCAGGCGATACCGGCAAGCCTCGCCGCCGGTGAGCGCGCGCGAGAGTTCTTCGAGCTCGCCGTGCACTGGGCCGCCGCAAAGCTGGGCGACATGGAACGAAAGGACGAGTCCCTTCGGCTGACACCGCCGCTCCGCGTAGACGATGGATGGCCCGCGGTGAGCCTGGCCGCAGAGAATGCGGTCACCGCGCTGGCTGCGCTGGATGCAGGGCTGCGCCGCGCCGTCGCCGGTGTCCGCGACTGGCTCGGCGGCGCCGAACCTGACCAGGGCATTCGCGAGCTCGAGATCATCCGCGGGCGCCTCGACGCCGCGACCCGACTGATCGACGAGGCGCTGCTCACCCCGGACCACAATCGCGTCTACTGGTTCACGCTCCTGGCCAGGACGGACAACCTCCTCCTTCGTGCGGCGCCGATCAACGTCGGCTTCCTGCTCCGCGACCACGTGTATGCGGAGCGCCGCTCGACCGTCTTCACATCTGCGACGCTCGCGGTCGGCGGGTCCTTTGACTACTTCCGCTCGCGAGTGGGCCTCGGCCCGGAAGTCGAGGAGTTGATCCTTCCCTCTCCTTTCGATTTCCTCCATCAGGCTCTCGTCTGCCTGCCCACGGACCTGGTCGCCCCCGAGGACGGCGCGTTCGACGAGCAAGTCACCGACGTCGTCGCGTCAGTCGCACGCCGGGTTGGCGGGCGCACCCTGGTCCTCTTCACGTCACATCGCCAGCTGCGCGACGTGCATGCGGCCTTGAAGCACCGCGTCGACCTGGACGAGGTACTGATCCTCGGACAGGGCATCGACGGCCAGCGCCGGCAGCTCTTGAAGGCTTTCGAGGACGCCGAGCGCCCGCTCCTGCTGGGCACCGCAAGCTTCTGGGAAGGGATCGACGTGCCGGGTGAAAGGCTGAGCTGCGTGATCATGGTCCGCCTCCCATTCCCAGTGCCATCAGAGCCCGTGTACGCGGCTCGCGCCGAGCAGGTTCGTGACGGTTTCACGCAGCTCGCGCTGCCACAAGCGGCGCTGCGCTTGAAGCAGGGTTTCGGCCGCCTGATCCGGCGCTCGACCGATCGTGGCGCCGTCGTGATCCTCGACAGCCGGATCCTCGGGCGCGACTACGGGAAAGCATTCCTCGACGTGCTGCCGCCCGCGTCGCGATTCGTCGGTCCGGCCGCAGAGATCGAAAACAGGGTCGGAGACTGGCTGGACCAGCCTTGAGTCGCCTCTTCGTGGTGGCGACCCCGATCGGAAACCTCGAAGACGTCAGCGCGCGCGCATTGCGAATTCTGGGTGAGGTCGGCGCCATCGCGGCGGAGGACACTCGCATCACCGCCCGCCTCCTCGCGCGGCACGGCCTTCGCAAGCCGTTGATCAGCTATCGCGCGCCGGTTGAGCGACGCGGCCTCCCGCGCGTCATGGCTGAGCTCGACGATCACGATGTCGCCCTCGTAAGCGATGCTGGAACGCCGACACTCTCTGATCCCGGCCAGGCGCTCGTCACCGCCGCCTGGGCGGCAGGGCACACCGTCGTGCCCATCCCAGGGCCCAGCTCGGTCACGGCGGCGCTCTCCGTTGCTGGTTACGGAGGGCCCGGCTTCACTTTCGTCGGCTACCTACCCCGCAAGCCGGGTGAGATGCGGCGGCTCCTTGCCACGCTCGTCGACAGTCCGCGGGCCACAGTCGCGTTCGAGTCGCCCTATCGAATCAAGAAATCTCTCGCGCTGATCGCCGAAGCGCTGGCCGAGCGGAGCCTCACAGTCACCCGCGAGCTGACGAAAGTCCACGAAGAGGTTTTGCGCGGGACCGCGTCGGAGGTGCTGGCGGCCCTCGGTGATCGAGCGCGCGGCGAGTTTACCCTTGTCATCTCCGGTGCCTGATCGAAGAACCGTCCTGATCGCGCCGGCATGGCCCTACGCGAACGGCCCGCGCCACATCGGCCATGTCGCCGGCTTTGCCGTGCCCGCCGACGTGCTCGCGCGCTTCGAGCGGCTGCGCGGCTCACGTGTGTTGATGGCGAGCGGGACCGACGAGCACGGCACGCCGATCACCTATGAAGCCGACAAGCAGGGGATCCCGCCGCGCGAGTTCGCCGACCGCAACAACGCCCTGATCGTCGAGGACCTCCGCCGCCTGGGGATGACGTACGACATCTTCACGAGGACGACGACCGCCAACCACTACCGCGTGACCCAGGACCTGTTCCTCAAGCTGTACGAGAAGGGCTACCTCGTCAAGGAAACCCAGATGGGTGCGTTCGACGCGGCAAGCGGCCGCACGCTGCCCGACCGCTACATCGAGGGCACGTGCCCGATCTGCGGCTATGGCGAAGCGCGCGGAGACCAATGCGACAACTGTGGCAACCAGCTGGACCCGATCGACCTGATCAACCCGCACCAGCGAGGAAGCAACGCGCCGGTCGAATTTCGCGAGACAGAGCACTTCTTCTTCGACCTGCCCGCCCTCGGCGAGCAGCTGCGAACCTGGATCGAAGGGCACAACGACTGGCGGCCCAACGTGCGGAAATACTCGCTCGAATACGTCAAGAACCTGAAGCGCCGAGCCATCACGCGAGACCTGGATTGGGGCGTGCCGGTGCCGCTTCCAGGTTGGGAGGACAACCCCCACAAGAAGATCTACGTGTGGTTCGATGCGGTGATCGGTTACCTGTCGGCATCGATCGAGTGGGCTGCGCAACGCGGCGAGCCCGATGCGTGGAAGGACTGGTGGCAGAACCTGGACGCAACCCATTACTACACGATGGGCAAGGACAACATCACCTTCCACACCGTGATGTGGCCGGCGATTCTCATGGGGGTCGGCGACATGAAATTGCCCGACGAGATCGTCGCCAGCGAGCACCTGCACATGGAGGGCGCGAAGCTCTCGACGAGCCGCGGCAACGTGATCTACGTGCGGGACGTATTAGACAAGTACGACGCCGACGCGCTGCGCTACTACCTGATGATCGCAGGCCCGGAGACGCACGACACAGATTTCACGTGGTCGGAGTTCGTGCGCCGCAACAACGACGAGCTGGTGGCGACGTGGGGCAACCTTGTTCACCGCACGCTGGTCAATGCGCATCGCAACTTCGGCGCAGTGCCAGAACCCGGCGAGCTCACGTCGACCGACATGACCCTCATCAAAGAGGTGGAGGCTGCACTGGACCAGGTCGCGCTCGACCTGAGCCGGGCACGCTTTCAGTCAGCGGTCAAACACGCCATGGCGATGGCCGCAAAGGTCAACGTGTACCTCGGCACCGAGCAGCCGTGGCATGTGATCAAGACCGACCGTGGGAGGGCAGGCACGGTGCTTTACGTAGCGCTCCGCTGCGTGGACAACCTGAAGACGATGTTCACGCCGTTTCTTCCTTTTTCCTCTCAGCGGCTGCACCAGATGCTCGGCTATGAGGACGTCATCGCGCCGCAGCCCGAGGTGCGCCAGTTTGCCGAGGACGGTGGTGCGCACACCGTGATCACCGGGGAGTACCCGAGCGACGATCGATGGCGCGCTTCAGAGCTCGCGCCGGGTCGGACCCTGCCGCAGCCCGAAGCTCTTTTCAAGCGTCTGGATGAAGTGGTCGAAGAGGAGCCGATTCCATCTTCGTAGACACGCATCTGCACCTGGAGGAGCTGGGCGAGCCGAACCAGGTCGTTGAGCGCGCGGTCAGCGCCGGTGTGACGCGAATGATCGCGATGGGCACCGACCTCGAGCGCAGCCGTGGCGCGGTCTCGCTGTCGAACCGCTTCCAGGAGGTGTGGGCCGGGGTGGGTCACTACCCGCTGGAGGAGTCCGCACCCGATATCTACGCTCTTAGAGAGCTGGCAGGCGACGAGATGGCAGTGGCCATCGGAGAGATCGGCCTCGACTTCGAGCACGTGGGCGGTCCCGACCGCGACGTGCAGCGACAGCGGCTGGACGACCTGTTCGCCCTTGCACTTGAGCTGGATCTGCCTGTATCCCTCCACAACCGCGGCGCCGACGCCGAGATCGCCGACGCGATCTCCCGGCACCAAGGGCTGCGGGGGGTCATGCACTACTTCGCCCTCGATTGGGAGTGGGCGGAACGCTTTCTGAACCTCGGGTTCTACCTGTCTTTCGCCGGGCTGATCACACGGCCGAGTCGCACAGCACTTCGCGAAGTGGTCGTCCAGTGTCCGGCGGATCGATTTCTGCTCGAGACCGACTCACCCTATGGCAACGCTCAGAAGCGAATGGGCGTCCCCAACCGGCCGGAATATCTGCTCGACACGGCCGAGGTGGTGGCCGAGCTGCGGGGAGTGAGCCTCACCGAGCTCGCCGAACGAGAAACCGCGAACGCCTACGCACTCTTTCGCAAGATGAAGTGATCGACCCGGCCGACGCAGACCAGCTGATCAAGCTGCTCCGCCGTCACCGCATCGAGCTCAAGCATTCATTCGGCCAGAACTTCATCGTGGATCCCGGCACACGGGACCGGATCGCAGAGGCGTCGGGGATCGAGCCGGAGGACGACGTGCTCGAGGTGGGAGCGGGCGCGGGCGGCCTGACCGTGGCGCTGGCGCGACGCTCACGACGGGTGGTCGCGGTCGAGCTTGACCGGCGCCTCATACCCGTGCTGCGCGAGGTGCTCGAAGGCGTGAAGAACGTCGAGGTCGTGGAGAACGACATCCTCAAGTTCGACCAATCGGCAGCATTTCCGCGTGGCGGGCACGTGGTCGCCGGGAACATTCCGTACAACCTCACGGGCGCCCTGATCCGCAAGCTGCTCGATGACCCGCCGCGTCCTCGACTGCTCTCCCTGGTCGTGCAGAAGGAGGTGGCGGAGAGATGGACAGCCTCGAGCGGTGCGAGCCTGTCCACCGTCGCGGTTCAGGTGTTCTCCCAAGCACGGCTCGCCTTCACGATTCCCGCAGCAGCGTTCACCCCTGAGCCGCGGGTCGACTCCGCTTTGGTGCTCCTGAGCGTGCGCGATCAGCCTGCAGTGCGCGTCGACGACCTGCGCGCCTTCTTCCGATTCGTCGAGGCGGTGTTTCAAGGCCGCCGGAAGCAGCTCGGTGGAACGTTGGGCCGGATCGATGGCATCGGAAGCACCGCGGCCGGCGCGCGCCTTCGCCACAAGGGAATCGATCCCCAGCGCCGCCCACAGACGCTCTCGCTGGCCGAGTGGGAGGCCATTTATCGGGAATTTCGCAGTCCCGACGGCTAACCTCTAGGGCTCTTGGAAGAGCCAATCCGATTTCCACTCGAGACTCCTGGGGCTGGAGGCTTCAGGGCGGTGCTCCGGCACACCGCGTTTCGGAACATCTGGTTCGCGCAGCTCGCGGCTCAGCTGGCCGACAAGTTCCTGCTCTTCTCTTTGATCATCCTCGCGTACAAGATCTCAGGCGGCAGCACGCCGGTGGCGATCACCCTGCTCACGTACACCGTTCCCGCAGTTTTGTTTGCGCCGATCGCGGGAGTCATCGCGGACCGCTACGACCGCAAGCAGATCATGATGTGGTGCAACTTCAGCCGGGCCGCGGTCGTGGCACTCATCCCGATCGCCGCCCTGGTGCCCGGCCTGGGCGCCGACTTCGCCCACCTGCTTTTGATCACCCTGGTCTTTTCCGCCGTGGGCCAGCTGTTCGGTCCGGCGGAGGCGGCGGTCATCCCGACGATCCTCCCGCGTTCAGCGTTGATCACGGCCAACTCGATGGCGCTCTTGACCATGGTCCTGACGCTGGTCGTCGGCGGCGCGCTCGCTCCGATCGTCTCGAGGATCGACCTCTACGCGCCCTACTGGTGCGCGGTGGTGCTCCTCATCATTGGTGGCACGCTGATCTTCGCCTCGGAGATCTCCCACCAGCAGCGGGCGACCGAGCCGCCGGTAGCCGAAAGCCGCAGCCGCTTCCGTCTGATGCTCGTGGACCTCAAGGAAGGGGTCGACGCGCTGCGCGCGTCGCGCGGCCTTCTCCTTGCGTTCGGCCAGGTGAGCATCGCCGTGTTGGTCCTGTTCATGCTCTTTGCGCTGGCGCCCGCGTACGTTAGCAAGGTCATCGGCATCGCGGCTCAGGACTCTTACGTCATCCTCGGCCCGGCGACGGCGGGATCCATCCTCAGCGCCGTGCTGTTGGGCCAGTTCGTGCGCAACGTCGACCGCTCGCGGCTCCTGGCCGGCTCCCTGGTGGCGAACGGTGTGACGTTGCTGGCGCTTGCCGCCGTTCCGCAGGCCATGGCGCAGTTCCCCGACCTGCAGGTGCACAACCGGATCACCGCCGCCTCATTCAGCTTCTTGCTTGGTGTTGAGTTCGGGGCGATCATGATCCCGGCGATCACGTACCTCATGGAGGCGACGAGCGACGAGATCCGCGGCCGGATCTTCGCCCTGCTCTACATGGTCATCAACGGCGTCACGGCCGTGCCCGTGCTCGTGGCCGCTGCGCTTTCCGACACCATCGGAACCGCCCATGTCATCGGGGGGTTGGGGGCGCTGCTGGCGGCCGGCGGCGTGGCGATCATCGTGGTCTCGAGGCCGCAAGGTGCTGCGCCACGAGCAGGATGACAGCGATCATGGCGAGGACGATCAGGCCTCCCAACCCGATGCCGCGAATGATTGCCTGCAGCAGCGCGAGGTTGCTGCCCACCAGGTAGCCGGCGACGCCGATCACAACCGCCCAGGCAAGCCCGCCGATGGCGCTCAACAGCTGGAAGCGCCAGAACGGCATCCGGGACATCCCGGCGAGCATCGACCCCCAAGTGCGCATGCCCAGGACGAACCTTCCGGCCAGGATGGCCCTGTCACCGTGTCGCGCAAAGAAGAGCTCTGACCGGGCGATGTGTTCAGGGCGGATGCGGAAGAAGCTCCCGAATCGTTCGACGAAGGGTCGTCCGCCTTTATAGCCGACGAGGTAGCCGATATCGGCGCCGGCCGTTGCTCCGGCGAAACCGATGAGGATCACCAGGAGCACTGACTGGTGTCGGGCCGCTGCCCATCCAGAAGCGCCGAGGAGGAGCGCCTCGCCCGGAAACGGCACGCCGGCGGTCTCGATGAGGCTGCCGAAGCCTGCGACCGGATTACCGACAGCATCCACGAGATCGAACCAGTTCAAGACCGTCCATATACTGGACGACCCCATGGCTGAGTACGGCGAGCATGAGTCAAGCGACGATCCGCTGCAGGTGCTGCGGCACTCGACCGCGCACCTCCTGGCCGCCGCGGTAACAGAGCTGTACCCCGACGTGAAATACGGCATTGGGCCACCGGTGCAGGACGGGTTCTATTACGACTTCGAGTTCAAGCAGCCCGTCTCGGAATCCGAGCTCGGGGCCATCGAGTCGCGCATGCGGCGCATCGTCAACGAGGACAGGCCGTTCGTCCACGAGACTCTGTCGCGTGAGGACGCGATCGCCGAGTTTGGCAAGCGGGGCCAGGATTACAAGCTCGAGCTGATCGCCGACAAAGTCGAAGGCGACGAGGTGAGCGTCTACCGGACCGGCGAGTTCATGGACCTGTGCCGAGGCCCGCACGTGCGGTCTACGCGAGACCTGAAAGCATTCAAGCTCCTGCGCGTCGCCGGCGCCTACTGGCGAGGGGATGAGAA
>DASQAU010000255.1:0-10082 GCA_035635595.1 Candidatus Eiseniibacteriota bacterium
ACGATCTCCCTGGCCCGCCGCTCGCTTTCGTCGCGGGCGGCCAGCTCCGCTTCACGCACCTTGCGGGCGACTTCGTTGCGCAGCTCCTGCTCGACCTGCCCCATCAGGATGCCCTGAGCTTCCTGGCGGGTCATGTTGGCGACCCGCTGGAGCTCCTTCTCCTGCTGGCGGTAGGTGTCGTCGAGCTGTGCACGGATCTCGTCCAGCGCTTTCTCCTTGTTGGCGAACTCACTCTCCCGCCGGTTGAGGTCATCCCCCTTGCGGTCGAGGTTCTCCTCCTTCTGAAGAAGGCGCTTTTCGATCTGCTGCGACTGTGCCCGATACTCGCGGGCCTCTTGTTCGGCGGCGGTGCGGATCTTGACCGCTTCCTCCTTGGCTTCGAGCAGCTTCTCCTTGGCCTGTGTTTCGGCCTCGGAGACGGCCTGCTGGGCTTTGAGCTCCAGAGCGCTGGTCCCATCGCCCTGCCGGCGCCGGAGCAGCAGGTAGGCCGCCCCAAAACCGACACCGATTGCCACAAGGACCGCCACAACCAGTACGAAGACGTTGACAGGCATGTGACATGCACCTCGTTTATTCGATTGTCAAAGTGCGGAACCATGGCAGGACCAATGGGTCCCGCCTCGGGTTGGCTCTATGACTGCGGACGCCTCACGAGCGCCCGTGTGAATGAAATTCTAGTCTTCCGCCCTTGGTCGGGCCGCCCGGCAAGCTGCTCGAACCACATTGGCTGAGAAGCCACGGCGCATTAGCTTGGAACCGATGTCGTTCAGCATCTCCCGTTCGCTCGCCTGAGGTCTCCTCGCGTACAGGCGTTCGGCGAGTCTGGTCGCTGCGGCCAGCTGCGCTTCGGCGTCGAAGGCGGCAAGGGCTGCATCCGCGTGCGCGCGATCGACGCCGCGTGCGGCGAGCTCAGCCGACAGCGCTAGCGGACCGCGGATCGCACCTCGTCGCCTGACGAGCCCCTCCGCGAACGACTGGTCGTCCAGGTAGCGCAGCTCGCTCAACCGCGTCAACGCTGCCTCCGTCTGTTCTTCGGAGTATCCGCGCCGGCTGAGCTTTCGCTTCAGCTCTATACGGGAGTGCGCCCTCCGGCTGAGGAGACCGAGCCCCACCGCCAGCGCACTGGCCTCCGGCTGGCGTCCCGCACGGGATTTGCCTCGGCTAGAACTCCTCTGCTGCACCTGCAGGAGCCCTCACGACACCTGCCGCCTTCATCACTGCCGACGCCGTCCCTCCCGCCGCCTTCGCTCTGACCTTCGCTTCCATCTCGGCCGAAAGAGTCGGGTTCTCCCTGAGGTAGTTGCGGACGTTCTCGCGACCCTGGCCCAGCCGCTGGTCGCCGTAGGACATCCACGTCCCGCTCTTCTCGAGGATTCCGTACTCGATGGCGGCGTCGATCAGCGAGCCCTCGCGCGAGATTCCCTCGTTGAAGAGGATGTCGAACTCAGCCGACCTGAACGGGGGCGCGACCTTGTTCTTCACAACCTTGACTTTCACCCGGGCGCCGACCGAGTCAAGCCCTGACTTGATGACCTCGACCTTGCGGATGTCGAGTCGAACTGACGAGTAGAACTTCAGGGCGCGGCCGCCAGGCTGCGTCTCCGGGTTGCCGAACATGACCCCGACCTTCTCGCGCAGCTGGTTGAGGAAGATGACCGAACAGTTCGACTTGGAGATGGCGGCGGTCAACTTCCGCAGCGCCTGCGACATGAGTCGAGCCTGCAAGCCCATATGCGAGTCGCCCATCTCGCCCTCGATCTCGGCCTTGGGGACCAAAGCGGCCACGGAGTCGATCACTATCACGTCGACCGCACCGGAGCGGACCAGCACCTCGACGATCTCGAGCGCCTGCTCACCCGTGTCGGGCTGGCTGATCAGGAGGTCGTCGATCTTCACGCCGATGCGCGAGGCGTAAAGCGGGTCCAGGGCATGCTCTGCGTCGACGAATGCCGCGACGCCACCCAGCTTCTGGGCTTCGGCGATGACGTGAAGCGCGAGTGTCGTCTTGCCTGCGGACTCAGGGCCGTACAGCTCGGTCACGCGACCGCGCGGGATCCCCCCCACGCCGAGCGCCAGGTCCAGCAGCAGGGCCCCGGTCGGGATGACGGTGATCTCGCCGCGCAGCGCGGCCTGCTCACCCAGCTTCATGATCGCGCCCTTCCCGTAGCTCTTGACGATCTGGGCCATCGCTGAGTCAAGGGACTTCTCTTTTTCCTTTTCCAATGTCGTGACTTGCCTCCTAGGTGGTTGCGGCGAGTGTTCTACGTCGTGGAGTTGAAATCAACGTCGTTAACAGGCCGTTGCGAGAGTGTAGCGAACAGGTGTTCGCCCGTCAAGCAGTCTTCATCCTTAGTCCCAAGCGCGCTTCCTCGGTCAGAAGGCGAAGCGTTTCGAGCGCCGCCTGCCGGCGGTTGGACCAGCGGTCGCCTGTGAACTTGTATTCGTGTGACGACGTCCCGCGCGCTGAGGCGACGGCAATGTAGGTCAATCCGACCGGTTTGCTCGTGCCGTCAGAGTCGGGACCGGCAATGCCTGTCACACCGGCAGCCAGGTCGGTGCCGAATCGCGAGCGGACGCCTTCCGCCATGGCCTTCGCCGCCTCGCTGCTCACTGCGCCCACGCGCTTCAGCAGCGCGGCCGGCACTGCCAGCTGGTCCCGCTTGACGTCGTCCGAGTACGCGATCACGCCGCCGAGGAAATAGGCGGAGCTGCCGGGCACGTCAGTGATCAAGCTCCCGACCATCCCCCCGGTGCACGACTCGGCGACGGAAACTGTCAGGCGGCCGTTGCGCAGCACCTCGCCAAGCTCGCGGGCCGGCAGATCGCCGGTCTCCTCCGAGCCAGGCGCTCCTCCACTGGGCGCCGTGACGCGGTGCCGGCGTGAGCTGTCGAACGGCATGATCAGGTGGCGGAACCGCCAGACATAGTCGAGGCCGCTCCAGATCGTGAACACGATGGCGATGCCGACCGCGAGCTCTGCGAGTGGAACGAGGACCGGGTAGGGCCGCTGCAGGATCAGCAGCGTGACGGCGCTCATCTGCATCACCGTCTTGGTCTTGCCGAGCGGCGCCGCGCCGATCACCCGGCCCTGAGTCGAGGCCACCGACCTCAGGATCGTGATGATCAGCTCGCGCGAGAAGATCACGACCACCACCCAGGCCGCCACCAGGTGCTCCTGCACCAGGACGATCAGCACCGACAGCACGAAGAGCTTGTCCGCCAGCGGGTCGAGGAACTTCCCGAAATCGCTTTCGGTTCCGCGGCGGCGGGCGATCTGACCGTCGAGCGTGTCGGTCAACGAGAACACGATGAAGAGGGCAGCGGCGACCTGGTCGTGGCCTTGAAAGTCGATGAGCAGCACGGCCATGAGCAATGGGATCGCCGCCAGCCGGCTCAAGGTCAGTCCGTTCGGGATGTTCACCGTAGTCTTCCGTCCACTAAGAAGAAGTTTGCGACGAGAAGTCTCGCGTTGCCACTCCTGTGCCCATCGCCCCGATCGCGCGGCCGTCGATCGAGATGTAGGTTGACCCCGCCTTTCCGCTCGTGATCTTGATGTCGACGCCGCTGAAGTACACGACGGACCCTGCGGGCAGCGTCTTCCCGGCGTCTGCGTACTGGGGTCTGCCGTCGACGAAGACGTTGATCCAGACCTCTTCCGTGACCCGAACCTCGACGACGATGGGCTTCGTTTGAGGCTTGGGTGTCGGCGCGGGCGACGACGCCGGCGTGACCGCTGCGACCTGCACCGACGGGGAGCCGCCGGCGGGTCGCTGATCGACCTGCATCTGCCGCCACGCGTAGCCGCCGAAAGCTCCGGCGAGCAGCACGATCCCTGCGCCGACGATCGCGGGCGCGGTGAGCACCATCTGGGGCCGCACGATGTGGTTGCCGATGCTGAGCATGCGATGCGGGTCCTGCGCCTCGGTCTTCAGCATTTTCACGAGCGGTTCCGGGTCGAGGCCAAGGTAGCGCGCATACGTCCTGAGGTGGCCCTTGGCGTATACCGGAGCGACCAGCCGCTCCGGCTCGTTGGACTCGAGCGCGCTCAGGTAATGCGCGCGGATCCGGGTTGCCGTCGCGGCCTGCTCGATTGTGAGGCCACGCTCGCCGCGTTTGGCAGCAAGGACCTCACCAAGTCTCATTCGAGGCCGAGTCTCTCCAACAGCTCATCGACGTCGGGCAGCGTCATCAGCACCTCACGCGACTTGGATCCCTGATAGCTGCCGACCACGCGGTGCTCGGCGAGCTGGTCGACGATCCGTCCTGCACGCGAATAGCCGACGTTGAACTTGCGCTGCACCAGCGAGACGGAAGCGGAACCTTCGGCGGCCACCGCCCTCGACGCCCGTGCGAATAGCGGGTCGAGCTTCCTCTCTGTAGTCTCCCCTCTCTCCCACTCCGAGCCCGCGCCCTCTTCGAGGATTTCCTCCATGTAGCGGGGTCCGCCTTGCGATTTCCAGAAGTTGACGACAGCCTCGACCTCCGGGTCGCTGACGAACGCGCCCTGGATGCGGGTCGGCTTGCCAGCGTCCACCGGCTGGTACAGCATGTCGCCGCGACCTAGCAGCTTTTCAGCGCCGCCTGTGTCGAGGATGACGCGGCTGTCAACCTGCGAACCCACTGCAAACGCGATGCGCGAGGGGATGTTGGCCTTGATCAGCCCTGTGATGATGTCGGTCGAGGGCCGCTGCGTGGCGATGATGAGGTGGATGCCCACCGCCCGCGCGAGCTGCGCGATTCGGCAGATCAGCTCTTCGATCTCGCCGGCGGCGACCATCATCAGGTCGGCCAGCTCATCGATGACGATCACGACGTAAGGCAGCTCGCGCGCCAGACGCTGCGTCGCCTTCTCGTTGTAAGCCGCGATGTTGCGCACGCCCTCGGCCGAGAACATCTTGTAGCGCCGATCCATCTCAGCCACCGCCCAGCGCAGTGCAGCCGCGGCCTGGTGCGATTCGACGAGGACCGGAAGCGCGAGGTGAGGCAGCCCGTTGTATCCGGTCAGCTCGACGCGCTTCGGGTCGATCAGCAGCAGGCGCATGTGCTCGGGCGTGACCTGGAAGAGGAGGCTGGTGATCAAGGCGTTGATGCACACGCTCTTGCCCTGGCCGGTCGCGCCTGCGATGAGCAGGTGCGGCATGCGCGTCAGGTCCGCGACGATCGACTGGCCCGACACGTCGTTGCCCATGCCCAGCGCCAGCTTGTTGGTGCCTTCGCGGAAGGCAGCCGTTTCCAGCACCTCGCGGATGGTGACCAGGCTCGCGGACTTGTTGGGGACCTCGATCCCGACCGCGGATTTGCCCGGGATCGGCGCTTCGATGCGCAGGGGCGCCGCGGCGAGTGCCAGAGAAAGGTCGTTGCTCAGTGCGGTGATGCGCTTCACCTGGACTCCAGCACCAGGCTGAATCTCGTACTGGGTGACCGCAGGTCCGGGATTGACGCCGATAACCTTGCATTCGACGCCGAATGTCGACAGCGTCGTCTCGATGATCTTCACGTTGCGCTTGATCTCATCGGCCATCCGCTCGCGCCGCGCGGTCACGGTGTCCAGCAGCGCGATCGACGGCAGCTTCCAGTCGATTTCGGGGAGGTCGTCTTCGGGCTCAGCCACCACGCGCAGCGCGACGGGCGGAGGTTCCTGTTCGGCTGGGCGCTCATCGGCTCGGGTCCCTCGCGCCTCTGAACCCTCGTCTTCCTCCACCTCCCATGGCTTGACCGCCTCGAGCGCCGGCGGCGGCGTGGCGAAGCTGGCAGCCGACCGGGCGAGCTCGGCGTTCGTCGCGGGCGCGGGCTTGCCCGGCGTCTTGGTCTTGGGGGCAAGGGGTGGCGAGACGAGGTTCTGGAGCCGCAGGCGCTCGGCGTATGCCGCCTGGCCTGCCGCGACCACCGTCGCGATCAGGGCGCCGGGGCTGAAGTGAACCGTGACGATGAGCCCGATGACGAGCAGCGCAACCAGGAGCACCCACGCTCCCGCTTCGCCGACCACCTGGGTCACAGCGCCGTCGATCGCGGCGCCGGCCGAACCACCGTGTCCGACCAGGCCGAATATCCCGATCAGCGCGACCACTGCGACGGAACCCGAGACGATGTCGACCGGGCGGGGTCGTGGCGCCCTTGGCCACAGCAGGTATGCGCCGAGGGCGAGCGTCGCGCCAACGGGCACGAACCAGGCGCGATCAAAGCTCGTGACCAGCCACTCGCGGATGCCGGTGAGTATCGATCCCGCATTGCTCGCCAGTGCAAGGAGTCCGAGCAGCGCGACGAGGATCAGCAAAACGCCTGTGATCTCACGGCCCTGTCGCGGGGAGAGATGCGGCCTTGTGGCGCGTTTGCTGCGTGCAACGCGGGAGCGCGCGGGCCGCACAACGCGGCGAGCGCGACTAGCAGAGTGACGTGAGCCTCGGGATGTGGTGCGACGCATGCTGCGGGCCCTTGAGCCGTAGCGGATTCTACACTGGCATCACCGCCCGATCCAGAAACCTCCGCCCCATGGGAGCGATACTCTCCGCGTGGCAGTCGATCCGTTCGCCGAGGCTGAGGTCCGTTACAAGTTCCTGGTCGAGGACCGGCGCACCGGCACCCTCCTACCCAGAGCGTTCAGGCTCGCGGTGCGTGATCTGGCGGTCCTGGACAGCGAGGGTCGACGCTGGATGCTCGGCCCGGAAGACGGCATCTGGTATCGCCGCGAGAACGAGCGGTGGCTGCAGGCGGACCCGCCGCGGCGCTTGGTCTGCCCTTCGTGCGGTCATCACAACCTGGGCCGTCACAGCTTCTGCGTCGAGTGCGGCCACCGGCTGAACCGATAGGAGTGGGCTCAAATCCCGTGGGAGCCAGCACGCGCGGGCTTGAGGCAAAAGCGAATGCCGCGGGAGTCAGCACTCGCGGGGAATACTCGAGGTAGATGGCGAAGCGCACGCCCTGGCCGAGCGACTCATTTATCGAAACGCTTGAATCGCTTCTGAGCAGGCGATCTCATCAACCCTGGAGCGGGCGCATATGGGGCGGGGCACTTTGGGCCCCCGGTGTGGCCGCGTCACTGCTGGGGCCAATCCCGTCCTGGCCGAATCCCTGCAGTTGGCGTGCGCCCGCCCACAGCCTCGACTTCAATCGAAGTCGCTCGTTAGCGAACCGGGCTTCGGGCCGTCGTCTCAGGGTTGCGCTGATGGCGGCTCAACGGGGAAGGTGTGCCCTCTGTTCGGACCGAATGGAACCTATGGGTCAAGTCATCGACCGCCCCAATCTCGACCACATAGTGGCCTTAGCGGTCGGGGGGCCGGATACGGCGACCAACCTCCGCTTGGTCCATTACCACTGCAATATGCTCCGCGCCGCGTTGGAGTATCGAGGCACGACCAAGACGAAGGATTATCAGCGCGCCCATAGATCGCTTTCGAAGCACTGGTTACCACCGTCAAAGATGCTGCGTAGTTCGCGGAATCGGACCTAGCGGTGCGGCTGCGCCTGCCAGATCCCGTAGATCAGTCCTCCGACCAGTGGGATCAGCGCGGCGAGGAACCACAGCCGCCACCACATCGGCCGTCTGTCTCCGCGCACCATCTCGTGGCCGCAGAAGCCGCAGTAGCGGTCGAAGGGCCCGGCGATTCCACGGCAGCTACCGCACTGGTGCAGCTGGAGACCGCAGTGGCCGCAGCGCGCCTCCTCCGAATGGTTGAGCACCATCGCCGGCTGATCGCAGCGCGGACACAGGCTGGGCGCAACAAGGGCTAGAGGCGGAAGCTTCACGTTCTCATCAGCCTGGCACGGCGGCCGAGTTCACCTCGGCCGCAACTTTGTCATATTTCAGTTACGACTGGGATCACCATCGGACGGCGGCGGGTCTGGCGATAGACGGTCTTCGAGACGGCATCATGGATCGCTTCCTGCAGCAGGTTGAGGTCTGGTCGCGTGTCGGCGAGGCGTCCGATGCTCTGGATGGCGGCAGCTCGCGCGTCGGCCATCAGCTTTGTCGACAGCTCTGGCTCGATCACACCTCGCGAGATGAGATCCGGGCCCGCGCGAACAGCGCCGGTGTCGCGGTCCAGAGTGAGGGTGACGACGAGGATGCCGTCTTCGGCCAGGTGCCGGCGATCACGCAGCACCACCTGCTCGACGTCACCCACCCCCAGGCCGTCGACGTATACCAGGCCTGTGGCGATTCTTTCGCCGCGCTTGAACACATCGGCATCCAGCTCAACCGTCTCACCGTCCTCGACGACGATCATCCGATCCTCTGGAATGCCGGCCTCGCGCGCGATCTCGGAGTGCAGGAGGAGCTGCCGGTACTCGCCGTGCACAGGGATGAAGTTCCGCGGGCGGACGGCGTCCAGCATCTCGCGCAGCTCGTCGCGCTGTGCGTGCCCGGTGACATGCACGCTGCCCACCTCGGCGTAAAACACGCGGGCCGCGCCATGCCTGTAGAGGTTGTTCACGGTCTGGTGGACCATCCGCTCGTTGCCCGGGATCGGTCGCGCTGAGATCACGACCCAATCGCCTTTCACCACGTTGACGAACGGGTGCCGCTGCAGCGCAAAGCGGGCCAGGGCCGACATCGGCTCGCCCTGGCTGCCCGCAGTGAGAAGGAGGAGCTTGGACGGCGGGACTTTGTCTATCTCCTCGAGCGGAACTGTCAACCCCTCCGGGACTTTGAGAAACCCGAGCTCGCGCGCGGTCTTGAAGTTGGTCTGAAGGCTTCGGCCCACGACCCCGACTCGCCGGCCGAACTGGCTCGCCATCCGCACGAGGTGCTGGATGCGGTGGATGTTCGAGGCGAAGTTGGCCACCACGATCCTTCCGGGCGCCTCCATGAAGATCCGCTCGAGCGGCTCGTGCAGATCACGCTCCGACCCTGACCGCCCGGGGCGCTCTGAGTTGGTCGAGTCGCTGAGCAGGAGCAGCACTCCGTCATCGCCGAGGCGGCGGAAACGTTCGATGTCGGTGGGAAGTCCGTCCGGAGGCGCGGAGTCGAGCTTGAAGTCGCTCGTGTACACCACCTTTCCGACTGGCGTGTCGATGGCAAGGGCCACCGCGTCCGGGATCGAGTGACAGACGGCAATCGTCTCCACCTTGAACGGACCCAGCTGGACCGAGTCGCCGACGCGCACTTCGCGAAGGTCTGACTCGCGAAGGAAGCGATGCTCCTTCAGCTTCGGCTTGACAAGGCCGAGGGTAAGACGCGTGCCGTAGACGGGGACGTTGCGCTTCTTGAGCGCGTACGGCAACCCGCCGATGTGATCTTCATGCCCGTGCGTAAGGAAGATCCCAAGCAGCTCGCGGTCCTGGCGCAGCAGATAGGAGATATCCGGCAGCACGAGGTCGATGCCGAGCATGTCCTCTTGCGGAAACATGAGGCCGGCGTCGACGGCGAGGAGCTTGTCCTCCCACTCGAGCGCCCACATGTTGATTCCGACTTCCCCGAGGCCGCCCAGCGGGAGGTAGCGCAGACGCCCTGACAGGGGCCCCCGCGAACTCACGCCAACGGCTCAGAGTTATTGGGGAGTCTCACAACAAACGGAGCTGTTCCGCTTCCTGCTTCGGTGCCGGAACCGGCACCGGGGGCGGCGGTGGCGCCAGGATCTTCTCCAGGTACGCCTTCACCCGGTCGAAGTCGTGCTCGAGGTCCGCCACCAGCGAGCCGTTATGAAGGGCGGCGGCCGGATGGTACAGCGGCACGTACGCGATGTCGCCTCGCTTGACCATGCTGCCGTGGATGCGTGAGATGGAGCCCTGACCTGGCATCAGGCGCTCGAGCGCATGCCGCCCGAGGATGAGGACGACCTTCGGTTGGACGAGCTCGAGCTGGCGCTTCAGGTACGGCGAACAAGCCTCCGCCTCGTTGGGCATCGGGTCGCGGTTCATCGGCGGCCGGCACTTGAGCACGTTGGTGATGTAAACGTCCGAGCGGCTGAGCCCGATTCGGGCGAGGAGGGTGTCGAGAAGCTTGCCCGCGGCGCCCACGAAAGGCTCGCCCTGCCTGTCCTCGTTGAAGCCCGGCGCCTCGCCGACGATGAGGATGTCAGCGGGACAAGGACCGACCCCAGGCACCGCCTGGGTCCGAGTTGCGTGGAGGCCGCACTTCGTGCACG
>DASQAU010000256.1:0-3514 GCA_035635595.1 Candidatus Eiseniibacteriota bacterium
GAACGAGCCGAGCAGGTCGATGTCGAGGACGGACTTGAAGCCGTTGGCGGAGAGGTCCTTGGCCTCGGCCAGAAAGTTGCCTGCGGCGCCAGAGATCAGCACGTCGACCGGACCGAAGCGCTGCGTCGCCCGCTCGAACACCGCGCCCACGGCGTCGAAGTCCCGGACGTCAGCACATTCGCCGAGGGCCTGCACACCGTCCGCCGTCAGCGACTTGGTCGCAGCCTCGACGTTCTCCGCCTTGCGGCTCGCCACGGTGACGCGAGCTCCCCGTTGCCCGAAAGCCTTTGCGATGCCGAAGTTGACGCCGGTCGTGCCGCCGAACACGACCACGTGCTGGCGTTCGAAGCTGATCTCCATGCTTACGGCTTGAGCAGGATCTTGCCGAGCGATTCGCGCGACTCCATCAGGCGATGCGCCTGCGCCGCCTGCTCGAGCGGCAGCCGCGTGGTGACGGCCGGCTTGATCTTGCCCGCCGCGTGCAGTGCCAGCACCTTCTCGCATGCCGCTCGCCGCAGGTGGGGGAGCTTTTCAAAGACGTGGGTCCCGATAACGCGCACGGCCAGGCTGCGACCGATTTCGGCGCGCATGCCGCGAAACAGGTCGCTCTGCGGCATGCCGCCAAGCGCCGCATACGAGACGATCAGGCCGAGAGGCGCGAGCATCTTCATGTCGTCGACGAAGGAATTGCCCGCGATGTGGTTGTAGACGACGTCGACACCGCGGCCGTCCGTGAGCCGCAGCACCTGATCGACCACGTTCGGGGTCTTGTAGTTGATGGCGTGCTGCACGCCGCGCGCCAGCGCGAACGCGCACTTGTCGTCGGTTCCCGCCGTCCCGATCACCTTGGACCCTGCGAGCAGGGCCAGCTCCGCGAGCGCCGTCCCCATCCCTCCGGACACGCCGTGCAGCAGCACGGTCGCCGTCTCGGCCCCGCGCGCGCCGTGCTCCATGAGTAACGAGGCGACGATGTAGTTGAAGATCGCCGCCGCCTCGTCGAGGTCGACGTGATCGGGGAGAGGCCACGGGGCGGTGTCCTTCACCGCCACGTATTCGGCATACAGCCCTCCCGCGAAACCCATGTCCCAGCTCGTGAAGAAAACGGGCTGACCCTTGCCGAGCCGAGTTGAAGCGTTGGCATCGGCAATGTGGCCGGTGACTTCGTTGCCGGGGACGTACGGCAATGGTGGCATCCAGGGATAGCGGCCGCTGCGCACCAGCATGTCCGGAAACGCCACACCGATGGCATGTGTCTTGACGAGCACTTGACCGGGCTTGAGCTGCGGCATCGGCTGTTCGACAAGGCGGAGAACTTCGGGGCCGCCGGTCTCGGAGATTTGGATGGCTCTCATGTTGAAACTCCGCTTCAGTCAGTCGTGTGCGTGCGTGAAGAACCGCTCGGGCACTGCCGCGCCCCACGGTCCGTTCGCGCTTTCGAGGGTGCCGTCGAGGACGCCTTTAAAGCTGGCATCGAGCCGATCGGTGTCGGTCCAGTGCTCGTACATGAAATCCCAGGGGTCCATCCAGTAGTCGAAGATCTGGGCGCCGTAGACATGGCGGCCGATGCCCCAGACGTTGCTGTAGCCCGCGGCCCGCAGGTGTTCATGCCCGACCATGAGGTCGTCGATGTCGTGGATCTCGAATGCCACGTGATTGAGGCCGTGGCGCGGGCCGCCCTGGATCAGCAGCACATGGTGGTCGACATATTCAGCGCCCTTGTCGAGCCGGTTGAACGAGAGAACTAGGTTGCCCTGCGGATCGAATACCTCGTCGCTGCAAAGCAGGCCCAGGGTCTTCCGGTACCAGTCCACAACGGGGCGTGGATTTGGGCTCATGAGCACGCCGTGGCCTATCCTCAGCACCTTCGAGGGTCCTTTCACGTGCCGCGAGAGAGTTCCAGCGCGCCGCAATCCTTCCTTGGCGTCATTCAGGGGATGACGCGCGTGCTCCAGCGGGGAGGCCTTGGCGATCCCGTGCACGAGTTCGATGCCGTTGCCGTCTGGGTCCCGGAGCCAGACGCGCTTGCCGCCACCAGGCTCGTCGATGTTCTCGACCTTCGAAGCCCTGGGCAGGCGGCTCAGCGCCCGCAAGTCCTCCTCGCTCTCCACGCTGAACGCGAGCGCGATGAACTTCGGATCGCCGAGCTCGGCGACGTGGAGATGATGGGTCGGGCCGGCGCCGCGCATGTAGAGCGCCTTGGCCGTTCGTTCGGCTCGCTGCAGGCCGAAGTCGACGAAGAAGCGCTCGGCTCGCTCGAGGTCCGGCACCCGAACGCGCACGTAGGCGAGATCCGCTGCTTTGATGGTCGGCATGGTGGTGTTGTCTCCTGAGGGGGCGCAACCCGTTCGGCTCAGTCCGCGAGGCGCACGGTCTGGCGCTGCCGGCCAAGCTGCGGCGAGGCGATGGTCACGACGTCGCCGCGTTTCAGATACACGGGCGGCTTCATCCCGCCGCCCACTCCCGCGGGGGTGCCCGTCGCGATGACGTCTCCCGGCAGCAGCGTCAGGACCTGGGAGACATGCGAGACGATCTGGCGCACGTTGAACACCATGTCGGCGGTGTTGCCGTGTTGCCGCCTTACGCCGCTCACGTCGAGGGTGAGCTCGATCGCCTGCGGGTCGGGGATCTCGTCGGTGGTCACGAGCCATGGGCCGAGCGGGCCGAAGGTCGGCGCGCTCTTGCCCTTGACGAACTGGCCGGCGCGCTTCAATTGCCAGTCGCGTTCGGACAGGTCGTTGGTTGCGCAATAGCCTGCGACATAGGACAGAGCGTCGCCTTCGCTGACATTGCTGGCCTCGCGACCGATGACCACGGCAAGTTCGACCTCCCAGTCGGACGCCTTCGAGCCCCTGGGCAGCACGATGTCGTCGTTGGGCCCGCACAGAGAGGTCAGTGCCTTGTTGAACAGCATCGGCTCCTCGGGTTGGGGCAGGCCTGCCTCGGCGATGTGCCCCTTGTAGTTCAATCCGATCGCGAAGAACTGCCGGATGCCTGCGACGGGAACACCGATACGCGCGTTGCGTTCCACCAGCGGCAGGCGCTCGGGATCGATGGACGCCAGGACCTTGAGACCCTCGGGCGAGATCACCTCCGGCGTTAGGTCGTGCACGGCCGGCCACAGCGAGCGAATGCGCCCTTGGGCGTCGACGATGCCTGGTTTCTCCTGCCCTACGGGGCCGTAACGCAGCAGTTTCATGGATTCAGTTCTTCATTCGAGGTTGATGACGACGCTCTTGCGACGCGTGAAGTGCTCGAGCATCGACTCGAGCGTGAGCTCTTTGCCCAGGCCGGACTGCTTGTAGCCGCCGTAGGAGATGTTGGGGCCGGCCACCTGGGCCTGGTTGATCTGGATGTAGCCGGCCTCCAGGGCATTCGCCGCTTGCAGTGCGCTCGCGAGATCGCGGGTCCAGACGCTCGCCGCCAGGCCGAAGCTGCTGTCGTTGGCGGTCTCGATGGCTTCCGCCAGGGTGGCGAAGGGCATGACGCAGGTGACGGGACCGAAGATCTCCTCCTG
>DASQAU010000257.1:0-2523 GCA_035635595.1 Candidatus Eiseniibacteriota bacterium
GGCCCCCGGCTGGCTGCGCCGCTTCTACGCCCGGGTAGGCACGCAGGGAGCCGAAGGCCTTGGGACGCTCGCGAACGACGACATCCTCGCCGTGGTGGGAATCCTGGTGGAGCTGCGCAACGGGCGCGGGGAGATCGACGACATCGACCACCTCGGCAACCGGCGCGTACGGTCCGTGGGCGAGCTCGCCGAGAACCAGTTCCGCGCCGGGCTGGTACGGGTCGAGCGGGCGGTGAAGGAGCGCCTGTCGCAGGCGGAATCCGAAAACCTCATGCCGCATGACCTGATCAACGCCAAGCCTATCTCCGCGGCGATCAAGGAGTTTTTCGGCTCGAGCCAGCTGTCGCAGTTCATGGATCAGACCAATCCGCTTTCGGAGATCACCCACAAGCGTCGCGTATCGGCCCTGGGACCGGGCGGCCTGACGCGCGAACGCGCTGGTTTCGAGGTGCGCGACGTGCACCCGACTCACTACGGCCGGGTCTGCCCCATCGAGACCCCGGAAGGCCCGAACATCGGCCTCATCAACTCGCTCGCGCTCTTCGCGCGCACCAACCGCTATGGGTTCCTCGAGACGCCCTACCGGAAAGTCGTGAACGGGAAAGTCACCAACGAGATCGACTTTCTTTCTGCGATCGAGGAAGGCAACTTCGTGATCGCCCAGGCGAATGCGCAGATCGATAAGAACGGCAAGCTCGTCGATGGCCTGGTTTCCTGCCGCTTCAAGAACGAGTTCACGCTGGCGACCGCCGACCGGGTGCAGTACATGGACGTGGCGCCGGCGCAGATCGTGTCGGTGGCGGCCTCGCTAATTCCGTTCCTCGAGCACGACGACGCCAACCGAGCATTGATGGGCTCGAACATGCAGCGCCAGGCGGTGCCGTGCCTGCGGCCGGAGAAGCCGCTCGTCGGCACGGGGATCGAGCGCACCGTCGCGGTGGACTCGGGCACCGCGGTGCAGGCTTTGCGCGGCGGCGCGGTCGATTACGTCGATGCGAGCAGGATCGTGGTGCGCGTCAACGACGACGAAACGGTGCCGGGAGACGTCGGGGTCGACATCTACAACCTGGTGAAATACACCCGCTCGAACCAGAACACCAACATCAACCAGACGCCCTTGGTGAAGCCCGGCGAGCGCATCGCCAAGGGCGACGTGGTCGCCGACGGCGCCTCGACCGACATGGGAGAGCTCGCGCTGGGGCAGAACATGCTGGTCGCCTTCATGCCCTGGAACGGGTTCAATTTCGAGGACTCGATCCTGATCTCCGAGCGCGTGGTGGCGGATGACCGCTATACGTCGATCCACATCGAGGAGCTGACGGTCGTGGCGCGAGACACCAAGCTCGGGCCCGAGGAGATCACGCGCGACATTTCGAACCTGTCCGAAGCCCAGCTCTCAAGGCTTGACGAGTCCGGTATCGTATACATCGGAGCGGAAGTCGAAGCGGGCGACGTTCTCGTGGGCAAGGTGACGCCCAAGGGCGAGACCCAGCTCACGCCCGAAGAGAAGCTCCTTCGAGCGATCTTCGGCGAGAAAGCTTCCGACGTGAAGGACACCAGCCTGCGCGTCCCTTCCGGGATCTCGGGCACGGTCATCGACGTGCAGGTGTTCACCCGCGAGGGGATCGAGCGCGACAAGCGCGCCGCGCAGATCATCGACGAGGAGCTCAAGCGCTACAAGAAGGACCTCGCCGACCAGATGCGCATCGTCGAGGGCGACGCGTTCGAGCGGATCGAGCGCCTGCTGATCGGCAAGACCGCCAACAAAGGGCCGAAGAAACTCGTCCGTGGAACCAAGATCACGAAGGCCTACCTGGAGGGCGTCGAGCGCCACGACTGGTTCGAAATCAGCCTGGCGAACGAGGACGCGGCGCAGCAACTGGAGAGTTTGAAAGACAGCCTCGCCCAGACACGGGTGAGATTCGACGCGGCGTTCGAAGCGAAAAAGAAGAAACTGACGCAGGGCGACGAGCTGCCTCCCGGCGTGCAAAAGATGGTGAAGGTCTACGTCGCGGTGAAGCGGCGCCTGCAGCCGGGCGACAAGATGGCCGGGCGCCACGGAAACAAGGGCGTGATCTCGAAGATCGTGCCGGTGGAGGACATGCCCTGCATGGCCGACGGCACCCCGGTCGACCTCGTGCTCAATCCCCTGGGCGTGCCTTCGCGCATGAACGTCGGGCAGATTCTCGAAACCCATCTGGGTTGGGCGGCGAAAGGCCTGGGAGTGAAAATCGGCGAGATGCTGAAGGCGCAAGCCAAGGCCGTGGAGGTGCGCAAGTTCTTGAACCGCATCTACAACCAAGGCGGCAAGCCCGAGGACCTGAGCGGACTCACGGACGACGATGTGATCACGCTGGCGGGGAACTTGAGGGAGGGGGTGCCCTTCGCAACTCCGGTGTTCGATGGTGCTTCCGAGGGCGAGATCAAGGACATGTTGGAGGCGGCGGGCTTACCTCGCGCGGGGCAGGTAACTCTGCACGACGGCCGCACCGGCGACCCGTTCGACAGGCAGGTGACCGTGGG
>DASQAU010000258.1:0-6701 GCA_035635595.1 Candidatus Eiseniibacteriota bacterium
GGAGACGGGCGTCGACAGCGCGAGCTTGCTGACCCAGTTCGGCGCATACGGTGATCCAGGTCGCGACCCTCGGATGAACGTCGTGACGGTCGCCTATCTGGCGGTGCTTCGCGACGTGGGCTCGGTCGTCGCTGGAACGGATGCCGCTGCTGCCGCTCTGCTGCCTGTGTCCGAGGCGCTGAACGGAAAGATCGATCTGGCGTTCGATCATGCGCAGATCCTGCGCGATGCGGTCGAGCGTGTCCGCGTCGACCTCGAGCTCACAGGCATCGCGACAGCGTTCGTCGGATCGACATTCACCCTGGCCGAGCTGAGAGCCGTCTACGAGGCCGTTTGGGGCGTACACCTTGACGGCGCGAACTTCCGGCGAAGCGTCGTCACCGAGGACGGTTGGGTCATCCCGACCGGGCGCCGTACGCGGCCTGGATCGACCGGCGGCAAACCGGCGGAACTCTACCGAGCCGGCCGGATGTGGAGGCGCGGCGGACCGATCCGGCATCCGCAGTCGCCCGACAAGGGAAGGGGGAACCCATGAGAGCAGTTGTCTACGACAAGTACGGGCCTCCGGATGTCCTCCGACTCGTGGAGGTCGAGCAGCCGGCACCCAAAGAGGATGAGGTCCTGGTCAAGGTGCACGCCACGACGGTGAATCGGTCGGACGTTCTCACCCGCGAGGCCAACCGGCGCGGCGGCCTGGCCGTCACGTTTGTCAGCCGCATGGTCTCGGGCCTCCGCCGGCCGAGACAGCCGATCCTCGGCAGCGAGTTTGCCGGAGAGGTCGTAGCAGCCGGCGCGGCGGTCAGGGAGTTCGCAGTCGGTGACCGTGTCTTCGGCACCAGCGGGCTCAGGTTCGGGGCACACGCCGAGTTCATGTGCGTCCGGGAGACCGCCCGAATCGCCCACATGCCGCGCGGCATGAGCTTCGAACAGGCTGCGCCGATTTGCTATGGCGGGCTCAATGCACTCATGTGTCTGAAACAGGCAGATCTCCGGAAGGGACGCAGGATCCTCATCTATGGCGCGTCGGGGGCCATCGGCACCGCGGGGGTGCAGCTGGCCAGGCATTTCGAAGCCGACGTCACGGCGGTGTGCAGCACGAAGAACCTCGAGCTCGTGAAATCGCTGGGAGCGGACAGGGTGATCGACTACACGCAGGAGGACTTCACGAAGAACGGCCAGACGTACCACGTCATCTTCGACGCGGTCGGAAAACACTCCTTCAAGCGAAGCCGCGACTCGCTGGAGCCGGGCGGTGTCTACCTGCCAACCGACGGGGCTGAGAATCTGATCCTGGCGTTGTGGCCCTCTCGGACCCGAGACAAGAGGGTCGTGTTCCAGATACCGCCTCGGCAGACAAAGCAGGACGTCCTATTCCTCAAAGGGCTCGTCGAGGCGGGGAAATTCCGTCCGGTCATCGATCGGTGCTATCCCTTGCAGGAAGTGATCGAGGCTAGCAAGTACGTCGAGACGGAGCACAAGACCGGGAACGTCGTCCTGACCCTCGACGGCGCGACGTAGCTTGGGCAGGTCGCCGTGGCCAAGCTGATCTACTCCGCGCTCACGTCACTCGACGGCTACGTGGCGGACGAGAATGGCAACTTCGACTGGGCTGCGCCGGACGAGGAGGTGCACACGTTTGTCAACTACCTCGAGCGGGATATCGGCATCTATCTATACGGGCGTCGGATGTACGAGGTGATGGCTTTCTGGGAGACGGCGCATACCGTCGCCGATCAGCCGGCCTTCATCAAGGACTATGCAGAGATATGGCAGGCCGCCGACAAGATCGTCTACTCCAAGACGCTGGAAAAGGTAACCACCGCCAGGACACGGCTCGAGCGCGCGTTTGACCCCGACGCGGTCCGGCGGATGAAAGCGCAAGCTGGGCGCGACTTCAGCGTGGGCGGTCCCCACCTCGCCGCCGAGGCGATCAAGGCCGGTTTGGTCGACGAGTACCACCTGCTCGTCACGCCGATTGTGGTGGGCGGCGGCAACCAGGCGCTACCAAACGATGTCCGCGTGCAGCTCGAGTTGGTGGACCAACGCCGTTTCGCCAACGGCACGGTTTATCTGGACTACCGCACCAAAACTTGAGGCGCTTCGGCGCCGGCCAGCTGTTTCCATCGCTCAACGTTCAACCCGACGATCAGCATCCAGAGGCAAAGCGATCCCTCCCCGACGAGCGAGGGCAGCTGGAGGTATGGGACCAGACGGTGCGCGAAACCAGGTGAGAGCAAGGCCGCGACACTGTAAGTCAGGTAGCACAGGGCGCCGAAAGCCAACAGGAGGCCAATGACTCGGGGCATGAAGGTCGAACGAAAAACCAGGTACCCGAGCGCCAGGCCGTAGAACGAGAAGAACACGGTGTTGATGGCGTAGCTGACTTCCTGCGAGTCAGCGGGCAAATAGGCCAGAGCCTGCAGCTGGGCGGATGTAAGGGCGGTCGAGTATGGCCCGCCCGCTAGAAGGGTCAAGGGAGCGAACTGGTTGGACAGGTTCGCGCCTTCAACTGCAGTCCCCACCAGGGTGAAGAACACCACCAGCCACGCAAACCGTCTGTTTACCACCTTGAACAGGTCGTAGAAGATGACTGCCAAGGGCAAGTTGCAGCACAGAGTGACGATGTGAAGGACGATGCCCAGCCGATAGAGGAGCTCGTTCGCCTGGATGTTGTGCGCCGTTGCCGCCGCGTCGCCAGGCACGACGATCGCCGCTGGAACGTAGCCGATGGCGAAGGCTCCGCCAACGATGACGATCAAGTACAGAGCGCCGGCAATCCTGGCCAGCCGGCGCGGCGAAGCCTCTGCGATCCAGACCATCATTGATCTCCTTCAAAGTGTGATGGGGTGAGGTCATGATGGTCCATTTCAAACTCAAGTCCCCGTTGGCGCCTGGGGCGGTTTTGGAGGCCTTGACGGACTTCGGGCCACGCCGGTCCGAGGTTTGGCCCAACATCGACAGCGCCCACTTCAAGGTCCACGGTCAGGGACCAGGTTGGGCTGAGGTGACTGAAGGAAACTCGATTGCCGGCGGTGTCTGGGAGCGTGAGCGATACACGTGGGATGCCGCCGCTCACACCGTGGCGATCGAGACCCTCGACTCGAATACCTGGGGCCCCGGCAGCCGCTGGGACTATCGACTCACCGCGGGCTCATCCGGAGGAACGACGATTGACGTGAAGGTCGTACGCAAGGGCAAGGGCTGGAAGGGCCGCATGATCGGCGTCGCTCTCGCCCTTGTCGGCACCCGAATGCTCCGCTCTCAGATGGAGCGGGCGCTTACCCGCGTCGGGTCCAGTTAGCCCGCCGCGCCTCCTGCGTGAGGGTTGCGGAGGGTTCCACCTTGCATCGATTGAAAGCCGCAACGCTTAATGACTAGCACTCGTGGGCGCCACCTGCTATGAGTTGCGCCGATGTCTCCGTCGCGATCGCGCAAATCAATCGTCGAGCTATATGCGGAGCCGTTCGCCGATCTACCGCCGGTGGCCGGGGTCATCGCCGCTGGCGTGCTCGGCGTGGCCGGCTGGGTCGCGCCATTGTTCGGCGAGGGCTCGACCATGACTGTGATCTGGCTTCAGTTCGCGCGGTGGATCTTCTGGTTGTTCGCCTTTGCGGTCCTGGTGTCCACTGGGGCGGGTGTACTCCGACGAGCGCTCGACCACCGCAAGTTTGATTCCACCGAGGATGCCTCGAGCCTGACTTGGAGCCAGTTCGAGAGGTACATCGGAGAGTTCTATCGCCGCCGGGGTTTCACGGTGACGCCTCGTGGGGGTGCGACGTCCGATGGCGGAGTCGACCTGAACCTTGTGAGCGCATCGGGAGACCGGCTGATCGTTCAGTGCAAGCACTGGAAGAATCGACACGTCGGCGTGAGGCCCCTACGCGAGCTCTGGGGCGTACTGTCCGATGAGAAGGCTGACGGCGCCGTATTCATCACCAGCGATACGTTCACGCCGGATGCGATCGCATTCGCGGCCGGGAAACGGCTCGAGCTGATCGACGGCCCGACGCTGCGAACCATGATCGCCGCGGTGAAAGGATCCGTCGCAGTGAAAGGATCCGCCGCAGTGAAAGGATCCGACGCAGTCGAGGCGACGCCTATGCCCGCGGCGGCAAGTCAAGCGCCCCAGTGTCCGCATTGTGGATCGCCGATGGTTTTGCGAACTGCGACGCGCGGTCCCAAGGCCGGCGACAAGTTCTGGGGCTGCTCCACTTACCCCTCGTGCAGAGGCACGCGACCTGTGTCTGACTCGCCTATGTAAGGGCGCAACGCGGCGCTGTGGACGATCACTCCACCGAGGATCGCCGGATCTATTCTCCTGTGGTCGGTTCCTCATCAGTCAGGGGGTTGGGCTTGGTATTCCCGCAGGCTCTGAGCCGCACGGTACGTGGCGCTGTCAAACCACCTCGCGATCCCGGGTTCGGAGCCCTGCGGCGTGCGGCTCGCGCCGCCATTGTGATTCCGCCGGTCTTTGCGTTCGCCGACGTGCTGCTGGGTGAACCGGAAAGCCTCATCTTCGTGATGTTCGGCTGCTTCTCCCTGCTTGTGATCTCCGACTTTGGAGGCCTGCGCCGGCCCCGGGCCCTGGCTTATCTCTCGGCGACAGTCGCCGGGGCGGCATTGGTCGTGTTGGGAACGCTGGCTTCGTCCTCGGCCTGGTTGGCCGTGGCAACGATGTTCGTGGTTGGTTTCGCGATTTCGTTCAGCCGCGTCTTCGGCGGGTACGTGGCGGCTGCGAACACGGGGCTGCTCCTCGCCTTCGTGATCGCGGTCACGATTCCGGCACCCGCGGCCGTGATTCCTCTGCGCGTCGGAGGGTGGGCGATCGCCGGCATGGTGTCGACGCTCGCGGCTGTCGCGTTCTGGCCACGTTTCGAGCGCGTCACCATGCACCACAAGACCGCCAGAGCGTTGCTCGCCATCGCAGACGTCGTCCACGGGCTCGGCTCCGGTGCCGGCTCAGACAACCTGGAGAAGCTCAAGAACAATGCTGCTGAGGCGGTGCTGGCCGCTCGACAGGGGTTCATCGATATGGCCAGGCGTCCAACCGCAACCGCTCGTGGCGACCGCGCCTTTGCCGAGCTGCTCATCGAGATCGATAGGATCCTCGAAATCATCGAGCGCCCGTTCAACTTAGAGCGGCCGACGGTGCGTCCCGGATTTTCGGAGACGGACCAGTTGGTGGCCGCCGTGGTCGCCGCGCTTCGTTCTAGCGCAGGAGTGCTGAAGGGTGGCGCTCCGCCGGATGTCGACGCCATCGAAGCTGCGCGCCAAGGGCATCGCGCCGCCCTCGACCGGTGGGCGTCCGAGCAGCTGAGGGCCGGTCGCCCAGCCGAGGAAGTGCTCGATGGACTCGACTTTGACGACACAGTACGCGTCGTCTCGTACGTCGCTCTTGTGCTCGGCCGCAACGCGGTGATTGCCGCAGGCGGGCGGCCCGACCTCCGCGATACGGCCGTGCATGTCGTGCGCACGCTCCGGGCGCATCTCGAGTCTCCGTCGACGGTCTTGCAAGGCGCGCTGCGTGTTGCCATTGGTCTCGCGCTTGCCGTCTGGGTGGCTCGCGCATTCGACCTGTCACATGCTTTCTGGGTGGTCTTGGGGACGATCCAGGTCCTGCGCAGCAATGCGCTGAGTACCGGCCGCAGCGTCATCCAGGCCGTGGCCGGCAACGCCATCGGGGTCCTGGTCGGCGGACTGTTCGCGGTGATCGCCGGCAACCACCCAGCGCTCATGTGGACGGCGCTTCCAATCGCCGTCTTCTTCGCGGCCTACGCCGCGACGACGATTGGTTTCATGGCCAGCCAGGCCGCTTTCACCATCAACCTGATCATCGTTTTCAACCTGATCTCGCCGGCGGGTTGGCAAGTGGGCCTGGTGAGACTCGAGGACCTCCTGGTCGGCACCCTGATCAGCCTCGTCGTCGGTTTGTTGCTCTGGCCGAGCGGAGCCCGCCGCGAATTTGGCCGTGCCGTCGCGAGCGCGTACCAGGTTTTGATCGGTTATCTCGACAAGGGGTTCGATCGCGTTCTTGGCTTCGAACCGCCCACGAGCTCGACAGACAGCGCGCAGCAAGGTGTCGTCCGCGTGCGAGACCGCGTTGACGCGGCATTCGACACCTTGATGACCGACCGAGTGGGCGGTTCATTCGACCGGGAGACGGCCGCGTTCCTGCTGTCCACAACCAACCACATGAGCCTGGCGGGTGACCTGCTCAACGTGATCGCCGGTCCGATGGGCTACCAAGGCGGCAGCTGCGCCGACGGTGGGCTGGAAGTACGTGACCAGGCGCACACCGTTCTCGGCGAATATCGCCGCCTCGCAGAACGGTTGAGTCTTGCGCCGTCCGCACAATCCGAATCGCAGGTTTCCCTGGCAGCGCTGCGACAGGCCGCACTCAAGTGCTTGCGCCGGTGGCAAACCAATCCCGAACTTGGAAGAAGTGCCATGGCCGTGGTGATGGCGGCCGAATGGGTGCAATACCTCGCGCGCCTGGAAGTTGACCTCGAGGAACCCGTCAGCAGAGCGAGCGAAGCAGCCCGCAAACCATGGTGGCGCTAGAGCTCGTTGGCCCCAATGGCGGAATCCCACATCGGGGAAGGTGGGTTGAGGGCCATTCTCAGTGTATAGCGCACCGGGGGGCTTGCGGCAAGACCCGGGTCGTGCTGCAGAATCTCCGGCCGAAACCAAAAATTACGGGG
>DASQAU010000259.1:0-4370 GCA_035635595.1 Candidatus Eiseniibacteriota bacterium
CAAAGTCGCGACCGGGCGAAGCCCGGTCGCCCCGGCGACGCTAGTTGAGCCTCTCCACGATCATCGCCATTCCCTGACCCCCACCGACGCACATCGTCTCGAGCCCGTAGGTCTTGTCCTTCTCGCGCAGCCCGTTGAGCAGCGTGCACAGGATCCGCGCCCCGGTCATCCCAAATGGGTGTCCCAGCGCGATCGCGCCGCCGTGCGGGTTGAGCTTGTCGCTGAACGGGTCGACTCCGATTCCGCGAGCTGAAGGGATGACCTGGGCTGCGAACGCCTCGTTGATCTCGACGATGTCGATGTCGCCGATCGTCATCTTGGCGCGCTTCAGCGCCTGCTTCGAGGCGTCGATCGGACCCAGTCCCATGAACTCCGGCTCGAGGGCCGAGAGCCCGGTCGAGACGATTCGCGCGAGCGGCTTGAGGCCGAGCTCCTTCGCCCTGCGCGACGACATCACGACCACCGCGGCGGCGCCATCGTTGAGCGGGCAAGCGTTGCCGGCGGTCACTGTGCCGTCCTCACGAAAAACGGGCTTGAGCGCGGCCAGCACCTCCACCGTCGTCCCCGGCCGCGGGCCATCGTCCTTCGTGTAGATCTCTCCATTGGGTAGAGGGACGGGGATGATCTCGCGGTCGAAAAAGCCGTCATCGCGCGCCTTGACCGCGGCGTTCTGGCTCTTGACCGCGAAGCGGTCCTGCTCCTCGCGGCCGATCTTCTCGCGCCGCGCGACATTCTCGGCCGTCTGGCCCATGGCGATGTAGATGTCCGGGTATTCGTCGGTGTTCCCCGGTACGAGTCTCGGGTTGTAGGTATCGGGCGCGTCGGGATAGCCGCTTCCGTAACGGGACACGCACTCGACGCCCACCGACAAGAACACGTCGCCCTCGCCGGCCTCGATCGCGTGGGCCGCCATCCGGGTGGTCATCAGGGATGAGGAGCAGTAGCGGTTCACGGTCACACCCGGGACGTCGAGGCGCGCCAGGATCGAGACAACGCGCCCGATGTTGTGACCCTGCTCGCCGCCGGGAAGGCCGCACCCGCAGATGAGGTCCTCGATGTCGCTGCGATCAAGCTCGGGAACCTTCTCGAGCACCTTGGTCACCACGTGGGCGGCCAGGTCGTCGGGCCGGACTTCGACAAGAGAGCCTTTGCGCGCGCGACCGATCGGCGAACGGCCCAACGCCACGATCACTGCTTCAGTCATTCCGAAATTATGGTCTCCTTCGGGACGGCGCTAGTCGGAGTGGCGGTCGCCGAACAGGACGAACGCCCACAAGCCAACGAACGCGAAGGCGATGACGGCAACCGCGATCGCCGCGTCGACCTTCCCCCAGCCGGCAAGGAAAAGGATCAGGAACAGGGCGGGCAGCCAGAGCGCCCCAGCGAGCTCGCGCCGGCCGAGCATCCTGTGGCGCCTGCCTTCCAGGATCAGCTCCCGGGGCAGGCGTTCGTTCGGGTCGAGCGGCGCAAAGATCGCGTACATGCTGCGCCGCTCCAGGCTGCGGAGATCCCTCTCCTGTGTCACGTGCCGGGCCATTTCCTTCCGGCCCCTAGTTTGCCACCGGCCTCCCCACCTTGTGGGGAGGAGCCCGGCGAAGCCGGGCGGAGGGGCCGGGCGGAGGCCCAATCAGGACCTGATCAGGAGCGTCTCGCGGGTGAAGAGGCGGAGCGTCGCATACCAGCAGGTCAACGCCGTAGCGACAAGGCTGGCGGTCGTGACGCCCAGCGCCGGCCAGGCGACCGAGTTCTGGACGATCGCGTCCCGCAGGACGAGCACCGCGTTGAAGATCGGGATCAGGTAGTAAGCCAGGTTCGGGTTGAAATTCGGGATGAACAGGATGATCGAGGCAGGGAAGATGGTGATGAAGTACAGGGGGGTCGAAAAGGCCTGGCCTTGCCGGAAGTTCTTGGCAAGTGTCCCCAGCGCGAGGGTCAGCGAGCTGAACGATGCAGCCAGAAGGACGGCGAGCCACACCATGACGGCCGCCGCGAGCGGGCTGAGGGTTACACGTGTCCCGAGCAGAGGTAGCTGCCACAGAGTCAGCAGCATCGAGCCGATGGCAGCGACCGCCGAAATCAGGCTGATCGTGGTGACCGCGAGGATCTTGCCGAGAAGGATCCGGCTTCGCGGCGACGGGGTCAGCAGCAGCGCCTCCAGCGTCTTTTTCTCGCGCTCGCCGGCTGTGGCGTCGAGCGCCGCCGAGAGTCCTCCTGTGAATACCATCGTGATCAGGATGTAAGGCAGGAAGAAGCTGAGGAACGCGTTGCCGGCAGCCTTCACGGGCGAGCTCAGCGGATGGACCTTGAGCGGAATCGGGTTCAGAAGGGCCGGGTCGATTCCCTTCTCGCGAAGCGCCGCCGCGGCCTTGGCCGCGTCGTACTGGCCCAAAACCGTCTGCAGGCGCGTGTCGGCGATCTGTGCGCTCTGCCGGCTTGGATCGTAGTACTCGTCGATCTGCGTGGGCTGGAAGACCACCCCGAGGTCAACCTCCTTTTTGGCCGCGGCCGCCGGGTCGGACACCCGTTCGAGCTTGAGGGCCGTAGCCGTCAGCAGGGTGTCCAGGCCCACGGGTATGTCCCCGCTGTAGCCGACCGTATATGCCTGCGTGGCTGTCTTGGCCGTGACCTGCGAGATCACGATGAGCACGATGGGCGTGGCCAGTGCGGCCAATCCGATTGCGATCAAGGTCCGGCGGTCGCGCAGGATCTCGCGCATCTCTTTCCGGAAAACGATTCCGAGCGCCTTCACTCGACGAGTTCCAGAAAGGCGTCTTCCAGGTCGCGATGAGAGCCGCGAACCTCAGCGGTCGTGCCCGAGGCGACGACGGTTCCCTGGTGGAGGATCGTGACCCGATCGCACAGGCGCTCGGCGTCGTGAAGGACGTGAGTCGAGAAGATCACGCACTTGCCGCGCTCGCGTGACTCGACCATGAAGTCCCTGATCTCCCTCGAAGCCAATACATCGAGGTTGGATGTCGGTTCGTCGAACATCAAGATCTCCGGGTCATGGACGATCGCCCGCGCGATCGCGACCTTCTGCTTCTGCCCTGACGAGAGACTTTCCGCTCGCTGATTCGCGAACGAGCCCATGTCGAGCCGGTCGATGACCGCGTCGACCCGGCGTTTCAGCTCCCTGTTCAGCACGCCGCTCAGCTCGGCGAAATAGGCGATGTTCTCGCGCGCCGACAGCCGCGCGTAGACGCCGATCTCGGCGGTCACGACCCCGACCCTGCGCCGCACCTCTTCGGGCGCGGCGCGGGTGTCAAATCCGAGCACGTCCACCGAACCGGTGTCGGGAACCAGCAGAGTGCCGATGATCCGGAGCGTCGTCGTCTTGCCCGCGCCATTCGGGCCCAGCAGTCCGAAGATCTCACCGGAGTCACCCTCGAACGAGATGCCGCGAAGCACCTTGTTCTTGCCGAGCGTCTTCTCCAGGCGGTCGACTTTGACCGCCGCCGGGCTCACTTACTCTTGGTGGTCTTGACCTTGGTCTTTGCCTTGGTCGATGCGGGCGCGGCCTTCCGGGCGGGCGTGCGCGTCGTGGGCTTGGCCCCCGAGTCGGGAGCTGCTTTCTCCTCGATAACTCTGGCCTCGACTGCGGCAGCCGGCTCCTCGCTTGCCACGCCCATGGTGCTCGAAAGGGTCCGGTGGCACGTCTCGCAGGTCACGACCGTGCGGACGAAATTCCCCAGCTGGTGCTCCTCGCGGCGCAGGTTGCGCGGGCGTCCGCAGAAGTTGCAGTAGCCGGCCTCGGTCGTCACGTTGACGTGCCCGGGTCTCTTGTTCATGACTGACTAAGGTAAACTTTCGCGAGCGTCCGCCGCGCGCGCGCAGGGCGCAAGTCCGAAATTCCTTTAAGTCCGGCACAGAGATGCCGGGAAGGAGGTTTTGATGGCCGTCGGATCTCGCCTGCGGCACGTGATCGAGAGCCAGCAGTTCTCGCGATCACTTCTCGAAGAGCTCTTCGCCCGTTCAGAAGAGATCAAACGTGAGCCTCACAAATTCATGGGGCGTCTCAACGGCCAGGTGATGGCGGCCCTGTTCTACGAGCCGTCAACCCGCACCCGTCTCTCCTTCGAGGCGGCGATGCTGCGACTCGGTGGCCAGACCATGGGCACCGACAACGCGCGCGAGTTCTCCTCTGCGGCCAAGGGCGAGACGCTTGAGGACACGATCCGCATCGTCGGCGGCTACGCCGACGTGATCGTCATCCGCCACAACGAGGAGGGTGCGGCCAAAAGGGCAGCCGCAGTCAGCTCGGTGCCCATCATCAACGCCGGCGACGGCCCCGGCCAGCACCCGACCCAAGCCCTGCTCGACATCTACACCATCAAGGACGAGCTCAATCGGGTCGACGGCATCAAGGTGGC
>DASQAU010000260.1:0-5065 GCA_035635595.1 Candidatus Eiseniibacteriota bacterium
AACTTTCCTTCACATCGTTAACCGCGCTGCATCAGCGGCGCACACGTTTCCTGTTTGTAGCCAGCCGATTTTGGGTAGATATAAAGGGTTCGACCGGATCTATACGAGCCGGTCTTTCGGAGGCGCGGCGGATAACCGCCCCGCAATCATATGAGCGCGTTTTTCGTGCTCCTGCAGACCGTGATAGTCCCATCAGCAATCGGCGCCGTGCTTGCCTTGGGGATCATCGTTGCAATCCGATCGGTGATTGTCATCGGGCCGGCCGAGATCGGCCTCGTCGCCAAGCGGTTCTCGACTCGGCATAACACCTCCGACACCCCGATCGCTTTCGAGGGCGAGGCCGGCTACCAATCCAAGCTGCTCATGCCGGGCGTTCGTTTCAAGCTGTGGCCGACATACACGGTTGCGAAGTATCCCTGGGTCCAGGTCCCGGCGGGCGAGATCGGAGTCGTCATCTCTCAGCTTGGTGAGAGGCTGCCCACGGGTGCGAAGTCGGCCCTGTACCGGCCTGAATTCGGAAACTTCACGGATCTGCGCGCTTTCTTGGCGCATGGCGGCCAGAAAGGGGTTCAGCGGCCCGTGCTGCCCCCCGGCACTCTCATTCCGGTTCACCCGGTTGCGTTCCTTGTGATCACGGCGACCAAGGCTTACGGCCTGCCGATCAACAGGCAGATGGTCGGCCGCGGCCCGCTGTTGCCCGAGTCTTTCGGGCTCACACCGCAGCAGCTGCGCGTCACGATCATTGCGCCCGACGGCGACCAGGACTTGGTCGGAATCGTGACTACTCTCGACGGCGAACCCCTGCCGCCTGCGGACATTGCCGGCCGGATCGGCGGTTTCGCGGACATCGAAGCCCTCGAGGCGCAGTCGAGCGTGTCCGACTCAGAACTGATCGAGGCCCTTCTCGGGGCCAAGAACCAGCTGCACAACAACTACCAGGACTTCCAGGCATTCCTTGATAACGGAGGCCGCATCGGTCTCCAACACGACCCGCTGCTGTACGGCGCCTACTTGCTCAACCCGTTTCTCGTCCGTGTGGAGACGGCCAGAATGCTCGTTGTCAACCAGGGCGAGGTGGCGGTGATCAAGAGCTATGTAGGGCTGCCCACGCTCGACACATCCGGGCCCGAGTTCAAGTTCGGGTCCATCGTTCAGCCCGGCCACCGCGGCATCTGGCGCGAGGCCTTGCGCACCGGCAAGTACCCTCTCAACCCGCGGATCTACGCGTCGGAGAAGGTGCCGACATTCATCCTGACCCTCAACTGGGCCGACGCGAACTCGGTAGCGCACAACCTGGACGCGCAACTAAGCCCGATCGAGGGCAAGAGCCGCGAAGGCTTCGTGTTCAAGATCGACCTGCAGGTCCAGATCCACGTTCCGGACACCAAGGCCCCCAAGGTCATATCGATGGTCGGATCGATGCAGAACCTGGTGAACGAGGTCCTGCAAGCGGCGGTTGGAAACCACTTCCGCAACACGCTGCAGGGGCTGGAGGCGATTCGGTTCATCGAGACGCGAGATTCGGTTCAGGCGGCTGCGCTGGACGCTATCTCGCGCTACCTCGCGGCCTACGAGGTGGAGACGCGAGGGGTCTACATCCAGGACGTCACCTTTCCTGAGGAGCTCGTCAACGTGCTCACTCGGCGAGAGATCGCCAACCAGGAAAAGGCCACATTCGTCGAGCAAAGGGACGCGCAGACCGTGCGCATCGACCTCGAGAAGGCGCGGGGCACTGCTGACATGCAGGCGGCGCTTGCGCAGGCACAGGTTTCGGTCGACATCAACCGCGCTCGCGCCGACGCTCGCAAAGCGGAGGCTGACGGCGAGGCGGCCTACGTCGAGCTGACCGGTGCGGCGGAGGGTTCACGCCGGAGGGCCATCGGCCTTGGCGACGCAGCTGCGACGGAAGCACTTGGCCTCGCTCGGGCAAAGGGCTACGACGCACAGGTGGAGAGCCTTGGCTCCGGATCCACGGCAGCTGTAGCCATAGCGAACGCCGTGTCGGACGGAAGGCTGCAGGTCGTGCCTGATGTCCTGGTGACTGGCGGCGGCGCTGTCGAAGGACTGGCAGCGACTCTCATTCGTGCTCTGAACGGCCGGCACGAATCGAAACCGCATCGGGATGCCCGGCGCGCTTCGAGGGCCGACAAGGTCGCGGCGGTTGCTTCGCCGAAGCTGCCGCGATGAAAAATCGATAGCACCAAACAGGCAGCCTCAAAAGCAACCGGGCCGGAAAACTATCCGGCCCGGTCGGCTAACAATCCGAATCTCAGAATCACCACTTGGCTGACGGAGGCCGGAGCCCCACGACCGATCCGTTTGGGGCATGGGCGCGGAATGTCCACCCCACGCAAACTCGGCCGCCAACAACTTAAGACCTGCTTAAGCTAATAGAGCTCCCAGCGTTCGACGAGCCGTTGTCGAACCCTCGTCCGTCGCGGTTTTGCGTGGAGGTGCTGCCGAAGATGCGATCCAAACTGGCTTTGCTCGCCGGCCTGCTCGTCCTTGGAGCCCTTCTGGTGCCGGCGCCCGTTCAGGCGTCGGGCCCCACCATCGGCGTCAACCACCTGGTCGACCTCGACCACGGGCTCCTGTTCCCGCAAAACAAGCAAAACGAGCCCTCCATCACGCGCAATCCGATCACAGGTGTTCTTGTCGCCGGCGCAAATGAGGAGATCGGGCAGCCGCTATGCCCAGGGACCACGGCGCCACTCTCGTCGCCGTGCCCCTTCAAGGCCGGCGTGCCGACAAGCGGCTATTACCGCTCCACCGACGGCGGCGCCACGTGGACCGGCGCCTACCTCCCCGGGTTCGAAACCATCGGCAAGACCTCGGGTGGGGACCCAAGCCTGGACTTCGGACCTCGCCGCTGCGCCGGCGGCTCCTTCAGCTATGGATGCGGCGTCGTCATCTACTACGCCTCTCTTGCGGATCCGTTCCCCGAGCTCGGCGGCGAGCTTGGCACCGTTTCGCGGACCTATGACGACGGTCAGAGCTGGTCGAACCCTGTCGTCGCCACGACGACCGACAGCAACGCCAACTTCGTCGACCACGAATGGCTCGCGGTCGACAAAGTTTCCGGCAGCCCGCATTTCGGCCGCGTCTACCTGGACTGGGCGGTTTTCTGCAACAACTGCGCCGGCAACGGCAACGTGAAGATCTACACGGCGCACTCCGAGGATGAGGGTCGCACCTGGTCCAACGCTGTCAAGATCAGCGCCGCCAACAACAACACTCCTCAAGGTTTCCGCGAGACCGGCCAGATGACCGTCGCCTCGGATGGGACCGTTGAGGTGTTCTGGACCGAGAACGCCGACTCCACCAAGTACCCGAGCCTCCAGGTCGTCACCATCTCAAAGGACGGCGGCGACTCCTACACAGCCCCGATCACGATCGCCCAGGTCACCGACTACCCGCTGCGCGGCACACCCTTCGACGCGGTCGACCTCTTCAACCGAGTCCCAGGCATGAGCGCGCGCGTCGACTGTTTCCCCCACCCGGCAGCGGACCCAAGCTCGAACCGCGTCTACGTCGTGTGGTGCGATTTCAGCGGAGGGCATGGGACCGTCCAGGCCGCGGTGTCGTCCGACGGCCTGAGCTGGACCTCGCTCGGCACGATTGCCAGCATCGCCGGCCGCAACGCCTTCTTCCCGCAGGCCGCCGTCACCGGATCTGGAAAGGTGGCGGTCGCTTTCGACGCTCTGACCGCGCCACCCGCAAGCAATCCATGGCAGACCGGGGTCCAGAACTATGACGCCTACATCGTCACGTTCACGGGCCGGACTTGGTCAGCGCCGGTGCGTGTGTCGACGGCCAGCTCCAATCCCGACGTCTCCTCCTACAACAACCTGATGGAGCAGTTCATCGGCGACTACATCGGGATCGTGGCCGGGTCGAACACCGCGTGGGCTGTCTGGACGGACACCCGAAACGGGGCAGCCTGCGCGGCCGTGAACGCGTACCGGTCCGCGATCTACGGCGGCTCGCGGACGGCGGTGGCGCCCAACCCGAACACGAGCTGCCCGAGCAACTTCGGCGACACCGACACGTACGTCGCCTCAATCGGGCTCTAGCCCGAGCGTGCGCGGAAGGCGCCGGCATTCGAGCCGGCGCCTTTGTCAACCCGTCTCCGGAGTCGAATCTCGGGCTGACCCGGGTCCACCTCCCAAAATCGAATTGCGGTTGCTACATTTCACGCACTTATGGCGACCACCAAGAAAGCCAAGCACAAGAAGTCGGCCGTCCTGGCGAAAAAGGACTACGAGAAGGAGCTCCGGCGGCTCCAGGTCGAGCTGCTCCAGCTCGAGGAGTGGATCCGACACAGGAATCTGCGCGTGGTCGTCCTTTTCGAAGGTCGCGACACGGCCGGCAAGGGAGGCGTCATCAAGCGGATGACGGCGCTGCTCAACCCACGCTACGTCCGCGTGGTGGCACTTCCAGCACCGACCGAGAGGGAACGTTCGCAATGGTATTTCCAGCGCTACATCTCACATCTACCCTCCGCCGGCGAGATGGTGCTGTTCGACAGGAGCTGGTACAACCGCGCCGGCGTCGAGCACGTGATGGGCTTCTGCACTGACGCCGAGTACGACGAGTTCATGCGCACGTGCCCGCAGTTCGAGCGAATGCTCGTGCATTCGGGGATCATCCTGATCAAGTACTGGCTGTCGGTCAGCGACGAAGAGCAGGAGCGGCGGTTCCTGGGACGCATCAACGATGTCAGCAAGCGCTGGAAGCTGAGCCCGATGGACCTCCAGGCTCGCGCGCGGTGGGTCGACTACTCAGAGGCGAAGGACCAGATGTTCGCCTACTGCGACATCAAGGAAGCGCCCTGGTACGTGGTCGAGACGGACAACAAGCGCGCCGCGCACCTGAACCTGATCACCCACTTTCTCTCGCTCATCCCTTACGAACAGGTGCCGCACGAGAAGATCAAGCTGCCGCCGCGACAGAAACGCAACTACAACCGACCGCCTAAGAGCTCGCAGCGCATGGTGCCGGTCAAGTACGAGGTGGAGTGAAGAGTGAAAGTCAAAGACGTACCCCCGGGACGCCTGCTCTTGGT
>DASQAU010000261.1:0-5537 GCA_035635595.1 Candidatus Eiseniibacteriota bacterium
CAAATCGACGGCCGCGTTCGGCACCGCGCTGCGTGCGGTGGCCCGCGGCTGGAAGGTGTGCGTGATCCAGTTCATCAAATCGGACGAGTGGAAGGTTGGCGAGCGCCAGTCGGCGGTGAAGCTTGGGGTCGAGTGGTGGACTATCGGAGATGGGTTCACGTGGGACTCCAAGGACATGGAGCGCTCTGAGGCTGTCGCCCGCGAAGCGTGGAGGGTGGCGCGCGAGAAGATCGGGTCCGGTGACTACGGCCTTGTCGTGCTCGATGAGATCACCTACCCGATGAATTGGGGATGGATTCCCACCGAGGAGGTCATTGCGGCCATCCGCACGCGACCGCCGTCGGTCAACGTCATCGCCACCGGCCGCGACGCCCCCGAAGGTCTCATGGCGATCGCCGACACGGTGACCGAGATGCGCAAGCTGAAGCATGCGTTTGACGAGGGCGTGCGGGCGATTCGCGGCATCGACTTCTGATGGGTTTCGTCCTGCTGCTGGGCGGTGCGCGCAGCGGCAAGTCCGCTCTGGCGGCGCGTCTCGCGCTCGAGTCAAAGCTGCCGGTGACGGTCATCGCCACCGCGACGGCGGGCGATGAAGAGATGGCGGGCCGGATCCGCCGGCACCGTGACGGGCGACCTTTGGCCTGGAAAACAGTCGAGGAACCGATCGACCTGCTGGGCGCGATTCGGTCATCCGCCACGGGAGACTTCCTCGTCGTCGACTGCCTGACGCTGTGGGTGACCAACTTGCTGGGCGCCGGCCACGATTCGTCTGAATTCGGACGGCTGGCTGAACCCATCGTGCGCGAGCTCGGCGGGCGTCGCGGCGTGGTGGTCACCAACGAGGTCGGCATGGGGATCGTGCCCGTGAACGAGCTGGCCCGCCGCTTCCGCGACGTCCTCGGGTTCGTCAACACGAGGTTTGCCGAGGGCGCCGAGCGCGCGGTGCTGATGGTCGCCGGCCGCGCGGTCGAGCTCGAAGCGATATGAGCATCAGGACGCTGCGTTCGGCGATGGCGTTCCTGACGGTCTTGCCGGTTGCAACTTCCGAAGGGGGCCCGGGCGAACGCCTGGGCAGGGCGTACTTTCCAGCGATTGGGGCGGTTGTGGGCCTTCTCTCGGCAGCCGTGTTCGTCCTGGTTGGCGCTTTCAGCACTTCATTGCTGGCCGCCGCGGCCGCCACGGCGACCCTGGCGTTGTTGACGGGAGCGCTTCACCTCGATGGTCTCGCCGATTCCGCGGACGGATTATTCGGTGGCGGCGACGTCGCCCGCCGGCTGGAGGTGATGCGCGACCCTCGGCTTGGTTCATTCGGGACCGTCGCGATCGTGCTTGTGCTGCTTGGTGAAGTCGCCGCGATCGCATCGATGTCACCGGGCAGGGCGGTGGCCGCACTCGTCATCGCGGGCGCGCTTTCCCGCCTGGCGATGCTGGCCGTGATCACGTTGGTGCCCTATGTGCGCGCAACCGGCCTTGGTGTCGCTGCGGTTGATTCCTCACATCGCGGCTTCGACCTTGCGCTCGGCTCGGCAACTGTCCTGGTCGCGAGCCTGCTCGACTGGCCGAGGGCGCTTCTCGCGCTTTGCCTGGTCGCGCTCACCGCGACCACTGTCGCCATGATCGCGCGTCGAAGGCTGGGCGGCGCCACGGGCGACGTCTACGGCGCCACTGCAGAGCTCTGCTTGCTGGCGGCGCTCATCGCTTTCGCGGTTCACAGGTGACGCGCGTCTGGCTGATCCGCCACGGAGCGTCGACCACATCCCCTGGGGTCGCGATCGGAGTGTCAGACCCGCCGCTCAGCGACGTTGGACGGGCCCAGGCGCACAGCCTTGCGGGCGCCCTGGCGAATCGGCCGCTCGTGCGCGTGATCTCGAGCGACCTGAAGCGTGCGCTGGAAACCGCGACCATGATCGCAGCGCCGCATCGCCTCGTGGTGGAAACTTCTGCAGCCCTGCGCGAGATCGACTTCGGCACCTGGGAAGGGCGGGACCTCAGCGATCTCTGGTTGGAGGATTCAGCTGCAGCGCGAGCGTGGGAGCAGGACGTCCGGCATACTCCGCGAGCATTCGGCGAGAGCGTGAGCGACCTCGAGCGCCGCGTCGCGGGCTTCTGGAAGCAGACCTCGCCGCTGCCGGACATTGGCGAGATCGCGATCATCGGCCACGGTGGCTCCCTGGCTGCGCTTCGCGCGCTCATCTCGCGCGAGCCGATCGAGACCACCATCGCGTCGCGCCTCGATCTCGGCGCGGTGATCGGGTTGGACGCCGGCTGATCAGGCTTTCTTGGCGAGCGGTGGCGGCGACGGCGCAGGATCCAGGGCTCCGACGTAGTGCCAGCCGATCGCCTCTTTGTCGTGGAGCTGCACCTGGGTGAATCCACCAGGCGCGCTGGTCCATTTGCCCCCGGACTCGATGAACAGCGCCCAGTAGGGCTGGTTGGCCGGAAAGCATTGGCTGAACTGCCTGGGCTCGAAGTCCACCTGGCAGACGACCTTGCCTGAGCTGACGGCATGAGCCTCGTACTGGATGCCGGAGCGGTCCATGAGGGTCTGACCGTCGATGAAGACCCCGCCGAATCCGACGCAGCTCTGCATCGTCGCGCCGGACTGGTGCTGCACGACGACATAGGCGCGATGCGGAGCGCCGGCGTCCGAGCACGCGGAGGAACTCTGGTGGTTTGAAGTTGCAACCGGCGCACCGCACGCGGCTATCAGCGCGCTGCAGGCGATCAACAGAAACGCGATGCCGCCGGTAAGCAGGTGATTGCGCATCGCCCCAGCCCCAAAGAAGTAGACGCGCGCAAGCCCCGAAAGCTTGCGGGTCAGGAAATTGCTTCGGCCCTGAGTCTGAGATAACCAGGCTGCCGGGTCGCGGGCATGGCGAAGCTGAACCGGTCGGGTTCGAGAGCAAGCTCGAGGTCGGTCGGCGGGAAGCCTGGCCACGCGCCGCTCATCAGACGTGCATATCGCTCGCTCTCGCGAAGGGGCTGCAGCAATCGATCGAGATCGGGCTCCTCGCCACGAGCAATCGCCTCCATGTAGAGCGCGCAAGCATGGTCCTCCGGAAAGTCCGCCGACGCGACCAGGGTCAGCACATCGGGGGCTCTTAACAGGCAGGCTTGTACCGTCGCGCGAGCGACGACCAGACTGGCTGCGAAGATGTCGATTCCATCTCGGACCGCGGCGGCGACCGGGGTTCCCGCTGTCGAACGCTGGACAAGCACTCTGCCGGTCAGCTCCGTCGCAACGATCTGCGTCGGCGAGTTGCTGATGGCGATCCCCGGCAGGGGGAGGGCATCCTCCTCCGCGCACAGCACTGCTCCTGGAATGGCCGCGGCGAGAGCGCGCGCCTCGTCGGTGGTCGTGACCAGCCTGCACTCTCGCGCACCGCCGGCAAGCGCATAGGCGCTGACGGTGAACGAGCGGAGGACGTCGATGACGACCGCGAGGCCGCGCGCCTGGCGAGCGCCTCCGATGCCGGTCGCGTGAACAACGTCCACGGAGAGATCGTGACGCATGATTGGTTGGTGTCAGCGCCTGGCGAGCAGCATCGTCCGTTTGGTTTTGAGCAGATCGCCGACTGCGGGTCGATGCGAGTCGTCGGCTTGCGGCTCGAGCCGGGCCAGAAAGTGCCCGAGCACCGGAACGCGATCCCGGTCGCGCTGATCGTCACCGAGGGGCGCCTGCATTTCGACGACGGGATGAAGACAGGGGAGGTCGGCGCCGGCGAGATGCTGCTGATCAATCCCGGCGAGCGGCACACCTATCGCGCCGACGTCAAGACCTCCGCCTACCTGGTGTTCGCGGGACTCGCGGGGGTTCGCAGCCGGACCTGGAGCCTCCGCCGCAAGAGCTAGGGCGGCGAGTTCCAGAGCGTGATCACGCGCCGGCCGTCGTCGCGCAGCACCCCAAGGGTCGCGACGTCCAGCATGAGTCCCGAGGCGACCGTCAAGTCGGCGCGGATCCAGGCTGCCGCGATGGCGCGGAGGATGTGGCCGTGCGCGAAGGCAAGCACCCGGCCTCCCGGCTTGCCGGCGAAAACGATGAACTGCTGGGCGCGCGCATAGATCTGTGCGGGAGTCTCTCCTGCCGGACACCCGTCCCAGTAGACGTCCCAGCTGGGGTTGAACTCGTGGATCTGCCTGGAGGTCAGGCCTTCGTATTCGCCGTAGTCGACCTCTTTCAAGAGATCGGTGAGCTGAGGGTCAGGAAAGCCGGCGAGCTCAGCAGTCTTACGGGCTCGCTGCATCGGGCTCGAATAGACGGCTTCGAAACCCAGTGATTGCAGCCGCCGGCCTAAAGCGGCCGCCTTCTCTTCGCCGTCTGCTGTGAGTGGTAGGTCGGTGTTGCCCGTGTGGCGGCCGTTGGCGCTCCACTCGGTCTCGCCGTGGCGGGCGAGGTAGATCTCGATCGCGCTCAGGCGGGCTTCCCCATCATCTCCGGACGGCCCGAGCGCAGCGAGCGGCTGGCGCTCTCGATCACTGCTCCGGCTCGGACACGCTGCCCGGGACGGACACAGACAAGCCCGACGCCTGCCTGGCCGCCTGACTGCTTGAGCGCCTCGTTCACGGCTGAGAGCACGCGGTTGGCGGCGTGGGCTGTCCCGGCCACGTCGGTGTCGGGAAGGATTGCGAGCAGCTGCGGAGGCGTGCGGCCGATGACGCCGGGTGTGTCCACGTCGCGGACTGTCCCGGCGAGCGCGGCTGCCATGAGCTTCAGCGCCTCGTCGGGTGAGCCTGTTCCGTTGGCCTCGATCAGCAGGACGCCGAGGTTGCGCTGGTAGCGGTGCGCGCGTGCGAGCTCGTCCTCGAGCACAGGGCGGACGAAGCGGTCGTTGAAGAGTCCCGTGGTCCGATCGACGATGTGCAGCGGCTCGGCCTGCGGGTCGTCGGTCTTGACCCCGCACGATGGACAGAACACCGCGCCGTGGGGTAAGGGAGAACCGCAAGCCTGGCAGGTCTGCCCTTCGGGCCGGCGGCGGAGGAAGTCGCCAATCGGCATTCGGTAAAGCCTATCAGTCAAGTGATTTGACCCCCGGTGAGCGACGCTCGTGACGCGTTGAGCAGACAGGTTCTCTTAACAGCCTGGGTTGCGTCCACATCGATCGCGGAATACGTTTGGCGCAGGTGTGCCGGTTGGGGGAGGGACCGGAAAACAAGGGAGGGCCCGCCAGAGCTATGCGAGTTTCGGTCAGCCCACTGCCGCGGCAGCCGCTGTGAGCCAGCTCTCCGCCCAATCCATGACCGCGGCCAGCACTGGTTCCAGAGCTCTACCTCGCGACGTCAATCGATAGCTCACACGCACTGGCGGTCCTGGGTCGACAAGCCTCTCGACAAGGCCTTCGGTCTCCAGCTCGCGCAACCGCTCGGTCAGAACGCGGTCGCTGATCCCAGGTATGCCAGCGAGCAATTGGTTGAACCGAGCTGGGGCTGGGAGAAGCGCCTTGACCACCGCCCCGGTCCAGCGCTTGCCAATCAGCTCGATCGCGCGCTGAAAGGACGCGCTGTAGTCAAGGCCCCCTCCGACCATGGGGAGTGATTCT
>DASQAU010000262.1:0-4559 GCA_035635595.1 Candidatus Eiseniibacteriota bacterium
GTGCTGGGGCGCGCGATACGGGTCGAGCATTGGGAGGTGGCGAAGAATCACGGGCGCGGCATCGCGGCGAACATCGCCGGCGGCGACGCTCCATACACCAAGCTTCCGTACTTCTGGTCCGACCAGTACGACGTGAATCTCGAGTACCGCGGCCACGCGTCGGGCGAGGACCGCGCGGTCTGGCGTGGCGATCGCGACGGCCTGACCTTCTCGGTCTTCTATCTGCGCGACGGCTTGATCGAGGCAGTGCTGTCGATGAACGACTCAAAGACCAATGAGCTTGGCGGCAAGCTGATCGAAAGCCGGCGACCCATCAGCGAGTCCGCGCTCGCCAGCCTTGCCTTCGACCTGGACGAGCTGGTCCCGGCCACCACGACCTAAGCGTCCTACTCTCGGGATTGGGCCATTCGGGCCCCCGTGGTCGCATCCCGGCCGTGGATAGGGCCATTCGAGCCCCAATGGCCTTTCTGTCGCTTTCCCGAGACGAACATCTCGATCGGACCGGCGACTTCCTAAGACTCGGGCGGAGATTCTCCTGGCAGGAGCCACGGCAAGGCCTCCGCCATCGGTCGCATGAGCGTCGCCGCCTGCTCGTCGCTGATCAGGCCGGTCGCGACCAGCCCGAGCGCAGCCGCAAAGGCGGCGTTCTCGGCCTTGTGGCCGATCTCACCGTGCTCAGCCTTCCAGGAGATGAGCGCGCCGCCCGATTCGGTCAGGCCGAAAAGCGACCTGCGCACCTCATCCCACGCGGCTCCACGATCGGCTTGCTCGATCGCGTGGACGGCTGCCTTCTCGGCTGCGTGCAGCGCCGGCAGCCCATTCGTGCCCACGTGGGTGTCCCAGCCCATCGCCGCGCGCTCGACGCCGGCGGGCGAGAGCACGCGGATGTCGTCCATCAGGCGTGCGAGCGTGCGCTGATGCTCGGGAAACCCATAACCCTCCGCGTCCAGGCCCACGGCGTCTAGCGTATCTGGATCGAGTCGACCGGGTGGATCTCGTTCCAACCATGGTCGGTGTCCAGCACCCATGGCCCATCGATCGCGATGTGGTCGCCGAGCGACGGAATGGAAAGCCTGGACTTCGGACATCGTGCTGCTGACTGGGCGTCGGGAGGATTGGTCGCCAGGTCGCAGTCGGGCGTGATCTCGGCCAGCATCGCCGGCTGAGCCTGGAAATGGTTCTGCACGTTCAGCAGTGACTCATATCCGGGGTCAGGCCGGAACCACACGTGAAAGTCGCCATCGTCTTTAGAGGCAACGTTGACCACGGTGCCTTCGGCATGCTTGCAAGCATCGAGCACCTTGAGCCGGTCCGGGCTGTGGACCCCCGCCTCCGGCGGCCCGGGCCTGCACCCGGCGACAATCGGCGACGGGGACGGCTGGACGACGACGGCTGTCTGCGCGCATGCGGAAGCGAGCACCGCCAGGGCGATGGTGATCAGCGCAGGAAGCCGGGCACCCAACCGAATCTCGCGAGTGCAAAAGGACCTGGACCGGAGACGATCACCTGCGCATTCGCCAGCACGGCCAGGTAATACAGCCAGCGGAAGCCGTCCTCCGCCCCGAACGCAACGGTGAGCGCAAGGTTCGCGGCGAGCAGCAGACCCAGGATTCCCGCCCAACGTGTGGCGAGCCCGAGGATCAGCAGGATCGCGACCACCGTCTCGCCCGCCGACTGCGCCAGGGCGAAAGGCAGCCAATTGGGGACTACGACCGAAACCAGGAACTCGTGTAAGCCCGGGATCGGGTTGATCTTTGCGGTCGAGACCATGAGGTCGCGCATCCAGCCCACGCCCTGCCATTTCTGGCTCGCGAAATACAGCCAGTAGAGGCCGATCGCGATGCGGAAAAGGCTCGCCCAGGCTTCACTCATGCGCGTTCACCGCGACCACCACGAGACCCAGAGAATCAGAAACCGCGAGCGCCACCGGGGCAGAGCCCCGCGCCCACGTGCTGGAGTGCTCGCCCTCCAGAACGAGCACGTGGCCGTCACCGTGCGCCGCGACCAGGATCATCGATCCCGATTGCAGCACCTGGTCTGGGTCCCTGGGTGTCGCCAGGATCTTGAAGGCTCCGCTCACCGGGTCGAAGGAGAACACGCCGCCGGCATCGCTGTCTTCGACGGCGCCTTCGGCAGCGATCAGCAGCGTGTCGCCTGCTCCCGGCGCGAGCCAGAACGGGAACAACGGCAGCGGCAGGCCGACTCGATGATCGTCACCTGCGGGCACGATTTCGGCGCGCTCGTAGTCCGCCGTCCATAACCGACCGCCCACGAGCGCGATACCGAACCCGTTGCCCGCCGCGAGCTGGCCGCCGTCGAGTACGTACACCTGCCCTCGGGTGCCGGCGACGACGACCCGGCCGGAAGCGTCGGCGGTGATGGCGGCGGCTCCTTGAGGCACTTGATGGGTTCCCATCATGACCCCGGTCTTGGGATCGAGCTCCAACACGGCGGCGCCGTCGAACAGGCTCACGTAAAGGCGCGCGCCACGCTGCAGCAGCCCAAACGGGGCGCCGCCGACGTGCTGCTTCCAGACGGTGTGCAGGTTCGGCAGGCTGACCGCATAGACGTCCCCCGGGGCGCTGTCGGCGAGATACGCAAACCGGCCGTCGGCGGACAGCGTCACCGCGACGACGTCCTGTCCGATCGAAGCCGAACCTCGCGGCGCTCCATCCTTGATCGACAGCAGGACGAGGCCGGACTCCGGATAGCCAGGCTTCGGGGCCGGGGCCGAACCTCCGCATGCGGAGATGGCAGTCGCCACCAGCGCGGCAGCTATCTGAGCGCGCGTAGCACCGGGTCCGTGGCGAGCTGGAATGCTATTGCCGCCGGACGCAGGTGCATCCGGTTGAGCCGATGCTGAATCGCGCCTTTCAAGATCGCGGCCCGGAGCTTGTGCTCGGAGAAATCGGTGTTGAACAGCAACCTGTTGTGACGCACCTTATGCCACTCGCCGCGCTGTCGGCGCTCGCGCACGCGCTCGTAAAAGCCTGTGCCCGGGAGCGGGTAGGCGATCGTGTAGCTGACGTAGTCCAGGGGCAGGCTGCTCGAGAAGTTGATGCTTCGGATGAGGGAGTCGGTCGTTTCGCCCAGGTAGCCGACCATGAAGAAGCCGGCCGCCTTGATGCCCGCCGCCACACAGGCTTCGACCGCGGCACGGGCCTGGTCCGGTGTGATGCCCTTTTTCATCTCCTTCAGCACCTTTTCGTCACCCGACTCGATGCCGAAGAAGATCCGCTTGCAGCCGGCGCGATGCATCTGCTCGAACAGCGCTCTGTCTACATGCGTCACCCGGCTCAGGCACTCCCACGTCAACGGGAGGTGTGCCGCCTCGATCGCCTCCGCGAGCTCGTGCGTCCGGTGGTAGTTGAGCGTGAAGAGATCGTCCGACATCCAGATGTGGTCGTAGCCCAGCTCGGCGATCTCACGCATCTCCGCCACGACTGATTCCACCGGTCGCGCGCTGAACAGGTCGCCGAACACCGACTTGTGGCAGAAGTCGCAGCGGAAGGGACAGCCGCGCGTCGACATCAGCGGAGTCGTCGCGTCTTTCCAATGCTTCCGCCAGTACCTGATGTACTCCGCGTTGGGGATATCGCTGCGGTACGGCAGCGGCAGATGCGACATGTCCTTGGTTCGGATTCGCGCCGTGCCCCGCACGATCTCGCCGTCGCGCTTGAACACGAGACCGGGGATCTCTTCGAACCGGCGATCGTCGAGGTGCTCCATGATCCTGACGATCGTCTCTTCGCCCTCGCCGACGGCCACGAGATCGAACTGGTCGACGAATGTCTCAGGCTCCCCCGATGGATACGGCCCGCCGACGACGGTCAGCGCCTTGCCTCGGACCTGCGCGCCGAGCGACAGGGCCTCGTCCTGCATGGTGATCATGCAGTAGATGCCGATCACCGACGGCTGCAGCTGCTCGATCTGAGCCAGGACCTCGCTCCGCTCCATGAAGGTGTGGTCGATGTGTCGCACCGAATAGCCGGCCTGCCGCAATGCGGCGCTCAGGTACATCAGGCCGAGCGACGGCATGATCCAGTGCCGGCCCTGTGTCGGGGCGCGTTGTGGATAAACCAGCACTACGTCGGCGCGATCGTTCGGCATCATCTTGCCTCCTGGACGTTGAGGTGGTACGTGGCTCCATCGAAGGTCGGCGGAAACAGGTAGTCGAGCCCGGACCAGTTGAAGTCGGTTCCGATCAGCTCCCGGCCCGCGTGCATCTGTGCGCCGGGCAGCGCCGGCGCCGACCACTCCACGCCAAGGCTCGCCGACCGCAGCCGTCCCCAGCCACCCTCGACCGGGGTCCAGTTCGGAAAGCTAGGACCGATCAGGAATCGTGTGGAGTCGGCGAAGTCATCGAAGGCCGCGGACTGCTCGTTGAGGATCCCGACGTGTGTGAACCCGGGCGCCAGCCAGACGGGCCTCACCACGATCGACACGCCGGTCGCATCGACCGTGTATATGACGTCGATCGCGCCGCGGGACGGAATCGACACGAACGAATAACCATGTGCGGCATCCCCACCGATCTCGTCGAGCAGGAATGTCCGCTT
>DASQAU010000263.1:0-19411 GCA_035635595.1 Candidatus Eiseniibacteriota bacterium
CGGATACGGCGACATGGCCACCGCTGTTCTGGCCCTGCTGGCTTTGATCGCCCTACGTCGCCGGATGTCTGCGGCCATCCCATTGGTCTGGCTCTGCCTGGTGGTCGGCCTGCTCGACACCGTGAACGCGATCATTCAATCGATGCGTTTCAGCGTGTTCACGCATGCGCTCGGGGTGAACTGGGTGATTGTGACCATATACGTGCCGGCATTGCTCGTGAGCAGCGTCCTGATCTTCATCCATCTCCGCAGGCCCAGCCACACAACTGCCTAGTTGCGTGTTGTGAGCCACGAGCTCGAAGGGAATGCCTGGTTGGAGCCCACGTTCGCCGACGTGGTCGCCGCGGCAGCACGAATCCGGCCGCATCTTGCTTCCACACCGCTGCGCAGATCGCCTCCGGTGAGCGACGCCGTTGGCGCAGATGTGTACCTCAAGCACGAGTTCCACCTCCCGACCGGCGCGTTCAAGGTGCGCGGCGGCATCAATCTCATCTCCCAGCTGAACGACAGCGAGCGCGAGGTCGGCGTCATCGCGGCGTCAACCGGAAACCATGGTCAGTCCGTCGCGTATGCGGCAAGGCTGTTCGGGGTGAAAGCCATCATCTGCGCGCCGGAGAATGCCAACCCGGCCAAGGTCGAGGCGATGCACGACCTCGGTGCGACTGTAAGGCTCGTTGGAGCGGATTTCGACGAGGCGCGCGAAGCATGTGAGCAGCTCGCCGCTGAGCATGGGTACCGATACGTTCATTCAGGAAACGAGCCACTGCTGATCGCCGGAGTGGGGACTCACACCCTCGAGATCTTGAGCGAGGCGCCGGAGATCGACGTCATCATCGTGCCGGTCGGAGGCGGCAGCGGCGCGGCGGGCGCCAGCATCGTGGCGAAGGCCGTCAACCCAAAGATCGCCGTGATCGGGGTGCAATCCGAAAATGCTCCGTCGGCCTACCTCTCGTGGCGGGCCGGCAAGCGAGTCGAGGCGACCAACAGCACGTGGGCGGAAGGCCTGGCCACCAGGACGCCATTCGAGCTGCCACAGCAAATTCTGCGAAGGCTACTCGACGACTTCATCCTCGTTTCCGACGACGCCATCTCGGCCGCCGTCTATTTCTTGCTCGGGCGCAACCGGACGTTGGTCGAGGGAGCCGGCGCGGCGGCGTTGGCCGCCGCGTTCGCGCTCAAGGAACGGCTGGCGGGCCTGCGCGTCGCGCTGATCCTCAGCGGAGGGAACATCTCCATTCCGCAGCTCAAAACCATCCTCGACCGGGGTTAGTCAGTCGCTCCGATGTTGATGACGACCTTGCCCCGAGTGTGGCCCTCTTCCACGTAGCGGATCGCTGCCGGCGTCTCGTCCAGCGTGTACGTCCGATCGATGACCGGCTTGACCTTTCCGGCCTGGATGAGTTCCGTCAGGGCCAGCAGGTCGGCCTTCTTCATCGACGACACCCACGAAACCAGCCTCTGGGTCACGAACGGTGAGGACGCCATCGCGGAGACAATGCGACCTACCCCGCTGTAGCGACCTTCGCCGCTGCTGAGCACGAGCGTCCCCCGGGGGGTCAGCGCACGTCGACATTCCGACGGTGTGTTGGTCCCCGCCAGCTGGAAGATGAGGTCGTAGCGGTGCTCGCCCCTGGTGAAGTCCTCGCGGGTGTAGTCGATGACGTGATCCGCGCCGATCGAACGGACCAGCTCCGCGTTCCGCGTGCTGCAGACGCCGGTGACCTCCGCCCCAAGCGCCTTCGCGATCTGCACGGCGAATGTCCCCACGCCACCAGACGCGCCGATGACCAGGACCGTCTGTCCCGCCTGGAGCTTCCCGATGTCTCGAAGGCCCTGCAGAGCGGTCGTCGCCGCGAGGGGAACGGCAGCGGCTTGCTCGAACGTGAGGTTCGCCGGCTTCGGCGTGACCTGGTCCTCCGCGGCGCACGCGAACTCGGCGTAGGCGCCCCGGCCCGAACCGTAGACCTCATGACCGGGTCGGAGCCGCGTCACGTTCTTGCCGACCGCCTCCACCACACCGGCCACATCACTCCCGAGACCAGGGGTCTTCGGTTTGCGCAGCCCATAGCCCACCAAACGGATTACGAACGGGGCGCCGCGCATGATTCGCCAGTCCGCGGGATTGACCGACGCCGCATGGACGCGAATGAGCGCCTCACCGTCTCCGACCGTCGGCTTATCGATTTCCTTGAGCTCGAGCCCGTCGGGAGGGCCATATGTGTAATGCACGATCGCTTTCATCTGGGCGCGGCTCTCGGCGTCAGCTCCACCCCGGCGTCTTGTTCCCCTGCTGGTCTCTCCAGAAGGGCGCCCATGCGAGAGCCAGGATCTCCACGGCGATGTTGGACTTGGTCGGTCGGATGGCCATCGAGTCGAGGCCGCCAAGCTTCTGCTCGAGCTCTTGGTTCAAGGACGTCAGCTCGGCCTGGGCCGCACCGACGTCTGCCCTGGCGCGGCCGACGTCTTGCTGCTGATCGATCGTCCTACCTACTCCTCGCGCCGCGGTAGTAGCTCTGCCGAGAGACGTGGCGGAGATTCGCTTGCGACCCAGCAGGGACCCCAACACCGTCGCGCCGACCGAGATTGCCGTCTGGAGTGTCGCCGAGCGTGCCTGGCCCTGCTCACGCTCCACGACCTGCTGCGCGTTGCGAATTCGTTCTTCGAGCCTCTGGACCTTCGGCGCGTACTGGGCTCGGATTCGCGCGATAAGCGCGTCTCGCTGTTCGCGGCCGGCCTGCCGCAAGTCCAGCGTCGCATTGCGGAACAGCCAGCCTGAGAAATCGGAACGCCACGCCGTGTAGCTCTTCGCCTGGGCCGCAGCAGGCGGCAATTGCGCGAACTGCGCGGAGGCGGCGGGACTCTTCTCGAGGTCTGTGAGCGCGATCGAGGTGGCCTCGGCCTTGTCCCAGTCGATCGGCACCGCCGCGTCGCTGATCGGCGCGAGGTAGGCGAGATCGCTGGTCGTATCGAGTCCGCTCTTTGGGTCCGTGAAGCGCACCTTCGCTGCTGCGAGCACCCTCGGCTCGTAGACGAGCGTCGCGCCGGCGGGCCCGCTGCGCGCTGGAATGAACTGCTGGGGGATCTCAGGCGGCACCATCGGCCGGCTCACCGCGGCGCTTGCCGCCGCGGCGGCCGCCCTACCCGAAGCCGAAGCCGCCGCCGACCCAACCGGCCTTTGGCCGCTCATCAGTGACTTGATCTGGTCACGCGTCAGGGGGCCGCGCAGGTACGACATCGCCCAGCGCGTTTCGAACACCACCGGCGCATCCTCGTGAACGTTGTTCATCAAGAAAACACGGTTGCCTAGACCCGACAGGATCTCGCTGATCTTCGCCTTGTCGAACTTTGAGTTCGCTGTGGCGGCGGCACCCTCGAGGCCGTCCAGGACGCGATCCTTGTCCCGCTGAGTTTGGAGCCGGCCCAAGAACCAGGTGCCTGTATTGGCCAGGCCCTTGTAATCGAGATCGACCGGGTTCTGCGTCGCCAGGACCACGCCCAGGCCGAAAGCCCGAGCCTGTTTGAGCAACGTCAGCAAGGGCCGCTTCGACGGTGGGTTCGCCACCGGCGGGAAATACCCAAAGATCTCATCCATATAAAGGAGAGCCCGAAGGCTCGTGGTGCCAGACTGCGATCGCGCCCAGGCCAGAAGATGGTTCAGCAGCAGCGAGACGAAGAACATCCGCTCCGGGTCGGACAGGTGCGCGATGGAGAAGATGGCGACGCGTGGCTTGCCCCCTTGACCGTGAAGTGTCTTGCCGATATCCAGCGCGTCGCCTTGCAGCCACGCCGCGAAGCCTGGCGAGGCCAGGAGGTTGTTGAGCGATGTGGCCAGCTCATTACGATCCTTCGACGGGTAGAAGGATTCGAGGTCGAGCACGCCGACGCGCTCGATCGGCGGCCGCTGGATCTGTTCGATGAGCGTCGTCAGGTCCAGATCGCTTCCCGATGCCCACGATCTCGCGAACAGGTTCGAGAGGAATATGTGTTCGCGGCTCTTGACCGGATCAGCATCGATGCCCAAGAGCCCGAGCAAGCTCGTGGCGGTGGTCGCGACCAGTTCCTGAAACAGCTCCTCATCGCCACGGATGGCTGCGCTCGGCGCTGCGAATGACGCCAGGATCGATACCGGCAGGCCTGCATTCGAGCCGGGCGTGTAGATCGCGAAGTCCGCGGCATCGCGGAGCCGCTTGATCCGAGCGCCATCCTCGCCCCACGAGGCGAGGCCGTCGCTCCAGAGCTTGGCTTGCTGCGCCGCGAAGTCATCCGCTGAGAGTCCCGCCTTGGCCGCGTCCTCCTCGTTGATCCAGGGGCGGAAGTCCTGCGGCTGCAAATTGGGGAACGTCAGGAGAAGGTTGGTCAGATCGCCCTTAGGGTCGATGACGATGGACGGGATGCTGTCCAGCGCTGCCTCTTCAATCAGGGCGATGCAGAGACCGGTCTTGCCGCTTCCAGTCATCCCGACTGCAACGGCGTGGGTCACCAGGTCCTTCGAGTCATAAAGGATCAGGCCAGGCTGCGGTGCTTTGGCCGTCAGGTCATAAGGACGGCCGATAAAGAACGCACCCAACTTCTCGAAGTCAGCGATTGGAGGGGGTTCCCATTTCGGCCTGCCGGTCGCGCTGCCGTCCGCTTTCGCTCGCGCCATGAGGACCTCCTCAGCGCCACCGTTATAGCCGGGACGGTGACTCCAACGTTTGCACTGGATCGAACAAGACGCCGGGATTCATGATTCCCGCGGGATCGAGCGCACCTTTGGCCGCCCGCATGGCGTCCGCGAAAAGAGGCGGGCGCTCGCGATCGTACCAGCGCCGATGGTAGCGCCCGACGGCGTGGTGGTGCGTGATGGTGCCTCCCAGGGCGATCAGCGAATCAGATGCCGCCTCCTTGATCGCAGCCCACTGTTCTCGCTCAGAACCTCTCTTGCCTGGCGCCATCACGGTGTAGTACGGCGCGGGGCCGTCCGGGTAGACGTATGCGAACCGGCAAGACACGAGTCCCTGCCCGCAGACCTCCTTCATCGCCCGCCTGGTCGACTCCAGCACGCCGGCATGGAAGTCCGCAAAGCGATCCCATGTAATGGCGGTCTCGAAAGTGTCGTTAACCATGCCCAGCCGAATCGTTGCGTCGTGCAGATGTCCACCGCGCACAAACCAGTTTCGCCAGTGGCCGCCAGCGCCCTCGGGGGCCGGCGTTTCGTCGGTCCGTGTCCGCTGGGCGCCCTCCGGCACTTTGCCAGAGTGGGACCGGCAGATCTCAATCGCGCGAGCCATCCAGGCGTCCAACGAGTGGTCGGCGGACTCGAAGCTGACAATCAAGAGCGCGGCACTGCCATCGCCGCTGGCCGAAATCAGGGCCTCGGTTTGGTCGAGCAGCCGGCAGTTCGCCGGGTGTAGGCCAGACTGGGAGATCGTGCGACAGGCTTCGACCGCTTCCTCAAAGCTCGCGAACTCGATCGCGGCGGAGGCTCTGTACCGCGGCCGCTCCTGGAGTCTCATCCACGCCTCCGTGATGACTCCCAGCACCCCTTCCGAGCCGCAAAAGAGCCGATCCGGCGAAGGGCCTGCTCCGGACGCAGGCAGGCGTCTGGTCTCCAGAACCCCGCGGGGGGTCAAGGCGCGTAGGCCCTCCACGAATTCGTCGATGTGCGTGTGGAGCGTCGCATAGTGGCCGGCGGAACGGGTTGCGATCCAGCCGCCGAGGCTCGACATTTCGAAGGACTGTGGAAAGTGCCGCAGCGTGAGACCGTGAGGGCGAAGCTGCTCTTCGAGTGACGGGCCCAGCACGCCGGCCTGAATGCGAGCCGCCCGCGAGATGGTGTCGACCTCGACGACTCTGTCGAGGCGGCGCAGGTCGAGGCTTACGACGCCGCGGTATCCGTCCCCAACGACAGGCTCGACGCCTCCTGCGACGCTGGATCCGCCTCCGTAAGGGATGACGGCGGCATTCTGGTCCCCGCACCATTCAAGGACGGCGACCACATCGGCTTCGTCTCGCGGAAAAGCCACCAGGTCCGGCGGATGCTCATATTGCCCATGCAGGCCGCGGACCAGGTCGTCGTATGACTTGCCGAGGGCGTGCTCCGCCCGATCCCACCTGTCGGTGCTGAAGATCTCGGCCATCGAGTCAGGGGGTTGAAGTCGTGGCTTCCGGAGCGCAATCTCCCCAATTCGCGGTGGATCCGCAACGCTCACGTCGGCAAGGTTGAGCACGCTCGCGAGTGCGCTGCCAAGAGCCTGGACCTCAATCAGGTCCAGGCCGTCGCCTACATAACCCCAACCCCAGAATTTGCGCCGCTTGGGCTCGCTCAATCTCAGAGGTGCTGGAAAGGCTCCGGTGCGTAGCCGGCCAGCACGCTTTTCCAATCTTGGCTCAGCACGGACTGAACCACGGCATCGTCCTGCGCCAACCACGACAGGTGACGAAGCCCGTGTTCGATGACCTGGGTCGCGGCGATCGACCGGGGGGCCTCTGTCGCGGCTGAACGGGCCAGCTCAGCCCGGGCGATGCGCACTCCGCTGATCAGCGGCGCCTGTTCGTCCCCGATGATGGCGATGAAGCTCAGGATCACCGAATTTCGTGCCCGGCGCCAGGAAGTCGAGTGCACGAGCAGCGGCGCGCCCAGCAAGTTGGTCGAAAGACGTTTGACCACCTCGGTTGGATCCTCATCCGGACCGACCTCGAGATACCAGGGCTCGGGACCGCATGGCCCTGCAAGTTCTGGAACTCCTCCGCTCAGACGAAGGACGAATACCTCAGCCTGAACCGGGCCTCCGGTCGCCCACGCGGGAGGTTCGGCCGCCGGCTTCAGAGAGGCCTCGCCATGGCCAGCACCTGTTCGCGGGTAGCTTCCATGTTGTGGGCTTCGCGCCCGTGCTTCTGAACCAGGGGAACGAGCTTGTCCTCATCGCCCCGGGCTTCGAAGCCGCAGTCACAACGAACCAGGAGATCGCGTTTTGGCTGATGCTTGCCTGTCGACATGGCGCCTCCTTATCGACGAGCGGATCCGAAAGTCCACGCTATCACGTGTTATTCCGCGTTTCTTGCGCCAAACCCGCGCGAAAAGAAGCCGGCCGGCCTAAGCGGTTTGCCGGCCTCCTGAGGGGCCGGCCCAGGCTGGGCCCGATGGGAACTCGTACTCGCGGATCGACTCCGGCCGCATCGTGATGCTGTAACCCGGTGCGCTTGGTGCGACGTACCGCCCGCCTCGGATCACCACCGGGTCGAGGAAGTGCTCGTGCAGGTGCTCGACGTACTCGAGCACGCGATTCTCGAGCGATCCGCTCACCGCGATGTAATCGAAGATCGATATGTGCTGGACGTACTCGCAGAGTCCCACGCCGCCCGCGTGCGGGCACACCGGCACCCCAAACTTCGCCGCGAGAAGCAGGACCGACAGCACCTCGTTGATCCCGCCCAGGCGGCACGCGTCGAGCTGGCAGAATCCGATGGCTTCCGACTGGAACAGCTGCTTGAACATGACTCGGTTCTGGCAGTGCTCGCCGGTCGCGACCTTGATCGGCGCGATCGCGCGCGCGATCGTGGCGTGGCCGAGCACGTCATCCGGGCTGGTCGGCTCCTCGATCCAGTACGGCTCGAACTCGGCGAGCAGCTTGATGTTGGCGATTGCGTCGCCCACCTCCCAGACCTGGTTGGCGTCCATCATCAGGTGGCGCTCGGATCCGATCTCCTCGCGCACGATGCGCGCCCGGCGCACGTCGTCCTCGATCCTCTGGCCCACCTTCATCTTCACGTGGGTCCAGCCCCCGGCGACCGCCTCGCGACACAGCTTTCGGAGCTTCTCGTCCGAGTAGCCGAGCCATCCCGCCGAAGTTGTGTAGGCAGGGTACCCGGCGCGAAGCATCTCCGCCTCACGCTTGGCGCGCGTCGGCTGCATGCGCTCGAGGATGGCCAGCGCCTCTGCGGGGGTCAGCGCGTCGCTGATGTAGCGGAAGTCGATGCACGAGACCAGCTGCTCGGGGCTCATGTCGACGAGCAGCTTCCACAGCGGCTTGCCTTCCACCTTCGCGTACAGGTCCCAGACCGCGTTTACGAGCGCCGCCGCGGCGAGATGGATCACACCTTTCTCGGGACCAAGCCACCTCAGCTGCTGCTCGCCGGTGATCTCGTGCCAGAACCCCCGCATGTCGGACGTGATGGATTCAAGCGTCTTCCCGACGACGAGCGGCGCCAGCGCGTTGATCGCGGCCACGCACACCTCGGTGCCGCGCCCAGCGGTGAACGTCAGGCCGTGACCCTCGAGCAGGTCACCCGCGTCCGTCCTCAGCACCACGTACGCGGCGGAATAGTCAGGCGCCGTGTGCATGGCATCGGAGCCGGCAAGAGTCCGGGAGGTGGGAAATCGGATGTCGTGCGCAGTGGCGCTGATGATGCTGCGCATATCTATCCCTTCACCGCGCCGACCAGGAGGCCACGGGCGATGTAGCGCTCGAGCGCGATCGCCATCGCGATCACCGGCCCGATCATGATCAGGATGAGCACGGACATGTACCACCACTGCGGTCCGCGGGTCGCGTTCTGTGCTGCGACCGTCATCGGCAGCGTCTGAGCGTTGGCGCTGGTGAGAAACAGCGCGATCAGGTACTCGTTCCAGGCAAAGACGAGGACGAAAAGGAAGGTGGCGACGAGGCCCGGCACCGCCAGCGGGAGCACGATCGACCTGAAGATCCGGTAGGGCGAGGCTCCATCGATCGCGGCGCTCTCCTCGAGCTCGAGCGGCACGCTCTGGAAGTAGTCACGCATCAGCCAGACCACGATGGGAAGGTGCGAGGCGACGTACGCAATGATCAACGCCGCCCACGTGTCGAGCAGCTGGAGCTGCTGGAAGAAGATGTAGATCGGGATCACAACTGCGACCGGCGGCAGCATGCGCTGCGAGATCATCCAGAAGGCGATGTCGTCGTTCCCGACTGCCCGTTTCGAGCGCTTGGCAACACTCTGGAGAAGCAGCGCGAAAACCGCCAAACCGGCGCCGGCGGCGACCGGCCAGGGCCCGTGGAAGATCAGGACGACGACCGCGAGCGCCACGCCGACGGCGAACGATGCGATCGCGCCGAGGCTCACCCGGTAGCGCATGCGCACCAGCCCATACGCTGCCATCGAGCCCAGGAGGACCGTGATCGCAGTGCTCGTGAGCCCGACCACGACAGTGTTGAGGTAGGGGCGGAAGGTGTCCTCGCCCAGGTCGACAAAGATGTAGCGCCAGGAATCGAGCGTCGGCTTGAAGTCCCGAAACGGGATGTAGAAGGGCCCGCCGTTGACGTCGAGCGGCGTCTTGAACGCTGTGATCGCGAGCCAGTACAGAGGAAAGAGGACGACGAACGCCCAGGCCAGTAGCAACAGGTACGAGAGAGTCATCGTGGGTAGGGACACCGTGTTGATCGAGACCGATTGGCGGCGCCTCCGGATGATCGCCATGACGGCTAGGCCACCGCCGTCGCACGACGGCGGAAGAGATTCACGTAGGACACGCCGACGAAGGTCACGACGATGAGCAGCATGTAGGCCACTGCGGCGGAGCCCCCGATGTCGAGCGCCCGCCAGATGGTGTACGCGTGCAGCGTCAGCGACTCGGTGGCGGTGCCCGGCCCGCCGTTGGTGAGCACGTTGGGCAGGTCGATGATCTTGAAGCCTTCGATGATGCGGATCAGGACGACCGTCGTAGTCGCTGGCAGTATCTGCGGGAACGTGATCCTCCAGAAGACCTGCCAGCGGTTGGCGCCATCGGCGACCGCAGCTTCGACCAGCTCGTGTGGCAGGGTCTCGATGGCAGCCAGCAGGATGATGAAGATGAACGGGGTCCACTGCCAGACGTCGCCGATCATCACGGCCAGCCGCGCCCCCCAGGGGTTGGTGACCCAGGACACGTCAGTCAAACCGAAATGGGCCCACAACGGATAGAGAGGTCCTTTGCTCGTATCCGTGAGCATCCGGAAGAGATACGCGACACCGACCGGCGTGATCATCATCGGCAGCAGGAAGACGACTCGGAAAAAGCGCCGGCCGGGAAGCTGCTGGACGACCAGCAGGGCAAGGCCGAGGCCGAGCAGGTACTGGACGGACACGTCGACGCCGACATAGACGAGCGTCACGACCAGCGTCCCGGGCCGGCCGCTGGTGAGAATCGTATTGACGATGAGCCACAGTCCGGCGCCGGCGATGACCGCCGTGATCACGCGCCCGACGAGCCCGAGCAATGTGCGGCCGGGATATCGCGCGTAGCGGAACAGCAAGAAGGCCATCAAGCCGTAGCCGGCGACCAGCACGGCTCCGCTCACAGGCGTAACAGGCCCGATCACTCCGAGGAAGTGCGTGCGATCGATGCCAAAAAGGAGCTTCGCGTAGTTGTTGAAGCCGACGAACTTCAGCTCCACGCCGCCCTGCGAGAAGCTGAGTCGGGACAACGATACGTAAAGCGACGCGAGCAATGGAAAGATCGAAAAACCGAGGATGACGACCACGGCCGGGAGGATGAACACCGCCCCGGCAATGCGATCGAGCCTGCCGCCGAGCGGGCGGCCGCGCGCGACGACGTCACGCAATGCGCGCGGGGACGTGAGGCTGCTCATGGTGATGGGATCCTTCTCATCGCTTCCTGGCATTGGCGGGGGGACGGGCGGCGAGGTGCGTGTCACCTCGCCGCCCTTGTCGCTACTTCGTGATGCTCAGGCTGGCTTTGTATGCGTCCAGCTGCGATTGGCGGCCGACCTCGTCGGTCTTCGAGTTCCACTGGTTGGTGATCTGCGTCATGCATTGGTTGACCGAAATCTCGCCGGCCAGATACTGAGCCAGCGCGGTGTCGAGCGCGGTCTGCTGGTAGAAAGACGTCTGCGGGATGCGCAGGTCGAGCACCATGTTCGGGCTCTGCAGGCTGGACTGGATAGCGCCAAGGTAGTCCGTCGCCGCTGCCGCGCTCATCCCGGCCTTGGTCCACGCGTCTTTGTTGGTGAAGTGCGAGATGCGATACGGGTTGAAGCCCGTCTTGCCGATCGTCACATCCTCGCCGGACTGGGCCGGCTGCGACATGTAAGAAAGGAACGCAAACGCCGCGTCCTTGGTCTTGGAAGCGCTAGCCTTGTTGATCGCGCCCGACCAGCCGCCGAAAGCGGCGAAAGGCGCGTGGTTCACGCCGTTGACGGCGTTAGGGCAAAGCGTTGAGTTGCACGTAACCAGCTGGTTGGTGGCCCGGTCGAGGACCTGCTTCGAGCCTGGCAGGATGATTGCGCCGACCTTGTCCGCGACCTTCGACTGCGTAGTGTCGATCGCGAGGGTTCCGATGTCGCCCCAGTCAAGGGAAAGGGCGCACCTGCCTGTGATGAACAGGCCGCGGGAGTCGCCGACGTCGTTGTTGAGCTGGTCCGGAGGACCGATCTTGGAAAGCTGCTTGTAGACATCCAGAGCCGCCGCCGCCGCGGGGTTGTTCGTCAGCGGCTGCATGTTGTCGGTGTTGAAGAACGCGCCCTGCTTGGTCCCCTGGCTCTGGAGGTAAGCCGCCGCGATCGAAAGCCACGCCCAGTACGATTGCGCGCTGCGCTTCATCGCTAGGCAGGAGCCGTAGTCGGCCTTGCCGTCCCCGTTCAGGTCCTTCCCCTGGTACTGCTTGGCGATGTTGATGTAGTCCTGCCATGTCTCAGGCGGCTTCACCCCGTCCTTGTCCAGGATGTCTTTGCGGTAATAGACCATCTGGAAGTCGCCGTCGAGGGGGATGGTGTACACCTTGCCCTTGAATGTGGCGCTGAAGTCGCGGAAGAAGGGCGCGATGTCGTTCCACTGCAGCGCCGAGTCTTTCTGCACGCGATCGGTCAGGTCTTCGAGGTAACCGGACGGAACGTAGTCGCCCATCCACTGGGGGTCGAAGACAGTCGCGTCATAGGAGTTGGTCTTGGTCGCAAAGTCTGTGAGGAGCTTCTGGTAGAGGTCGGAAAACGGGACGGTGATGATCTGCACCTTGGCGCCGGTGGCCTTCTCGAAGTCAGGCGCGCGGCGCTGCAGCGGCTCCGCGATCTGAGGTCCGGTGAATGTGACGACGCGAATCGTCGTACCGCTGAACTGCTGGTTCGACGACGTCGAACCGCCCGAACATGCCGCGGCAACAGCGGTTGCCAGGAGCAGGACCAGCGCTCTCGCCACGTGTCGGCTCATCTGCTTCATTTCCCCTTTAGTTTGCGACCAGGCCGGTGGATTCGGCCGGGTGGCCAATCCCCTGAATATGGGATGTTTAGCGTGTTAAAGCGGGTTTGTCAAGGTCTGAGATGGCTGTTTGAGTCAAAGTCATCCGATGTCTCGCCCATCTGAGGCGCCTAGCCTGAAGCGCTCGAGGAGGCGATGGAACACCGCCACGAGCAGCGCCAGCGGCGCCAGCGACACGACCAGGGCCGCCGCCGCCGTCGGCCAGTCGAGCTCGCGCTCGAACGTGAAAAAGTCGCTCATGGCGACCGGCACGGTCTTGACCTGCCCCGAGGTGAGCACGAGTGGGACCAGCAGCAAGTTCCAGTCGATCACGAACAGCACGATCGCCGTCGCGGCAACGCTCGGTGCGACGAGCGGAAGTACGACCCGGCCGAGGACCCGAGCAAGCCCCGCCCCGTCGAGCACGGCGGCCTCCTCCCACACCGGCGGCAGCTGTGTAAGCGCACCGTGCAGGACGAAAACGGCAAGCGGCGCCGTCACCGCCGACTCGGCGAGCACCACGCCCGCGAAGGTGTCCAGGAGGTGGACGCGGCGCACCAGGTCGCTCAGCGGAACGATGTAAGCCATCACGGGAAGGCTTGCGAGGACGAGGAACCCCTGCGTCAGCATGCGGCGGGCGCTGAAGTTCGAGCGCGCAAGTCCATACGCCCCCAGGAAGGAGACGCCGACCGTCAGGGCGGCAGCGCACACGGCCGAAGCGGTGCTCGTGGCGAGCTCCTGCCAGAACGCGGGCTCGGCGATACCGATCTCAGCGAAATGTTCGAGCGTGGGCGGCCCCTTCCATGAGGGCGGGGTGGCGCTGTTGTCCGGCAGCACGCCGATTGAGGCGAGGACCGTCCAGGCAAGCGGCAGCAGGAAGGCGGCAAGCGTCGCCAGCAGCAGGATGACCCGGGTCATCTCGACGGGCGCTCCCGGGCGAGGCGGAGATAGACCGCGCCCACGGCGATCACACCGCCTGCGATGAGCCACCCCGACGCGGCGCCAACCGGCCAGTCGTTCGTCTGAAAGGCGCGGCCGTAGCTGTACAGGGCAGGAGTCAGGGTTGCCGTGCCGGGGCCGCCGCCGGTGAGGATGAGAATGGTGTCGAACGCGCCGAACGAGAGGCCGACGAGGAGCATCGCAACCGTGAGCAGCAACGTGCGGAGCTCCGGGATCGCGACGTGCAGGACCTGCTGAATCCAGGAAGCTCCCGCCAGCGTCGCCTCCTCCCATCGCTCGTTCGGGATCGAGACCAATCCGGGAAGGAGGAGGAACGTCACGAACGGCGCCACGCGCCACACCTCGACCGCGATGGCCGCAAGCAGCGCGAGCCGCAGGTCGCCGGCCGGTGAGGCGACCTCGGGCTGCCCGAGCCAGCCGAATGCAAAATCGAGAATGCCCGTCGCGCCTCCGAAGAGGAAGTGCCACATCACTCCGGCGGCGATTGGGCTGACGAGCCAGGGCGCGAGCAGGAGCACGCGCCAGAGCGCACGCCCTTTGATAGGACGCCGCAGCAGGTATGCGATCCCGAATCCGACGGCCAGCTCGAGCGGCACGGCAACAGCGGTGAAGACCACGATGTTCCGGATCGCCGCGCCAAATTGCGGATCCCCGACGACAGCGGCGTAGTTCGCGAAACCGGAGAAGCGCACAGTGGTCGTGAACGGCGAGTACGTCGTGAAAGTCGCGAAGAGGCCGAGTACCGCCGGCAAGACGAGCCAGCCGCCGAGCAGCACGGCGAGGGGCGCGAACAGGACGATCCGGTCGCGGGTGGTCAGCCTCACAAGCTCGCCCTAACCGCGTGTCTACTTGGCGCCGGTCATCCCACCGTCGATGGTCAAACCGGAAGCCATCACGAACTTCGACTCGTCCGACGCGAGATAGAGCGCGGCGCCGGCCACGTCCTCCGGCCGGCCGAGCTCACTGCTCAGCTGCCGCTTCCGAATCGATGCCATGCCTTCCTCCGGGTCGGCATAGGACTCCTTGAGGTAGCGCTCGACGAACGGGGTCAGGATGGTCCCAGGCAAGAGAGCGTTGACGCGAATCCCGTGCTGAGCGAGGTCGACCTGCATCGACTTCGTCATCGAGAGGACCGCACCCTTTGACGCGGCGTAGGAGACACGACGCGCGAGACCAATCTCCGCGATGCCCGACGACATGTTGATGATCGATCCGGAGCGCTGCTTGATCATGTGGGGAACCACCGCCCGGCTCATCAGGTAAACACCGCGCACGTTCACCCTCATCACCCGGTCAAAGAGGTCGGGCTCGGTCTCGAGCACGTCGCCCACGCCGGCAATCCCTGCGTTGTTGAAGAGGACGTCGATGCGGCTGAAGCGCTGCACCACCCTGCCCGCGAGGGCGACTGTGGCGGCCTCGTCCGTCACATCGACCTGTTCCGCCACCGCATCGCCGCCCGCCTTCGAGATCTGCTCCGCAGTCGCCTGCGCTGCGGCCAGGTCGATATCCGCGACGACCACCCGCCCACCTTCCAGCCCAAACAAGCGCGCGCTCGCCTCACCGATGCCCGACCCTGCCCCGGTGATCACGCAAACCTTTCCGTCGAGCCTACCCATCGCGTTAGCTATATGCTGAAGCTCCGATGTTTGTCAATCAAACGAGGCTTTTCCACCCGTTTCCGGCTCCCTGATGGCTTCGAACCTCCGACCTCTGGCAGGCAATGGATCACGGCGCAAGCGAGGCGCCACTCGCGGCCCGAGCGTCACGGACGACGCCATCGACAAGATCCGAGAGCGAATTGTGTCAGGTGCATGGGGTCCAGGCGACAGGCTGCCGAAAGAGAGCGAGCTGGCCGCCGAGCTCGGCCTCTCCCGCAACTCTCTGCGCGAGGCCGTACGCGCGCTGTCCCAGCTGCGAGTGCTGGAGGTACGCCAGGGCGACGGCACCTACGTCAGCAGCCTCGAGCCCGACCTTCTTCTCGAGAGCACTGGCTTTGTCAGCCACCTTCTGCTTGGAGAGACCGCAGTGGAGCTGTCTGAGGTTCGTCGCATTCTCGAGGCTGCCGCCGCGGCGCTCGCCGCCGCGCGCATCGACGAAGGCGGCAAGAACCAGCTTGGATCCAGCCTCGAGCGAATGCGACAGGCTCAGGGGGTGGAAGAGTTGGTCGAAGCCGATGTAGCGTTTCATGCCGTGATTGCGCGAGCCACCGGAAATCCGGTCCTGGTTTCGCTGCTGGCCAGCCTTTCGACCCGGATGATGCGCGTCCGGCTGTGGCACGGGCGGACCGACGACAACGCGCTCGACGTCACGCGAGAAGAGCACCGCCGGATCTACGAGGCGATCATGCAGGGCGACCCCGATCTCGCGCGGGCCGCGGCGACAGCGCACATCGCGAGTGGCGAGCGCTGGCTGCGGCGGCAGATCGAAACGGGAGCCTCCGCCTGAATCCGACCGAGCGGGTCAAACTGGGTCGGACCCCGCTCCAGGTCACACGGCTCGGGTTTGGAACGGCTCCGCTGGGAGGCATGTTCCAGGCCCTCACCGACGACGAGGCGCACCGGGTGGTCGATGCTGCGTGGTCGGCCGGCATGCGCTTTTTCGACACCGCGCCCCAGTACGGAAACGGCCTGGCGGAGCAGCGGCTCGGCGCTGTCCTGAGCGCCAAGCCACGCGACCAGTTCGTGCTCGCGACCAAGGTCGGCCGCCTGCTTCGGGCCGGCGCGCCGCCGGAGAGCAACACCTTTCCGGGCGCGCCGCCCCTGAATCCCGTCTTTGACTTCTCATATGACGGAGTCATGCGTTCGGTCGAAGAGAGCGTCACCCGGCTGGGCTTCGACCGCATCGACATCCTCCACATCCACGACCCCGACGAGCATTTCGCTGAAGCGCTCTCTGGCGCGTATCCGGCGCTGGACCGGCTTCGAGCTGAAGGCACGATCAAGGCGGTCGGGGCCGGCATGAACCAGGCCGAGATGCTGGCCCGTTTCGCGCGCGAGGCGAACTTCGATTGTTTCCTACTCGCCGGGCGCTACACGCTGCTCGACCAGGTGGGCTTGAAGGAGCTGCTTCCGCTGTGTGTGGAGCGCGGTATCGCAATCATCGCTGGGGGCGTGTTCAACAGCGGCATCCTGGCCGACCCCAAGCCCGGCACTACCTACAACTACCAGACCGCTCCCGATGAGCTCGTGCAGCGCGCCGCTCGCATCAAGACCGTCTGCGAGCGTCACGGTGTATCGCAGAAAGCGGTAGCAATCCAATTTCCCCTTGGTCATCCCGCCGTGCAGACCGTGCTGACCGGGTGCCGCTCGGTGAACGAGGTGAACGAAAACGTCGGCGCGTTCCAGGCGCCAATCCCGCCGGCGGTGTGGGAAGACCTCAAGGCTGAAGGTCTCCTCGCGGCCGTTACGCCCGTGCCCTGATGGTCGTCGACGCCCACCACCACCTCTGGGATCCCGCCCACCGCGACTATCCCTGGATGGGGGATGAGCTGGCGGCGATTCGCAGGCGATTCGACGCCGCCGACCTGAAACCGCTCATCGACGCCAACGGGATCGACCACACCGTGCTGGTTCAGACAGTTTCGAGCCTGGAAGAGACGCGCGAGTTCCTCCAAGCCGCCGCGGACAACGAGTTCATCGCCGGTGTCGTCGGCTGGGTGGACCTGACCGATGTGTCCGCGGGGAAAACGCTCGCTGGACTCAAGCGAAGCCAGGGTGGGACCTTCCTCGTCGGCATCCGGCACCAGGTCCATGACGAACCTGATCCCAAGTGGCTGCTCCGAGAGGAAGTCCAGCGCGGAATCGCTGAGGTCGGCGAAGCAGGCCTGGTCTACGACATTCTGGTCAGGACACGCGAGCTGCCAGCCGCGCTGGAAACGGTCAAGCGGCATCCCGGAATGCGGTTTGTCATCGACCACGCCGCGAAGCCGCGGATTGCCGCGGGCGCGCGTGACGAGGCTTGGGAGAAAGCGCTGGCTCCCCTGGCCGACCACGCGAACGTCACCTGCAAGCTGTCCGGTCTCGTGACCGAAGCCGATTGGAAGGCCTGGAACCCAGGGCAGCTCGAGCCCTACGTGAGACGAGTCCTCGACTGGTTCGGCCCCGAGCGCTGCATGTTCGGCTCGGACTGGCCGGTGTGCCTGCTGGCGGCGCCTTACGCAGATGTCGTGGAGGCGACGCGATCGATCACCGGCGATGACGCAAATGTCTTCGGCGAGACGGCGACGCGCGTGTACGGGTTGACGATCTGATGCGCTATCGGCCCCTGGGCAAGACAGGCTTTACGGCCAGCGAGATGGGCTTCGGCGCGTGGGCGATCGGAGCCGACTGGGGAGCCGTCGATGACGAGCAGAGCCTGCGTGCTCTGCATGCTGCAGCCGACGCCGGTGTCACCTTCTTCGACACGGCCGATGTCTACGGCGACGGGCGCAGCGAGCGGCTCATCGCACGCTTCCGTAAAGAGCGACGCGAGCCGATCGTGATTGCCACCAAGATGGGCCGGCGCGGTCTGCAGGACGTCAAGGAGTTCACTCAGGAAAACTTCGCCGCCTGGATTGACCGGTCTCGCGAGAACCTGGAAGTCGACCGGTTGGACCTCGTCCAGCTCCACTGTCCCCCGACCGATGTCTACTACCGACCGGAAGTCTTCGATGCGCTGGACGGCTTCGTCCAGGACGGCCGGATCGCGAGCTATGGCGTGAGCGTTGAGCGCGTTGAGGAGGGGCTCAAGGCGATCGAGTATCCGAACGTCGCCACTGTCCAGATCATCTACAACATGTTTCGCCAGCGCCCAGCCGAACGGTTTCTGAGCGCTGCGCGGGAGCGCAACGTGGGGGTGATCGCTCGCGTGCCGCTCGCGTCGGGTCTGCTGACCGGAAAGTTCAATCGTGACACCCGCTTTTCGGCCACCGACCACCGCAACTTCAACCGCCACGGCGAGAGCTTTGACGTCGGGGAAACGTTCGCCGGGGTCGATTTCGAGACGGCTCTCGAGGTGGTCGAGGAGCTGCGGGCTCTGGTCCCGGCCGACGCGACCATGGCCCAGATGGCGCTGCGCTGGATCCTCATGAACGATGCGGTCAGCACGGTGATCCCTGGGGCGAAGACGCCCGAGCAAGCGAGCGCAAACGCCGCCGCGGCCGGCCTCCATAAGCTGCCGGAGTCGACAATGGATCGCATCGAAACTCTTTATCGAGAGCGGATCGCGCCACTAGTTCACCAGCGCTGGTAGGCGCTGAACAGCATTTGACCTGGTCCCGCAGCCCTCGGGTTAGGTCTGGCGTCTCCCCCATTGCCCAGACGAGCTCACCCGCTCGATTGCAATCGTGAAGACCTCGCGGGGGGTCCGGCGTTCGTACTTCTTGCCTGTGTACTTCTGTGACATGCGATCGATGAACGCGAGGTCGTGGTCCGGCTCGATGTCGACGACCTGGCCGCTGATCGAAAGCCAGTGCCAGGGATTCTTGGCGCTGACGATCGACACGGCAACCTTAGGGCGCTCGCGAAGCGATTTCCCTTTACGGGATCCCATCGGGGAGCTGACCAGGATGTGCTCGCCATCAAAATCGACCCACATCGGAAACGTGACGATCTGGCCCTTGCGATTCATGTAGGAGACATGGGCCAGTGCGGGCTCATCGAACAGGTCGCGAACCTCGTCCGGAATCGTGGCCGGCATGGGAGATCAACGTAGCACTGTCCCAATGAGAGCCATGGCAACCAGCGGGTAAGGCCATCAATTCACAAACCGTCGAACCTTCGGCTGAGCGGGGTCAGCGCCGGTGCAGCCGGTACCAGGCGGTGTCGTACTCCCTTACCGGTTGGCCCTGTTGTTCCGCGACCATCTCCCAGCCGGGCGCGAACCGCTCGGCAACCTCGCCTCGAGCGATACCCCTCGGTCCCAGTCGCGGCGGCTTGGCTCGCCGGATAAGACAGAAGATCAGCAAGACCGCACCACCTTGAGCGATGGCGGTGGCACCTCTGACGTAGGCGTTTCGGCCCTCATCGGGAATGCTGCTAAAACATCCGAGATCCAGGAGCAGCTCGTAGCCGTCGCCCAAGCCGATCTCGGTCAAGCGCGTCACGTCACCCACGACCAGACGGGGAGACACGCCGGCCGAGGCTGCCTTTCGCCGAGCCGCGCCGATGGCCCGGGCCACAAAGTCCACACCGGTGACGTCCCAGCCGTGCTGTGCCAGATACACGCAGTTGGTTCCGGTCCCGCAGCCCAAGTCGAGCGCTTTCCCTGGAAGCCGCCTGTCATTCCC
>DASQAU010000264.1:0-4410 GCA_035635595.1 Candidatus Eiseniibacteriota bacterium
CGACGCGTCCGCTGCGGGGCGGTTCGGGAAACGCGATCTTCACCTTGCGCTCGCGTTTCGGCGCGGACACCTGCTCGGCCTTCATGCGGTCGACGCGCTTGAAGATGGATTTCGCCGTCCGGGCCCGCTTCTCGGTCTGGCGCCGCATGACCTCTGCCAACACGCTCAACCGCTTGATCTCGGATTCCTGCCTCTGCGCGAGCGAGGTCAGTCTCTTCTCCTCGAGCACCCTGGCCTTCTGGTACTGCGAATATGTGCCGCGGTACTCGCGCATCCGTCCAGCGTCCAGGTGAAGCACGCGCGTGATCGAAGCGTCCAGCAGGACCAGGTCGTGGCTGACCACGATCACCGCCCCGCGATAGTCGCGCAGGAACTCCATCAGCCAGGTCTTCGCGTCGCTATCCAGGTGGTTGGTCGGCTCGTCGAGCAGCAGCAGGTCGGCTTCGGCGAACAGGACTCGAGCGAGCTCGACGCGGCGGCCTTCTCCTCCTGACAGAACGCTCACCGGAAGGTCGACCCGGTCGGGCCGCAGGCCCAGGCCCGTGACGATTCGCCGAGCGTCTGACTCTGACGAATAGCCGCCGTCCATCCGGTATCGCTCCTCGGCCTCGGAGAAGCGCTCCACGCTCGCCGGCGAGTGGTCCTTCTCGAGCTCAGCGTGCAGCTCCGCAAGATGTCTTGCGGCGCGATCAAGGCCCCGTCCCGACAGGATGTGCGAGAGCGCCGTCTGGGCCGCTTCGGCTCGCGGACGGGGGTTCTGCGGCACATATCCCAGCGTGCCCCGCTTCAGGACGATGCCTGCAGCAGGGTCGTCCTCGCCCGCCAAAACCTTGAGCAGGCTCGTCTTGCCGGCGCCGTTGCGACCGACCAAACCGACTTTGTCGCCTGGGGCCACGGTGAAGCTCGCTTCCGAGAGCACGCGGCGCGCGGCGACGTCGATGGCGAGGTTCCTGACCTGAAGCACGCTGGCAGATGTTACCCGCCGCCCGATCCAGCGTTTGGTCAGGCAGTTCGGATCAAACAAACAGGAGGCCGTCGAATGAAGAAAGTCCTCGTCATCATCGCCATCCTCGTGGCGGCGGCCGCATGCGGCGGCGCTGCCGGCAGCGGCAGCAGCGGTGGGGGTACCACGTCGCGGGACTCCGCGCTCCAGTCAACTGGAGCAGCCGGCGGCCCCGCCAAGGCCAACCCGCAGCCTGGCTACACCGACACCGCCAACCCGCCTGTCAACAGCACGGTCCCCGCGATCCAGGGTCCCCAGGTCATCCGCCAGGCCCAGCTGACCATCAACGTCACCACCGGCTCCTTTGAGTCCAAGCTGGCAGCGGTCCGGGCACTGGTCCTGCTGCAGCAGGGCTTCATCTCGGGCACCGACGCGCAGACGAGCCCGACGAATCCCAATGAGCAGATTCGAAGCGGGGTGATCAGCTTCATGGTCCCGGCCGCCAAGTTCGACGACACCATCGACCAGCTGAGCAAGCTTGGAAAGGTTCAGAACGAGCACATCAGCGGCAACGACGTGAGCGCGCAGTACGTCGACCTGCACGCCCGCCTGGGCAACATGGAGGCTCAGCGCAACGCGATGCTGGCCCTGCTCGGCAGGGCGCAGACCGTCTCCGACATCATCGCTGTGCAGAACCAGCTCGGCCAGATCACACAGCAGATCGAGCAGCTGAAGGGTCAGATCTCATACATCGAGCACAACACGACCTACAGCACCGTCTCGGTGCAGCTCATCGAGGCGGGCGCGCCGGCGCCGACCGCGTCACGAGACAGCTGGGGCTTCGCCTCCGCGCTGTCTGACGCCGCGCACAACTTCGTGACGACGATCAACTACATCGTCACCGGGCTCGGTGCGATCGGACCGATCGTGATCTTGCTCGGACTCGGCTACCTGCTGTGGCGGCGCCGCGGCTTCCCCCTACCGAAACGGGCATAACAACCAAAGTGGGCCGGGTCGCATCCCGGCCCACTCGTGTAATTCGGTGAAAAAACCGAGAGCTCCAGTAACCTGCATCGGTAATGCTCGGAAGCGGTGAGGAGGGACTTTGAGGCCCAGGCAAGGTCTGGTCGCTCTGGCGACCCTGGCCCTGTGCGCCGCGTGCGGAGCATCGGGCACGAGCTCAGCTCCGTCACCCTCGCCAACCCCACCTGCCTCAGCGACCCCGTCCGCCTCACCGAGCCCGCCGACGTTCACCTTCAAGCTGAACGGGGTCAAGGCGAACGCGAGCGGGACGATCACGGTGACGGCTCCTCCGGGCCAGATGACGGTCCGGCTCAAGATCACCGGGCTCCAGGCCAACTCGTCCCACATCTCACACGTTCACATGGGCAGCTGCCAGCAGAACGGCAACATCGCGCTGGCCCTGAACCAGGTCATCGCCGACGGCCAGGGCGAGGCGGACGTCAAGACGGCCGTCAAGGGGGTGACCTATCCCCCGGCGAACGGCACCTGGTATGTCGTCGTCCACGCGGGTCCCGACATGCAGGGTACGAACGCCTCTTACCTGCTCTGCGGGAATCTCTTCGCGTAGAAGCATGAACCTGGACCGCCCACCTGACGAGCAGGCGGTCGGATCGGAGGAGACGGAGAAAGTGCTCCAGCTCCCTGCAGCCGCACGCGCGGCGGACATCGCGCTCGACGAGCTCGAGCTGGTGTACGCGTTCATCTACGCGCGCGTGGGCAACCGCGCCGATGCGGAAGACCTCACGCAGCAGGTCGCGATGAAGGCGATCCCAAGGCTCCGGGAGGGTTCCGCAGCAAGCGCCATTCGCGGATACCTCTTCGCCACCGCCCGCTCCGTCCTCGGCGGCTTCTGGAGCACCCGCCTCGGGCTCTCCGAGGCAGAGCTGCACGAGGACCTCGTGATGGCCGCGCCCCAAGCCCCACCGTCCGAGGCGCGGGCGGACACGGTGCAGGCGATCCTTGCGCAGCTGTCGGACAACTACCGGCGCGTGCTGGAGCTGCGTTTCCTGCACGGGTACTCATTGAAGGAAGTGGCAGCGGACATGAACTCGACTGTCGGTGCCGTCAAGGTCATGCAGCTGCGCGCCCTCCGGGCCGCGGCCAAGGTACAGGTAGAGCTGTGAACAAGCCCGAGAACCGCGTCGACAAGATCGTTTCCGACCTCTTGAAAGGCCGCCGCCTCAAGCTGCGCGGCGGAGACGCGGAGGAGAAGGCAGCGATCACGACCGCTGCCCGTCTCGCCGCCGCCCGCCAGGGCCCCCAGCGCATGAACCCTGCTTTCCGCAAGCGCCTCGAGCAAGCGCTCGAGTCGGCGCCAAGGGAGCCGTGGATGACGCGCCGCGCGGCGCTGGTCGCGGGCTTCGGCCTGGCCGCGGGGGCAGTCGCAGGAGGTGTGCTGGGCAGGGCGACAGAGGCGGCCCATCCGGCGCCGGCCCAGCGGGGAGGTCCGATCAACCCCAAGCAGGGCCAGTGGGTTGACGTCGCGGCCCTTTCGGACCTGGTCGAGGGGCAGGGCAAGCGCGTCACAGCCGGCGGTGTCGGCGCATACCTGTTCCGCAGGGGCGAGGAGGTCACCGCGGTGACGTCGATCTGCTCGCACTTGCCGTGCGAGCTGCTCTGGAACACGGCGAACGGCGTGCTCGACTGCACCTGCCACCCGGCGTCGTTCACCGCCGCCGGCACCTCGACCAACAAGGCGTATCCGCTTCCAACCTTGAACAAGGTCTACGCGAGAGTCACCGCTGCAGGCCGCGTCGAGGTGCTCGGGACGGCCTGACATGACGGTCCGCAGCCACAGGTCCAGGCAGCTCGCGCTCGATCGGTGCCTGCAATTGCTCGAAGAGGCGCAGGTGAGGGGGCAGGCGCGCGTCGACGGACCGCTCGGTGTCAATCTGCGCCGATACCTGGAGCGGGCCGGGGTGATCGCCGACCATCGCCTGGAGGGACGGCGCGTCGATCGTGTCCTGGACGACATCTTTTCGCTGCAGGCGCAGCTGCTCGGCCAATCGCCAGAGGACAGTCGCCAGCGCAACGGAAGCTAAATATGAGCGGGAACCCGGATGGTTCCGCTCATCGCCCGGTCGCTTCGCGACGGGGCTGCTCACCCTCCGGTATGCGGATGGGACTCAACTAAGAGTCTGAAGCCCGACGACGCTGGGAGACTAGGAAACAAAGTTGCGGCTGGGTGAAACCCAGCCGCCCATGCCGCGCTGGCTTCGGCGCAGATGGCCACACAACGCCCACAGTTATCATTGGCTGCCGTTGTGACAACTTCCTTCAGCGAATCCCACTCGTTCCTTCTGACGTCTGAATCGGTCACCGAAGGACATCCGGACAAGGTCTGCGACCAGGTCTCGGATTCCGTGCTGGACGGCATGCTGGCGCAGGATCCTCACGCCCGCGTCGCTTGTGAGACCGCGATCACCAAAGGCCTGTGCGTGGTG
>DASQAU010000265.1:0-9403 GCA_035635595.1 Candidatus Eiseniibacteriota bacterium
GACGACCGGCACCACGGGAACCGTGGGCAACGTCCACTCCACCGGACAGAGCACCGGCCAGACGACCGGCACCACCGGCACGGTTGGCAACGTCCACTCGACCGGGCAGAGCACCGGTCAGACGACCGGCACCACCGGAACCGTCAAGCAAACGACTGGCAGCGTGGCCAGCGCGGGCAGCGTCAACGCATCGACCCCAACCGTCAAGCAAACGACTGGCAGCGTCGCCAGCGCGGGCAGCGTCAACGCCTCAACCCCGACGGTCCAGCAGACCACAGGCAGCACAGCCAGCGCGGGTAGCGTCAACGGGACGACCGCGACAACCGGCGGCGGCAACACCGGCACCGGCGAAGTCGGCGGCGCCACAGCGACCGGCGGCGTGGCCGGAGCAACCGCTACATCCGGCGTCTCCCTGGCGGCAACCGGAGCCCCCGTCGCGGGCGGCATCCTCGGGGCCATCATGGTCCTGGTCGGAGGGATCGGCCTCCGGATCAGGCGGCGCCGATAACCGCGATCTAGTTCGTACGACCGGGCTCGCACCTCGCGAGCCCGTTTCATATATGAGGGAAAACCCGGATGGTTTTCCCTCATCGGCCGGCCGGCTTCGCCAGCGGGCCTGCTCCCATTCCGGTATACGGTTTGGACTATTCAAGAAATCTGAAGCCCGACCACGCGGGAGGCAAAAGGACAAAGTCACGGCCGGGATTAACCCGGCCGCCCAAGCCACGCTAGGGCTCTGCGTCGTGACCGAGGTTGAGTTCAGCTCGATCTTGAGTAAAGGCCCCTTGCCACACGTTTCTTAGACGTGCCCCCCTCGCAAGAGTGGGGCACACCAGTTCTCGGGGCTTTTCGTATATGGCCGCGTCTACCTCAGTTGTACGGCGACGAAGCACACCTCCAGGCGATTTGATGTAGGCCGAAGGAACTCGCCTGGAGGGGAACGTGGAGATAGTGGCGCTCCCGTCGGGAAACCGATCGGATCCTGCGCTCGGGGATAACGGAACGGGTTCGGGCGAGCTGGCCCGCAAGCCGAGGTCGCGTGCGGTCCAGCGCCTGGAGAAAGCCCAGCAGGCTGCTTTTGCCGCCCTTGGTGCGGTCTCCTCTTACCTGGACGCGGATGAGGAGCTTCCCGCATTCTTCGGCCGCCTCAGCCAGACCGTCGCCGGCCTGGTCGGCGCGCGCCGTGCGGCCTTCTGGCGGCTCGGTGCTCGGGGAATCCTTTCGCTCCAGCCGACGGCTTTCGGGTTTCCCGCCGATTCGCCTGTACATCAGATACGGATCGAGCTCGCCGCGCACGACGAGGGCATCGTCGACCGCATTGTGTTTCGCGATGAGCTCGATCTTGAAAAGGGAACCTCGCCGCAGCTCGATTTGCTGTGGCGCGAGGTCGGCTTGCTCGGCATCAAGAACTCGATCGCAGTTTCCTGGCGGGCCGGCGATCGCCGCATCGGCGCCGTCGTCGCCTACGACTCCCGACGTGGCTTCAACTCCAACGACCTGTGGGTCCTGCGGCTCGCGGCCATGGCCACCGGGCTCGTGTGGCAGTACAAGGAAGCCGAGGACGACCTCGGCACGACCGCGGTCCGGCTCGAAGAGGCGGTCGGCGCGCGCCGGCGGCTGATGAGCAACATCGCGTCGGGTGGCGATGAGGCGCGCCGGCGTTTTGCCAGCGCGCTCCATGACGACTCGCTTCAGCTCCTGACGGCCGCCGAGCTGCAGCTCGAGCGGATCCGCGCGGAGGCCAACGGAAGTCACCAGGCCGTGCAGTTCGACCAGCTCAAGGGCACCCTGCGCAAGGTCGAAGACTCACTTCGCCGCCTGCTCGTGAACATGAGCACCGAAACCCTCGAGCTGCATGTCGACCTCAACGAAGCGATCAGCGAACGCCTCGAATCGGTTCGCCTCCATTCCGGGATCGAGACGCAGATCGACCTTCAGCTCCCGAATGAAGTTCCCGCCGCCATACAGGCGATCGTGCTCAAGAACGTCGCCGAGGCTCTGACCAACGTCGAGAAGCACGCTCGCGCGACGCGAGTCTACCTCTCGGCCGAGCCGGTCGACGGGGGGATCAAAGTCGAGATCGTCGACGACGGCGCGGGCTTCGTCGTCGCTGAAGCCGTACACATGCCGGGACATCTCGGGCTGCTGGCGATGAAAGAGCGCGCGCAGCTTGCCGGCGGCTGGTTCCGCATCGATAGCGAGCCCGGTGCGGGCGCCAGGGTCGAATTCTGGGTTCCGCGGAACCTGTGAAAGGCAGCGCAACCATGTCACGGAAAATCGCGTAGAGCAGAAGGAAGGAAGGATTTAGATGGCCACCAAGGTCGCAGCAACTGACATCGTCGACAGTCGTGTAGCGCTCAACGTCCTGACCGCGGTTAAGCGGGGCGACTTCTCGGCCCGCATGCCGGCCACCTGGACCGGCGGCGCCGGCAAGGTCGCAAGCGCGTTGAACGACGTCATCGAATCGAATCAGCGCCTGGAACGCGAGATCCGGCGCTTGAGCCGGCGCGTCGGCAAAGAAGGCCAGGTGAAGCGCGCCGGGCTTGGCGACGCGGGCGGTGTTTGGGCCTCCACGCTCGATGCGGTCAACGATTTGATCGACGACCTCGTGCGCCCGAACACCGAGATGGCGCGCGTCATCAGCGCCGTCGCCAACGGTGACCTGTCACAGACCATGGCGCTCGAAATCGAAGGGCGCCGGCTGCAGGGCCAGTTCCTCGACACGGCACGCACCGTCAACACGATGGTCAACCAGCTCCGTTCCTTCAGCTCTGAGGTGACGCGTGTCGCGCGCGAGGTGGGAACCGAAGGCAAGCTTGGAGGCCAGGCACAGGTCCGCGGCGTCGGTGGAACCTGGAAGGACCTCACCGACAACGTCAACCTGATGGCCGTCAACCTGACCGGCCAGGTGCGCAACATCGCCGAGGTGACGACCGCGGTCGCCAACGGCGACCTCTCCAAGAAGATCACGGTCGAGGTCCAGGGTGAGATCCTCGAGCTGAAGAACACCGTCAACACGATGGTCGACCAGCTGAACGCGTTCGCCGGTGAGGTGACGCGTGTCGCGCGCGAGGTGGGCACGGAGGGCAAGCTGGGAGGCCAGGCTGACGTCAAGGGCGTCGCCGGCGTGTGGAAGGACCTCACCGACAACGTCAACTTCATGGCCGGCAACCTGACCGGCCAGGTGCGCAACATCGCCGAGGTGACGACCGCGGTCGCCAACGGCGACCTCTCCAAGAAGATCACCGTCGACGTCCGCGGCGAGATCCTCGAGCTGAAGAACACCGTCAACGTCATGGTCGACCAGCTCAACGCGTTCGCCGGTGAGGTGACGCGTGTCGCCGGCGAGGTGGGCACGGAAGGTCGCCTCGGCGGCCAGGCTCACGTTCGCGGTGTAGGCGGCGTCTGGAAGGAACTGACCGACAACGTCAACTTCATGGCCGGCAACCTGACGAGCCAGGTGCGCAACATCGCCGAGGTCACTACGGCGGTCGCCAACGGCGACCTCTCCAAGAAGATCACCGTCGACGTCCGCGGCGAGATCCTCGAGCTGAAGAACACCGTCAACACGATGGTCGACCAGCTCAACGCCTTCGCAAACGAGGTGACACGCGTCGCGCGTGAGGTGGGTACAGAGGGTCGCCTCGGTGGGCAGGCGGACGTCAAGGGGGTCGGCGGCGTCTGGAAGGACCTGACCGACAACGTCAACACCATGGCCGGCAACCTCACCGGCCAGGTGCGCAACATCGCCGAGGTCACGACCGCGGTCGCCAATGGCGACATCTCCAAGAAGATCACCGTCGAAGGTCAGGGCGAGATCCTCGAGCTCAAGGACACGATCAACACGATGGTCGACCAGCTGAACGCCTTCGCCGGCGAGGTGACGCGCGTCGCGCGCGAGGTCGGTACCGAGGGCAAGCTGGGCGGCCAGGCCAACGTCCGCGACGTCGGCGGCGTGTGGAAGGACCTCACCGACAACGTCAACCTGATGGCCGGTCAGCTGACCGAACAGGTACGCGGTATCGCCCGCGTCGTGACCGCGGTCGCCGAGGGCGACCTGGGCAAGAAGATCACCGTCGACGTCCAGGGGGAGATCCTCGAGCTCAAGAACACGATCAACACGATGGTCGACCAGCTCAACGCCTTCGCGAACGAGGTCACTCGTGTGGCGCGCGAGGTGGGCACGGACGGCAAGCTCGGCGGCCAGGCCAAGGTCGAGGGCGTGGCCGGTATCTGGGAAGACCTGACCGACAACGTGAACACGATGGCGAGCAATCTCACCGACCAGGTGCGGGGCATCGCTCGCGTGGTCACCGCAGTCGCCAACGGCGACCTGAAAGGCAAGTTGACCCTCGAGGCTAAGGGCGAGATCGCCGAGCTCGCCGACACCATCAACAGCATGACCGGGACCCTGGCGGTGTTCGCCGACCAGGTGACGAGCGTCGCTCGCGAGGTCGGTGTGGAAGGGCAGCTCGGCGGCCAGGCGAGAGTGCCTGGCGCCTCGGGCACGTGGCGCGACCTCACCGACAACGTCAACCAACTCTCAGCGACGCTTACCACGCAGGTGCGCGCCATCGCCGAGGTGGCGACCGCCGTGACCAAGGGGGACCTCACCCGGTCCATCGGCGTGGAGGCGAGCGGAGAGGTTGCGAGCCTCAAGGACAACATCAACGAGATGATCCGCAACCTCAAAGAGACGACGGAGAAGAACACCGAGCAGGACTGGCTCAAGACGAACATCGCGCGCTTCACCCGGATGCTCCAGGGGCAGCGCGACCCGATGACAGTTTCCAAGATGATCCTGTCGGAGCTCGCTCCACTGGTCAACGCCGAGCACGGCGTCTTCTACAGCATGATCGGACCCAACGGGCAGCGCGCCCACCTGGCGTTCCAGGCGGGATATGCGTACAAGCAGCGCAAGAACCTGCCCAGGGAGTTCAACCTTGGTGAAGGGCTCGTTGGGCAGTGCGCGCTCGAGAAGCGCCGCATCGTGCTCACGCAGGTCCCGAGCGACTACATCCGAATCAACTCCGCCCTCGGGGAAGCCGCACCGGCCAACATCATCGTGCTCCCGGTGCTGTTCGAAGGTGAGGTCCGGGCGGTGATCGAGCTTGCGTCGTTCCAGCCATTCAGCGCGACGCACATGGACTTCCTGGACCAGCTGATGGAGAGCATCGGAATCGTCCTGAATACGATCGAGGCGAACAGCCGGACGGAGGACCTGCTCAAGCAGTCGCAGTCCCTCGCCAACGAGCTGCAGAGCCAGCAGGACCAGCTGCAGCGAACCAACGATGAGCTGGCTGAGAAGGCGCGTCAGCTCGCGCAGCAGAACGCCGAGATCGAGCAGCGCCGGGACGAGGTTGAGGCGGCGAAGAACCTCGTCGAGGAAAAGGCCGACCAGCTCGCGCTGACCTCTCGCTACAAGTCCGAATTCCTTGCGAACATGTCGCACGAGCTCCGGACGCCGCTGAACAGCCTGCTGATTCTCGCCCAGGAGCTGGCCGCCAACCCGGACGGAAACCTGTTGTCGAAGCAGATCGAATACGCGACCATCATCCGCTCGTCCGGGACAGACCTCTTGAAGCTGATCAACGACATCCTCGACCTGTCGAAGATCGAGTCCGGCACGGTGACCCTGGACATCGCGAACTGGCCACTGGAAGAGCTGAAGCCGATGCTGGAGCGCACGTTCCGGCACGTCGCGGAGGCGACCAAGCTTGCGTTTTCGATCGACCTGCGGCCAGGGCTGCCGGAAACGATGCAGACGGACCCCCAGCGGTTGCAGCAGATCCTGAACAACCTGCTCAGCAATGCGTTCAAGTTCACCGAGAGGGGAAGGGTGGAGTTCATCGCCCAGGTCGCAACCGCTGGATGGGGAGCCGGTCACGAGCTTCTCGATCGAGCTCAGCAGGTGATCGCGTTCAGCGTCGTGGACACCGGGATAGGAATTCCGACCGACAAGCAGCATTCCATCTTCGAATCGTTTGCGCAGGCCGATGGCACGACCAGCCGCAAGTACGGCGGAACAGGGCTCGGACTTTCCATCTGCCGCGAGCTCACACGGCTGCTGGGGGGCGAGATCAGGCTCGAGAGCGAGCCGGGGATCGGCAGCGTGTTCACCGTGTACCTCCCGGTTGGCACACCGTTGCAGCAGCGGCGCAGCACCCCGAGCGTAACTGCGAACGGCCGCTCGGAAGGTTCGTTGCATCCGGAGCCCCAGCCTGTCGGGGCCGCGGTGGCGGTCGGCGCAGGGTGGCGCGTAGAGGCCTCGCGCAGCCTTGCCGATCGCGCGCTGGCACCGACTCCGGAAAAGACCCTGCTGGTCGTCGAGGACGACCCGTACCAGAGACAGCACATCGTCGATCTCATGGCGTCGCTCGACGCTCACACCATCGCGGTCGGGTCCGGTGAGGAGGCGCTCGCCTTGCTGGAAGACCAGAGGTTCAGCTGCGTCGTCCTCGACCTCGGCCTCCCCGGTCTCAGCGGCTGGCAGGTCATCGACCATATTCGGAGCCGGAAGGCTCTGAGGTCCGTGCCGCTGCTGGTCTACACGGCCAGGGACCTGACCAGAAAAGAGGAGCAAAAGCTGGGGCGCGCGACCAAAACCATCGTGATCAAGGAGGTCAGGTCACCCGAGCGTTTGAAAGACGAGGTCACCGCCGTCCTCGAAGCCGGCGCGCCAACCCAGACCGGGTCGAACGGGACCGAGCCCAGCGACTCGGTGCTGGCCGGCAAGAAGGTCCTGGTGGTCGACGACGACATCCGGAACATATTTGCTCTCACCGCCCTGCTCGAGCGGCAGCACATGGAGGTGATCTCTGTTGATTCGGGCCACGAGGCCCTGGATACCTTGGCCGAAAGGAGCGATATCGAGATCGCGCTCGTCGACGTGATGATGCCCGAGATGGACGGCTACCAGACGATGCGGAAGATGCGCGACATGGCTTCGTTCCTTGATCGGCCGATCATCGCCCTGACCGCCAAGGCGATGAAAGGAGATCGCGAGAAATGTATCGAGGCAGGCGCGTCCGATTACATCGCCAAGCCGGTCAACACGGCGGAACTGCTGTCCATGCTCAAGTCCTGGCTCACTCCTTGAGCTCGACCAAGGGCGCAGCCATGCGCGCCGACGCAACCGACGTCGGCCTCGAGGAGATCGAGATCCAGCTCCTTCTCGATGGGATCCGCCTCACGCATGGGTATGACTTTCGCGACTACGCGTTGGGTCCGCTTCGGCGGAGCATCGTCGCGGCGATGCAGGCGGAGGGCCTCCCGACCATCTCCGCCTATCAGGACCGCATCCTGCACGACGTGACCTGCATGCAGAGGTTTCTCGGCATGGTGGGGGTGAGCGTGACGAGCATGTTCCGCGAGGTCGAGCTCGTCCACGCCTTGCGCGACGAGGTCGTGCCGGTGCTCCGGACGTACCCTTCGGTGCGGATCTGGATGGTCGGCTGCGCGACGGGCGAGGAGGTTTACTCGCTCGCGATCCTGCTCGAGGAAGAGGGCGTCCTGCGCCATGCCAGGATCTACGCCACCGACCTCAACGAAGACACTCTCGCCGTCGCGCGCATGGGGGCCTACCCGCTGGATCGCATGCGGTCGTACGAGGAGGCGTACCGTCGCGCCGGCGGACGCCTGGCGCTGTCGGACTATTACACGGTCTCCGGGCGCGGTGCCCGCTTCAGCCGGAGCCTTCAGAGCAACGTGACCTGGGCGCACCACAACCTCGTGACAGACGCATCGTTCAACGATTTCCATCTGATCGTATGCGCCAACGTCCTGATCTACTTCCGGCCGACCTTGCAGGAACGTGCACACAGGCTTTTCTACGACAGCCTCGTGCGATCGGGTTATCTCGCGCTCGGCAAGGGCGAGTCGCTGGTGTTCTCACCTGGCAGCAGCCGCTACGAGCAGGTGCGGAACGGGGTGAGCCTGTTCCGGAAAGTTCGATGACGACCAGCACGGGCCACGCCGTGGCGGAGTCGCAGGCGAAACCCCAATCGACGGTCGGCATCCTCGTGGTCGATGACGATTCGACCAAGCGCTTTGCGCTCAAGACGATCCTTGCGCCGCTCGGCGAAAACGTCGTGGAGGCTTCGAGCGGGGCCGATGCCCTCCGCCAGCTGCTCCGGCAGGAGTTCGCGGTGGTGCTCCTGGACGTCCGCATGCCGATGATGGACGGCTTTGAGACCGCGCAGCTCATCCGGCAGCGGCCTCGTTCCGAGCTGACCCCGATCATCTTCGTGACGGCACTCGACCAGGCCGAGACGGATATGGGCAGGGGTTACGACCTTGGCGCAGTCGACTTCGTGTTCGCGCCGGTCGTGCCGGCGATCCTCCGCGCCAAGGTCGCGGTATTCGTCGAGCTATATCGCGCGCAGCAGGAGCTTCGGCGCTACCGGAGCCAGCTCGAGGTGCTGGTCGAGGAACGCACCACGGCTCTGACTGCGATCAACCGCGAGCTGGAGGCATTCAGCTATTCGGTTTCCAACGACCTTCGCGCGCCGCTGCTCGCCTTCGACGGATTGAGCCAGGCCATGCTCGAGGACTACGGCGGCAAGCTGGACAAGAAGGCGAAGGACTACCTGCAGCGTATGAGGGGTGCGAGCCAGCGCATGACATCGGTTTTCGAGGGCCTCCAATCGCTCTTCCGGCTCACGACCGGGGAGATCCATCGCGAACCGCTCGACATCACCGCGCTGGCCAAGGAAGCCATCGGAGAAATTCGAGCCGAGGATCCCGGTCGGAAGGTCAAGGTCGAAATCGCCGACGGTGTGACCGCCTCAGGAGACAAGCGCCTCGTCCGAATCCTGCTGGCCAACCTCTTGAGCAACGCGTGGAAGTTCACGCGCTCGGAGACAGCGCCGAAGATCGAGGTCGGCACCGAGAACGTGGACGGCGAGTCTCGTGTGTACGTGCGTGACAACGGCGTCGGCTTCGACATGATCTACGTGCACCGGCTGTTCGGGGCTTTCCAGAGGCTGCACAGCCAGAGCGACTTCGAGGGGGCCGGGATCGGGCTGGCCACCACCCGGAGGATCATCAACCGCCACGGAGGCCGCATCTGGGCCGAAGGCGCGGTGGGAGAGGGAGCCACCTTCTACTTCGTCCTGTAACCCGGCCGGTGGAAGGCTGCATCCCCTCCCCGAAGGGGGAGGTCAGGGTGGGGGGCGGCCGAAATGCGTTCTACCTACGAGATGGCCATAGGCCGAACATCGCCTGGCGCCCAGGTGGCGAGCCGGCGCCGCCGCCTCCACCCGATGCGCGTCCTGTGGCTTTCGTGCGTGGTCATCGGCCTGTTGCTGATCGGGAGCTTCGCGTACGGGATGTGGAGCGGCGTGCGTGAGCAGCAGCACCTGAACCAGGTCTGGCAGGGCCAGATCGGCGAGCGGCCGCCCGC